>CAMPIO010000014.1 GCA_946886405.1 uncultured Pseudoxanthomonas sp.
GGAGGCGACATGATCGACAGGATCAATCGTCGGATTATCACGAATTGAGACGGCCGCAAGAAGTGCGGGAGGTCAGGCAGGGAGGGGAGGGCTCCGGTGCTGACGCGCCCCGCCCTCGGTTGCGGGCAGGGCGCGGCTCCCGCTGTCCGCAGACGGGGATACGAAAAGCCCCGGCGGGGCCGGGGCTTTTCGAACGGGGCGCGATGCTCAGCGCGAGGCCGGTTTATCCCGCTCCAGCAAGTACTCCTTCGACGGCTCGTCCATCTTGTCGCCCAGCACGCGCCGCACGGCCACGAAGAACACCGGGATGAGCAGCAGGCCCAGGAACGTGGCGAAGAACATGCCGCCGATGACACCGGTGCCGATGGCGTGGCGGGCGTTCGCGCCCGCACCGGTCGAGATGGCCATCGGCAGCACGCCCATGATGAAGGCGAACGAGGTCATCAGGATCGGTCGGAAACGCAGGTGCGACGCCGAGATCACCGCGTCGCGCAGTGTCTTGCCCTGCTTGCGCTCCATCACCGCGAATTCGACGATCAGGATGGCGTTCTTGGCCGCCAGGCCGATGATGGTGATCAGGCCGATCTTGAAGAACAGGTCGTTCGACAAGCCGCGCAGCATGGTGAACGCCAGCGCGCCCAGGGCGCCCAGCGGTACCACCAGCAGCACGGCGACCGGGATCGACCAGCTCTCGTACAGGGCGGCCAAGCACAGGAACACCACCACGATCGACAGCACCATCAGCAGCGTGGCGCTGTTGCCGGCCAGGATCTCCTGGTACGACATGCCGCTCCAGTCATAGCCGAAGCCCTGCGGCAGCTGGTCGGTGACGATGTTCTCCATCGTGGTCATCGCCTGGCCGGACGAACTGCCCGGTGCGGCCGAACCATTGATGTTCACCGCGGAGTAGCCGTTGTAGCGCGACAGCGCCGGAGGCACCGACGCCCACGACGACTGCACCACATTCGACAACGGGATCATGGCGCGGCCACCGTTGGCATCGGTCTGCTGGCTGCTGGGCGAGTAGATCCTCGCCAGCGACTCCGCCCCCGTGCGGTAGGGCGCGTCCGCGCGCATGTTCACGCGCTTGATGCGGCCTTCGTAGAAGAAGTCGTTGACGTAGACCGGCGCCAGCATCAGCTGGATGCCGTTGTAGATGTCGCTCAACGACATGCCCATCGCCTGCGCCTGCACGCGATCCACGTGCAACTGCAGCTGCGGTGCATTCTCCAGGGTGTTGGGACGCACGGCCATCAGGCTCTGGTCCTGCGAGGCCGCGCCCAGCAGCTGGTTGCGCGCCGCCATCAGGGCTTCTTCACCCAGGCCGGCGCGGTCCTGCAGCCACATGTCGAAGCCACCGAACTGGCCCAGGCCCTGGATCGTCGGCAGGTTCACCACGAAGATCTGTGCGCCCTTGATGCCGTAGAAGCGCTGGTTGGCCTGCTGGATGAACTCGGGCACGGTAACGTCGCGTTCGTCCCACGGCTTGAGGCGGATGAAGGCCATGCCGACATTCTCGCCTCGGCCAAGGAAGCTGAAGCCCGCCACTTCCATCACGCCGTCGAAGCCGTCCATCTGTTGCAGCGTGCCGCGGACCTGGTTGAAGACCTCCTTGGTCTTCTGCAGGGAGTTGCCGGGCGGCAGCTGCACGATGGCCAGCGCGTAGCCCTGGTCCTCCTCGGGCACGAAGCTGCTGGGCAGCCGGGTGAACATGAAGCCCGCCAGCACCGTCAGCAGCGCGAACACGATCATCCAGCGCGGCGCATGCTTGATGGCCGAACCGATGTGGCCCACGTACGTCTTCTCGAGCTTGCCGTAGTACTTCTCGAACGTCCGGAAGATGACGTTCTTCTTCTCGTGGCTGTCGTGCTCGTGCTGCTTGAGGAAGGTCGCGCACAGCGCCGGCGTGAAGCCGAGCGCCAGGAAGGCGGAGAACGCCATCGAGATGGCGATGGTCAGTGCGAACTGCTTGTAGATCTCGCCCGAGGCGCCACCCTGCAAGGCGGACGGGATGAACACCGCCGCCAGCACCACGGTGATCGCGATCACGGCGCCGGTGATCTGGCCCATGGCCTTGATCGTCGCCTCGCGCGGCGGCAGCTTCTCTTCCGCCATGATGCGTTCGACGTTCTCGATCACCACGATGGCGTCGTCGACCACGATGCCGATGGCCAGCACCAGCGCGAACATCGTCAGCTGGTTGATGGTGAAGCCGATCAGGCTGAGGCCCCAGAACGTGCCCAGCAGGGCGACCGGGATGACGAGGGTGGGGATGATGGTGGCGCGGAAGTTCTGCAGGAACACCAGCATCACCAGGAACACCAGGATCACCGCCTCGATCAGCGTCTTGACCACTTCCTCGATCGAGATCTTGACGAACGTGGTGGTGTCGTACGGCGAGAACCAGCTGACGCCCGGCGGGAAGCTCGGCGACAGTTCATCCATCTTCGCGCGAACGGCGTCGGCCACGTTCAATGCGTTGGCGCCCGGCAGCAGCTGGATGGCGAACGCGCCGACCGGCTTGCCGTTGAACTGGGTGTCGAAGCCGAAGTTCTGCGCGCCGAACTCGACGCGTGCGACGTCCTTCAGGCGCACGGTGGAGCCATCGTTGTTGGCGCGCAGGATGATCTGCTCGAACTGCTCTGGCGAAGTGAAGCGACCTTCGGCGGACACGGTTGCCGTGAAGGCCTGGCCTTCCGGCGCGGGATCGGAGCCGACGGAGCCGGCGGCGAACTGCACGTTCTGCGCACGCACGGCCGTCAGCACCTCGGTGGCCGACAGGTTGAAGCCTTGCAGCTTGCCCGGGTCCAGCCACAGGTTCATGGCGTACTCGGAACCGAAGTGCTGGGTGCTGCCCACACCCGGCACGCGCGCAATCTGGTCCAGCACGCGCGAAGCGACGATGTCGTTCAGGCGGTTGCGGTCGATGCTGGCGTTGTCGGACTGCAGGCCCACCACCATCAGGAAGCCCGCGTTGGCTTTCGCCACCACCACGCCCTGTGCGGTGACCTCACTGGGCAGGCGCGGCGTGGCCAGCGACACCTTGTTCTGCACCTGCACCTGCGCGATGTCTGCGTCGGTACCAGTCTGGAACGTCAGGGTGATCGAGGCCTGGCCGGCCGAGCTGGAGCTGGAACTGAAGTACAGCAGGTTGTCGATGCCGGTCAGTTGCTGCTCGATGACCTGGGTGACGGAGCGCTCGGTGGTCTCTGCGCTGGCACCGGGATAGGTCGCGCTGACCGTGACCTGCGGGGGCGCGATGGACGGATAGGATTCGACGCCGAGGTTGAGGATCGCGATCACGCCGGCGAGCGAGATCAGGATCGACACGACCCAGGCGAAGATCGGGTGGTTGATGAAGAACTTGGGCATGGGGGAGGGTCCTTCTTACTCGGCCTTGCCTTGCGCAGGCGCGGGCTTGGCCTGCGCCGCCTTGGCAGCCGCAGCCTGTTCGGCGGTGACGCCCTTGGCCGGCGCGCCTTCCTTGACCTTCTGCAGGCCTTCGACGATGACCTGGTCGCCAGCGGCCAGACCGTCGGTGACCAGCCAGTCGGCGCCGATCGCCTGTTGCGTACTGACGTTCTTGCGCACCACGTTGCCGTCCTTGCCGATGACCATGGCATAGGCACTGACGGTGTCGCGCTGGATCGCACCCTGCGGGATCAGGAACGCGCCCTTCTGTTCGCCCAGCGTCGCGCGCAGGGTCACGAACGTGCCCGGAAGCAGGGTGCGGTCGGCGTTCGGCACGGTGGCGCGCAACGAAACGCTGCCGGTCGCGGGATCGACGACGGTATCGGAGAAATCCAGCGTGCCGGTCTGGTCGAGCACTTGCCCGTTGGGCAGCACGATCTGCACCGTGCGCTGGCCCTCGCCAGCCAGTTGCACCTTGCCAGCGCCCTGGGCCTGCTGGAGGGCCTGCATTTCACTGGAGCTCATCGAGAAGTTCGCGTACAGCGAATCGATCTGGTCGATGGTGGTCAGCAGCGTGGCATCGCCCTGGCCCACGAGCGCGCCTTCCGTGACCTGCTGCTTGCCGGCGCGGCCGGAGATCGGGGCAGTGACCGAGGCATAGCCCAGGTTGATGCGCGCGGTCTCGACGCTCGAACGGGCCTGCTGCACGGCGGCGGCGGCGCTACGCTCAGCGGCTTCCGCGTTGTCCAGGTCCGACTTGGACACGAACTTCTGCGGTGCCAGCTGGCGCGCACGGTCCGCCGAGGCCTTGGCGTTCGCGTACGTGGCTTGCGCCGAGGCCAGGTTGGCCTGCGCACCGCTCAACGAGGCTTGCAGCGGTGCGGGGTCGATGAGGAACAGCGTCTGGCCTTCCTTGACGTCGCTGCCTTCCTGGTAGACGCGCTTCTGCACGACACCGGCGACGCGCGCGCGCACATCCGAGCTGCGGACGGGGGACAGGCGGCCCACCAGATCGCGCTGCAGCGGCACGTCCCGCGGGGTGGCGCTGAGTACCACCACCTCGGGCGGCGGCATCTGCTGCTGTTCTGGCTTGCTGCAGGCGGCAAGGATCACCAGCAAGGCACTGGCGAGGGCGAGGGAACGGACGGGGGACGTCATGGGGAAGCTCCGTTTCTTTTTCTTGCAGACGTGGGAAGGGAATGCGGTGACCGGATGCGACGCCCGGAGGGCGCGTCGGAAGCGGTGACGGGGGTGTCGGGCGAAGGGGCGAAAGCACGCAGAAAGGCATCTACCGCGAATTCGGCCCAGCGCCGGCGCGCGCGGTCGCCAGCGCGGTGCCCCACGCCGAATCGCTGCCTTTCGAAGTCCATTCCCACGATCATGCTGAGCAGCAACTCCGCGACGTAGTGCGGATCGTCATGTCTCAGCCGGCCCTGGTCCATGGCGTGCTGCAACCAGGTGGCGAGACGCTGGACGAGAGTATCGCAAGCCTGGCGGTACAGATCCCGCGCTTCGTCGGGAAACTGGTGAGCCTCCGCCGTCAGCAGGCGGCTGGTCGAGACGATGGCCGGATCGCACAGATGCCGGAGGTGTTCGGTGGCGAAGGAAAGCAGCGCAGTGCGTGGATCTTCCACCACCGGCGACAGACGTGCCGTCGCTACATCCTGGTGCTCCGCGATCACGCTGCGCAGCAATTCCTGCTTGCTGCCGAAATGCGCATAAAGCGTCTGCTTGGAACACCCTGCGCGCGCGGCGACCGTGTCCATGCTGATGCGGAAGCCCTGCTCGGACATGAGCTCCCGCACGGCCTGGTGGACGCGGGCGCGACGTTGATCGGGCGCGGAGAGGTCGGGGGAGGGGCGCATGCGGATTGGACTATACCGTCCAGTTCAGAATTTTGACAGGCTTGAAAATACGGCGTTTCCGTGCACAAAGCCGGCGCTGGAACTTGTAAAGAACGCGTGACGGGTGACGCGTTCCTCCGTGCGCTGCCGAATGGTGGCCTCGTTCTCGTCGATCCGCCGAGTGGCATCCCCACAGCCGTTCCATTCGATGCGCGCTAGACAAACTCGCGTGCGATTGCAAGCCAAGCTAATGACGCCTCGCAGCAAGTTTTGTCATGGCGTCGGGAGATACAATGACCATTCGACTACCAATTGTTGAGTCACTTCCTGCATGAACGCTGCACGCAGCCCGAAAAAAGCCTCGAAACCGTCGTCCAAACCGGAAGCCGCGAAGGCCGCCACATCGGTGAGCCCGAAGGCGACGCCCACCAAGAAGGTGGCTGCCCGACCGGCGAAGGCGGCCAAGGCCGCGGGGACCCAGGGCAGCGTGGCGGTGAAGGCGGGTGAAGCGTTCTCGCTGGCGCCGATCATGGAGGCGATCCGCAAGCGCGTGTCGGGCGCAGCGGCGCAGGCCGAGGCACGCGCGTTCGCCGACGCGTTCTACAAGCGCATGGAAGAAGACGAGTATCCGCACCACAATGCGGACGGCTGGGCCGCGATTGCCGTCGACACGCTGGCGTTCGCGCGCACCCGCAAGCCCGGCAGCGCCAACGTGCGCATCTTCAACGCCACGCAGAAGTCGCATGGCTGGGAATCGCCGCACACCGTGCTGCAGATCATCAATGACGACATGCCGTTCCTCGTCGATTCGGTGAGCATGGCGCTGGCCGAGATGGGCGTGGGCGTGCACGTGCTGGGCCACCCGCTGGTCCGCTTCACCCGAGACAAGGCCGGCAAGGTGTCGGCGGTGGGCGAGGGCAAGCATGAGTCGCTGATGCTGCTGGAGATCGACCGCCTGCCGCCCGACGAAATGGCGCAAGTCGAGAAGCGCATCCGCAGCGTGCTGGATGAAGTCCGCGCCATCGTGCGCGACTGGTCCAGCATGCGCGAGAAGATGCTGGCACTGGCCGACGACATGGCCACACGCAGGATGCCGGTGGACGACGATGGGCGTCGCGAAGCGCAGGAGTTCATGCGCTGGGCGGCTGCCGACCATTTCACTTTCTTCGGCTATCGCGAGTACCGGGTCGAGAAGCGCACCGGCATCCTCGCCGCCGTCGAAGACAGCGGCCTGGGCCTGCTGCGCGAGGGCGACACCACGCCACCGCGCAACATCAAGACACTGGCCGCGCACTATCTGCCGCAGGGCGGTTCGGTGGATGCGTTGATCCTCACCAAGACCAATCGCCGTTCCACGGTGCATCGCCCGGGCAACATGGATTA
This sequence comes from uncultured Pseudoxanthomonas sp., assembly GCA_946886405.1. Next base: position 6,639 of record CAMPIO010000014.1, read on the forward strand.
CATCGGCGTGCTGGAGTTCGACGCGCAGGGTAATCCGATCGCCGAGCAGCGTTTCATCGGCCTGTATACCTCCAGCGCCTACAACCGCCGGCCGTGGGAGATCCCGCTGGTGCGCGAGCGCCACGAGTACGTGATGCAGAAGTCCGGGCTGTCCCCCAGCGGGCACAGCGGCAAGGCGCTGCGGCACATCCTCGAGACGCTGCCGCGCGAAGAACTGTTCCAGTCCAGCGACGAAGAACTGTTCCGTACCTCGATGGGCATCCTCGGCCTGCAGGAGCGCGTACGCAGCAAGCTGTTCCTGCGTCGCGACCGCTACGGGCGGTTCTACTCGGCGTTGGTCTACATTCCGCGCGAACGCTTCAACACCGATGTGCGCCTGCGCATCGAGGCGCTGCTGAAGGATGCCATGCGTGGCGAGTACGTCGACAGCAGCGTGCTGCTGGGCGAATCGCCGCTGGCGCAGCTGCATATCACCATCCGTCCGAAGGCCGGCGAGCAGGTCGAGGTGGACACGTCGGCTCTCGAGGGCGACATCGCCCACCTGTTGCGCAACTGGCAGGACGACCTGCGCGAGACCCTGATCGGTCGCCATGGAGAATCCAAGGGCCTGCTGCTTGCGGGCGGTTACGGACGTGCGCTTCCCGCCGGTTACATCGAAGTCGTCTCGCCGGAGGGCGCCGCGCGCGATGTCGAACATCTCGCCTCGCTGTCCGGTGCCAACGACCTGCGCCTGAGCCTGCACGAGTCGCGCCGCAAGCGTCCCGGCCAGGGCCGCCTGCGCCTGAACCTGTACCGGCAGGAAACCGACATCCCGCTGTCGGACGCGCTGCCGCTGATGGAGAACATGGGCCTGCGCGTGATCTCGGAGCATCCTTTCCGGCTGGAGACCGCTCAGGGTGCGCGTTACATCCAGGAGTTCGAGGTCGAACCGGTGGGCGGTGAGTTCGATATCGAGCGCTTGGCCCCCGCGTTCGAAGACGCGTTTGCCCGCGTGTGGCATGGCGATGCCGAGAATGACGGATTCAACAAGCTGGTGCTGTGCGCAGGCCTGGCCTGGCGGCAGGTCGCGCTGCTGCGCGGCTACTGCAAGTACCTGCTGCAGACCGGCGTGCCGTTCTCGCAGAGCTATGTCGAGGAGACCCTCAACCGCTACCCGTTGCTGGCCCGCCTGCTGGTGGAACTGTTCGAGGCGCGCTTCGACCCGGCGACAGGCAACGAAAGCAAGGCGCAGGTCAAGGAGGGTCAGGAGCGTTTCGCGGCGCAACTGAAAGCGCTGGCCGGCAACGACGAGTCGGCGCAGAAGACGCTCGCCGCGTTGGTCGAAGCACGCAGTGGCAAGCGCGACCAGCAGGTCGACGCGGCGCACCAGTCGCTGTTGAAACTGATGGATCGAGTGTCCAGTCTCGACGACGACCGCATCCTTCGCGGCTTCATGGGCGCGATCGAAGCCACATTGCGCACCAGCTTCTACCAGGTGGGCAAGGACGGGAAGCCGGCGCATACGATCAGCTTCAAGTTCGATTCGGCCAAGGTGCCCGACTTGCCGAAACCGCGTCCGTACCGCGAGATCTTCGTGTACGGTCCGCGCGTGGAGGGCGTGCACCTGCGCTTTGGTCCGGTGGCCCGTGGCGGCCTGCGCTGGTCCGACCGTCGCGAGGACTTCCGTACCGAAGTGCTGGGTCTGGTGAAGGCGCAGATGGTGAAGAACACGGTCATCGTGCCGGTCGGTGCGAAGGGCGGTTTCTTCGTGAAGCGCTCGCCGGTGGGCGGCGACCGCGATGCGGTGCTGGCGGAAGGCATCGCCTGCTACAAATTGTTCATCCAGGGTCTGCTGGACATCACCGACAACATCGTCGGCAACAGGATCGTGCCGCCGGTCGACGTGGTGCGCCACGATCAGGACGACCCGTACCTGGTCGTCGCCGCCGACAAGGGCACGGCCACGTTCTCCGACATCGCCAACGGTCTGGCCATCGCGCATGGCTTCTGGATGGGCGATGCCTTCGCGTCCGGTGGTTCGGTCGGTTACGACCACAAGGGCATGGGCATCACCGCGCGCGGTGCGTGGGAGTCGGTCAAGCGCCATTTCCGCGCGATGAACCGCGACAGCCAGACCGAGGACTTCACCTGCGTGGGCATCGGCGACATGTCGGGCGACGTGTTCGGCAATGGCATGCTGCTGTCGGAACATATCCGCTTGCTGGCCGCGTTCGACCATCGCCACATCTTCCTGGACCCGAATCCGGATGCGGCGAAGTCGTTCAAGGAACGCAATCGCATGTTCAAGGTGCCGCGCTCCAGCTGGGCCGACTACGACGCCAAGCTGATCTCCAAGGGCGGCGGTATCCATCCGCGCAGCGCGAAATCGATCGAGATCACGCCGGAAGTGCGCGCGGCGCTGGACATCGCCGAAGGCGTGAAGTCGATGACGCCGAACGAACTGATGAGCGCCATCCTGAAATCGCCGGTCGACCTGTTGTGGAACGGTGGCATCGGCACCTACGTCAAGGCCGCCAGCGAGACGCATGCCGACGTCGGCGACCGCGCCAACAATGGCCTGCGCGTCGACGGCCGCGACCTGCGCTGCAAGGTGGTGGGCGAGGGCGGCAACCTGGGCCTGACCCAGCTTGGCCGCATCGAGGCCGCGCAGCATGGTGTGCTGCTCAACACCGACTTCATCGACAACTCCGCCGGCGTGGATACGTCGGACCACGAGGTGAACATCAAGATCCTGCTCAACGGCGTGGTGCAGGCGAAGAAGCTGTCGATGGACGCGCGCAACACGCTGCTCGCGAACATGACCGATGAAGTCGCCGAACTGGTGCTGTGGGACAACTACCGCCAGAACCAGGCCATCAGTCTGATGGAGCGGATGAGCGTCTCGCGCCTGGGCTCCAAGCAGCACTTCATCCAGACGCTGGAGTCGCAGGGCCTGCTGGATCGGCAGATCGAGTTCCTGCCATCCGATGCGGAACTGGCCGAGCGCAAGGCGCGCGGACAGGGCCTGACCCGTCCGGAACTGTCGGTATTGCTGTCGTACTCGAAGCTGGTGGCGTTCCAGCAACTGCTGGAGTCCGATATTCCCGAGGATCCGTACCTGTCCAAGGAGCTGCAGCGCTACTTCCCGCAGCCTCTGCAGAAGAAGTACGCCTCGGAGATGGAGACGCACCGCCTGAAGCGCGAGATCATCGCCACAGCCGTTACCAACACCACCATCAACCGGATGGGCGCGACGTTTCTCCTGCGCATGCAGGAAGATACCGGCCGTTCGCCGGCGGAAGTCGCCAAGGCGTTCACCATCACCCGCGAGACGCTGGATGCGCGGGCGCTGTGGAACCAGATCGACGCACTCGACGGCAAGGTGCCGGAGTCGGTGCAGATCGACGCGCTGCAGGTGATCTGGCAGGTGCAGCGCAACTTCACGCGCTGGCTGCTGACCCGCCAAGGTCCGATTCCTGCCATCTCCACGGCGGTCGAGCGCTACCACGACGGGTTCAACGAGATCCGCGCGGCCGATGGCGTGCTGCCCGATTCGCTGCGCCCCGCTTACAACGCCAGCCTGCAGGAATGGAAGGACAAGGGATTGCCCGCTGCACTGGCGGGTCAGATCGCCGCACTGCCTTATCTGGAGCCGTCGTGCGACATCATCGAACTGGCGCGTGCGCGCAAGCTGAAGCCGGTCGAGGTCTCGAAGGTCCATTACCGCTTGGGCGAGGCCCTGCACCTGCCCTGGCTGCAGGACCAGATCGAAGCGCTCAAGGTGGACGGTCGCTGGCATGCGGTGGCCCGTGGCGTGTTGCGCGACGAACTCGCCGCGCACCAGCGCACGCTGGCCAACCAGGTGTTGTCGCTCCCGGGCGGGAGTGCCGAAGCCAAGGTCAAGGCGTGGCTGGGACGGGACGATGCGAGCCTGCGCTTCACGCTCAGCATGCTCAATGAACTTGCGGCGCAGAAGACGCTGGACTACCCCACGGCGTCGGTGGCCGTGCAGCGGCTGGGACAGCTGGCATCCCAGGGCTGATGTCCACGAAGGCGGACGGCGCGCGCCGTCCGTGATTCGTGGCTAGAATCGGGGCGACCTACGGGTCGCCCCGATTGTTTTCCGGAGATGCAGCATGCGCAGGATCGCAGGATGGCTGTTGTTGTCGTGGGCCATGGTCGCGGGTGCGGCCGAGCCACCCAGGCAGGTCGGACAGGTGCAGGGTGTGCCGGTCTATGCCGACCAGATCACCGGCGATACCGCCCAGGCGCGTGCGGAGAGTGCGGCTGCGGTGTTCATGTCGCCCATCATCAAGCAATGGGCGGCACGGCACGCCGACGCCGCCAGGCCGACGCGCGAAGAGCGGGCGCAGGTCGAGTCTGCGATCTCCGCGTACTCGGCCTGCAGTGGCAACGGATACACCTTGCCGGCTCAACCGGAGCAGCGAGAGCAGGTGGTGACGATGTTGACCGCCAACGTGAAGCTGCAGAGGCGGTTGCATGACGAATACGGGGGTGGTCGACTCCTGTTCCAGCAGGCGGGCATCGAGGCGTTCGACGCGACACGCAAGTTGCTGGAGGCACGAGAGGCGGAAGGCGCGTTCTCTTTCAGCGACCCTGGGACCAGGACGCTCGCCTACGACTACTGGACCCGCGACCATGGCGCGTTCATGATCACCGACCCCGACAAGATCGCGAAAGCACTCGACGTGACCTCGATGATCGCCCGCTGCCCTGCCACCTGATCGTTACGCTGCTGCCCGGAGCCACGGATGTCCCTCGATCCGCACATCGCCTTTCTCGCCAGCCCGACGCCCGAAGCCCAGCAGGCACTGGCCACGTTGCAGCGCGAGCACGGTGCGCACGCACCCGATCAGGCCGATGTGCTTTGCGCCCTCGGCGGTGACGGATTCATGCTGCAGACGCTGCATCGCCATGGTGCGCTGGGGAAGCCGGTGTTCGGCATGAAGCTGGGAACGGTGGGCTTCCTGATGAACCATCATCGCCCCGATGGCCTGGTCGAACGCATCGCCGCTGCGGAACCCGCCAAGCTGCGTCCCCTCGAGATGCAGGCACTGACCGAGTCCGGCACCTCGACGGCGTCGCTGGCCTATAACGAAGTGTCGCTGCTGCGCCAGACGCGACAGGCGGCGCATATCCAGATCGATCTCAACGGCGAAACCCGCCTCGACGAGCTGATCTGCGATGGCGTACTCACCGCCACGCCTGCGGGCTCCACGGCGTACAACTTCTCCGCGCATGGTCCCATCCTGCCGCTGGGCTCGCACACCATCGCACTGACGCCGATCGCGCCGTTCCGTCCGCGTCGGTGGCGTGGCGCCATCCTGAAGGCGGATACCGAAGTGCGTTTCCGCGTGCTGGACCCGTACAAGCGTCCGGTAAGCGCGACCGCCGATTCGCACGAGATCCGCGACGTGGTGGAAGTGACCATCCGCGAGTCGCGCGACCGCACGGTCACGCTGCTGTTCGACCGTGAACACAACCTCGAAGAACGCATCCTCAGCGAGCAGTTCATGACCTGAGTCGCAATGTCTCCACGGACAGCGCGATTTCGTTGCATTGCGGCTTGCCGGGTCATGTCACGCATGGTATCCAGCGCCCCGTAGCGGTTCGGTTCGCATCTACCCGGGGAGGGGTCACGATGCAGATGACGTGCGTGGTTGCGTTGTTCGTGTTGTTTGCCGCAGGCGAGGTGGCAGCCTGCAACCTGTCCACCGGCACCACCTCGTTCCCGACGCAGGCGACAGCGCCTGCCACCGACGGGACCGGCTTGAAGATGCCCGTGCTGGAACTGGTCAGCCTGACGCGCGGCGTCGATGGCCGTGCGTCCTGCGATGCCAGCGGCTTGTTGACCTTGAGCGTGGAGTGGCCGCGCGGCACGGATTACAAGCTGCGTGACCTGGGATTCGAGTTCCGAGTCGTAGGCGAAGATGCCCTCGCGATCTTTCCGCGCGAGCCGGTCGCAGGGCGGCTGGAAGGCAGGCGCAGCGAGTTCGTGTTCCTGTGGAAGGACGGCCCGCCTGTGCAGCAGGCGCGCATCGACATGATCGTGGAAGTCCGTGCGGTCACTGCGGACAACCGGCGCGGGCCGCCGGCGCAACTGCGCATCGCCTCGGCACCGGGCGGATGACGCGTCGGTCTCGCTTCATGCGCCATCCATCGCCGATACTGTGCGCATGGCCGACAACACCCCCCGCCTGCTGACCGTCGCCGTCACCTCGCGCGCCCTGTTCGATCTGGAAGAAAGCCACGCCCTCTATGAGCGCGAGGGCGTGCAGGCGTACAGCGATTACCAGCGGCACCACGAAGACGACGTACTGACCCCCGGCATCGCCTATCCCGTCGTGCGCAAGCTGCTGGCGCTCAATACAGGCGCGCCGCCGGAAGCGCCGCGCGTGGAGGTGATCCTGCTGTCGCGCAACTCGGCGGACACGGGCCTGCGCATCTTCAATTCGATCCAGCACTACGGGCTGGGCATCGTGCGCGCCACGTTTACCGCCGGCGAACCCACCTGGCCCTACGTGAAACCGTTCGGCACCGACCTGTTCCTGTCGGCTAACCCGGAGTCCGTCCGCCGCTCACTGGAACACGGCATCGCCGCCGCGACCATCCTGCCGGCGGGCGCGCCGCAGCAGCGCCACGAGCACCAGCTGCGCATCGCCTTCGACGGCGACGCGGTCATCTTCGGCGACGAGAGTGAACGCATCTCGCGCGAGCAGGGCGTGGAAGCCTTCGGCAGGCACGAGCAGGAGCGTGCGCGCGAGCCGTTGTCCGGTGGCCCGTTCCGCAACTTCCTGTCGGCCCTGCACCAGTTGCAGCAGGTATTCCCGGCAGACGAGCGTTCGCCGATCCGCACCGCGCTGGTCACTGCACGGTCGGCGCCCGCGCACGAACGCGTGATCCGGACGTTGCGGGAGTGGGGCGTACGCCTGGATGAAGCCCTGTTCCTGGGTGGGCGCCACAAGGGACCGTTCCTGGAAGCGTTCGGCGCCGACATCTTCTTCGACGATTCCCAGCACAACATCGACAGTGCCCGTCACCACGTCGCCGCAGGCCACGTGCCCCACGGCGTCGCCAACCCGTAGGGCAGGCCCTGGCCCGCCATCCCTGTCAAAGCGGCAACCGGATATCCGTCAGTCTCCACCGCAGGCCCTGTCGGGTGAGCACGAACACGACAGGGCTGCCGTTTTCGTCATGCACCGTAGCGGTGAAGCGCGACAGCGATTCGTAGCGGTGTTCGGCGTCCTTCAGCGGTTCGGCCGGCACCGGAGGTGCATAGGTGTCGCCACCCACGGTTTCGCCGGCCGCGCGCTTCCACGTTGCCCGGCCTTGCAGGAGGGCGGCAATGCCCATCGGCGTCACCAGCGTGTCGACACCGCGCCCGAGGACCTGGTTGGCGATGGACAGGGCGGCCGCGCCAAACAGGTTGGAAGACACGTCAGGCCCCGCCTTGCGTGCCAGGTAGTCCTCGACCTGTGCGCGCAGGTTGACCCGCACGGCAGGGAAGTCCACGTGCTTCTGCAGCTTGGCGGTGTCCTGTTCGGCGAGTGCCGTGCGGATGCCGTGGATGGCCAGGTAAGGCCCGGCGATGACGTAGGTCGTCAGCCCCAGCAGCGCGGCCAGCAGCACGCCGCCGATGAGCCCCCTCTTCACCCGCGAACCCGTCATCGGTGCATCCTCCCGGTCAGAATTCAAGATCCAGTGCAGCGCACAGGTAGTCGACGAAGGGTCCGAGTGTCTTCAGATCGCCGGCCAGCGTCTGCCGCAGGCGCGGCCCGGTCATCGTCGCATCGTCCAGCGACCGCCAGAACACGAAATTGCGGTGCTTCAGATCTTCGACGAACTCGAAATCCGTGGGGAATCCACGTGGCGCGCGCACCAGTTTCTCGCTTTCCTCGAAGTCGAAGCGGCGTCGGAACGCCGGATCGTGCGCGGACTTCTTCCAGCTGCCCGGATTGTCGAGGATGAACTGGCGCACGCGTCGCTGCGTGTCCGGTTCCGGGTGCCAGAGACCGGCGCCGACGAAACATTCGCCCGGCTGCAGGTGCAGATAGAACGACGGTGCAGGCACCTGCTTGTGGCGCTCGTGGTACAGGCGCGCGCCCTGCCAGGACTTGTAGGGCGATTTGTCGTTGGAGAAGCGGGCGTCGCGATAGATGCGGAACAGCGAGCCGCCGACGGTCTTCGGATCCGACCGGAAATGCAGGCTGACCGCGGCGAGGTCGGGCTGCAGGTCGGTCAGCAGGCGCAGGAACGGCTGGCGGACATGGTCCTCGTACCGCGCCTTGTGGTCGGCGAACCAGGCCTTGTCATTGTGGCGCGCCAGCCCGCGCAGGAACTTGAAACTGGCATCGGAGAAGTAGGTAGCCATGTCAGCCATTCTAGACAAGCCGGTGTCATGGAGCCGACAAGGCTGTCCTCGATAGGCCGTTACAGGCCGGCCTGGAGGTCGTCGCGCCACTGCTGGAGCTTGTCCAGCAGCGCCAGCGTGCCGGCGTTCCCCGCCTGTGCGCGCCGCAGGTCCGCGATTTCCGTGTCGAAGCTGTCGAAGCTGTACTCGGACAGCCCGCTGTCGGGGGCCAGGCGCCGGCGCCGGTACTCGTCCCAGCGCTGCTGATCGCTGGTGGTGAGGGTGTCGGGCCAGTTTCGCGCCCGGAAGCGGAACAGAAGCTCCGGCAACCGCGCATCACGGAAACCGAAATCGCGTTGGCCGAGCAGGGCAGGCGGGGTGGTCCGCACATCGGTGATCCGGCGCTTGTCGGCGTCAGCCAGGAAGGCGTCGTAGAGCGATCCGTCGACATCGCCCGCTTCGAAGCTGCGCTCGGCAGAGAACACGCGCCGAACCGTCTCGGCGAGATCCGGTCCGGCCTCGCGCAGGATCGCGGCGTGACGCTCGCAGCGGGCGGGGTCGATGCCGAGCCTGTCCATGTCCGCCGGGCGCAGGTGCGACCAGGCGACCAGCGCCGGGGCGCGGTTCAGATGGACTTCCTTCAGCGGGATACGCTGTTCGCCTTCCGGAAGATCGGCGGCCGGCGTATACAGCCGGTCCGCGATGTCTTCGGGCGACATCGACAGCAGGGGCGTCGGGTCGCTGTCGAGGTCGAACACCACCACCCGGTTGTCGATGCGCGGATGCCGGGCGAGCGGCAGCACGGGTGCGGCACACAGGCGATGCGCGGGATAGCGCTGCGATACGTGCAGCACCGGCAGCATCGCCGTCGTATCCAGCAGGCGCGCGGCGAAGCGCTTGTCGCGCAACTGCAGCGCGTACTCCCACAGGCGGGGCTGCGCTTGCCGCATCAGGCGCGCCAGGCCGATGGTGGCGAACACGTCCGACAATGCCTCGTGTGCATCGCCTTCGCGCACGCGATTGGCCAGGGCGAGGTGTTCCAGCTTGAACGAGGTGGCGCCGTCGTCGCGCTGCGGCCAGACGATGCCGTCCGGCCGCAGCGCATGCATCAGCCGCATCACGTCCAGCAGGTCCCAGCGCGAATTGCCGCCGCGCCATTCGCGCTCGTACGGCTCGTGGAAATTGCGGAACAGGCCGTGGCGCACGAATTCGTCGTCGAAGCGCAGGCTGTTGTAGCCGAGTGTGCAGGTCTCCGGGCGTCCCATCTCGTCGGCGATGCGGGCGAAGGCTTCGGCCTCGTTGACACCTTCGCGCAGTGCCTGCTGCGGCGTGATGCCGGTGATCAACGTGGCAATGGGCGAGGGCAGCAGGTCATCCGCCGGCTTCACGAAGAAGCTGATCGGCTCGTCGATCACCTCCAGGGCAGGTGTCGTGCGCACGGCGGCGAACTGCGCCAGCCGGCTGCGACGGGGATCGGCGCCGAAGGTTTCGAGATCGTAGAAGAGAAAGGTTCCCGCCATCAGAAGTCCACCATCGGCGAGTTATTGCCATATGCCGTTGCGACGGCCTCATTGCCCCGCCTGCCGAAGATGCAGGGTGGCGCGCTGACGCTCACGCCACCGCATCCTCCAGGACGGGCAGCAGCGCGAGCACGTCGGCGTCCACCGCGTTCCAGTCGATGCCCGCGAGCGAGGCCCGACCGTGCGTATGCCGGACCAGCAGGTCGCGCTGCACGTGGCTGCGATGCTGGGCGAGTGCGTAGGGGATACGCATGAAGCTGACCATCGTGTAGTGCGGGACGAAGCGCCGCGGATGGCGTTGCTGCAACGCCAGTTCGAGTTCGCGCTGCAGCAGGAAGCCGCTGTCGTCGACCTTGTCGCGCATCTCCACGTAGTTTTCCAGCGCCATTTCCTGGATGGCGAGCGCGTTCGGCTTGCGCTCGGCCTCGAAGGCGGAGAAGGCATCGGCCAGATTGTCGGATGCCTGCAGATGCCGCGACAGCGAGACGCAGTCCTCGAACGCGCAGTTCATGCCTTGTCCGTGGAAGGGCACCATCGCGTGGGCCGCGTCGCCCAGCAGGACGGCCTGGCCGCCGAGATGCCAGCGATCCAGGTACAACGTAGCGAGCAGCCCGGTGGGATTGGTGTCCCAGTCCTGTTCCAGGTCGGGAATCAGCGGCACGGCATCGGCGAAATCGCGCAGGAACAGCGCTTTGGCTTCGCGGCCGTTGCGCACGCTGGCGAAACTCGGATCTCCCTGGTTCGGCAGGAACAGCGTCACCGTGAAGGTGCGCTCGTCGTTCGGCAGGGCGATGCACATGTAGTGCCCGCGCGGCCAGATGTGCAGTGCATTCGGTTCCATCACGAAGCCGCCCTCGGCGGAGGGTGGAATTTCCAGTTCCTTGTACGAGTGGTCGAGGAACTCCGTGCGTTCGCCGAGATCCTCGCGTCGCTGCATCGCGCCGCGCAGGGAGGAACCGGCACCGTCGGCACCCACCAGCGCGGTGAACGCCACGGGATGGAGGCCGCCCTGTCCGTCGGCGAAGCGGGCGAAGCGGGCGTCGAAATCCACTGCGTCCAACCGGCGGTCGAAATGGATGTCCGCACCCGCCTGTTCGGCAAGGTCGAGCAGCGTGATGTTCAGGTCACCGCGATGGATCGACCAGATCACCTCGGAGTCGTCGCGGCCGTAGCGTTGCAGCTGCAGCCGGCCGTCGAGGGCATGCACCATGCGGCCGCGCATCATCACGGCCTGCCGCATCACCGCCTCGTCGGCATCTGCCATCCGCAGCGCATGGCGGCCACGCTCGGTCAACGCCAGATTGATGGATCGTCCTCCCGCGTAGCCTTGGACGCGCGGGTCGCCGCGCTTCTCGTACACCTCCACACGCCAGCCGGCGCGCGCCATCAGGGTGGCCAGCAGCGCGCCGGCGAGGCCGGCACCGATGATGGTGATCTGTCGCGGGGTATCAGTGCGCAAGCGCATGTCTCCTGATCAGAATCCCCGCCACGTCTCGACTTCTTCGACGAAGCGGTGGACATCCATGTAGCGGTTGTAGAGCGGGGCAGGCGAGATGCGGATCACGTCCGGTTCGCGCCAGTCGCCGACGGTGCCGACCGACAGCAGATATTCGAACAGTTCGCGCCCCCGGTCACGTCCGCCGATCACGCGCAGCGACAACTGCGCACCGCGCTGCATGGTGTCGGCCGGCGTGATGATCTGGAGCACATCAGACAGCCGCGCCTGGATCAGGGCTTCCAGCAGGCCGGTGATCTTCAACGACTTGGTGCGGATCGCCTCCATGCCCCCCGCCTTCTCGAACAGCTCCAAGGATGCGCGCAGGGGCGCGAGGCCAAGGATAGGCGGATTGCTCAACTGCCAGCCCTCGGCGCCGGGCGTGGGCACGAACTCTGGCGCCATGCGGAAACGGGTCTCCTTCTCGTGGCCCCACCATCCCGCGAAGCGCGGCCGATCCGTATTGGCGTGACGCGCATGCACGAAGCAGCCCGCCACCGCGCCGGGACCGGAGTTGAGGTACTTGTAGTGGCACCAGACCGCGAAATCGACATCGCTGTCGTGCAGGCGCAAAGGCAGGTTGCCCACCGCATGCGCGAGGTCGACACCGACGATGGCACCTTGTGCATGGCCCAGGCGCGCAATTTCGGCCAGGTCGAAGGCTTGCCCGGTGCGGTACTGGATGCCGGGCCACAGCACCAGCGCCAGGCGTGGACCGTGTTCGGCGATGGCGCGCTCGATGGCGGCCATCGACAGCGTGCCGTCAGGCTGGTCCGGTTCCACTTCGATCAGATCGGTGGCGGGATCGAAGCCGTGGAAGCGCACCTGCGATTCCATCGCATGCCGGTCGGAGGGGAACGCGCCGGCTTCCATCAGGATCGCCGGCCGCTCCGCCGTGGGGCGGTAGAAGCTGACCATCATCAGGTGCAGGTTGGTGGTCAGCGTGTTCATCGCCACCACCTCGGCCGGTTCCGCGCCGACCACGCGGGCCAGCGGCTCACGGACCAACTCGTGGTACGTCATCCACTGCGCGTTGCCGGTGAAGTGGCCTTCGACCGCTTCCGTCGACCACTTGTCCAGCACTTCGTTGATGTACGTGCGCGCACCCTTCGGCTGCAGGCCGAGCGAGTTGCCGCAGAAATAGATCTGGTCGTTGTGCTTGTGGCGCGGGATCAGGAAGTCGTTGCGCAGCAGACGCAGCGGATCGGCAGCGTCGAGGGCGATGATGTGGGTGCGGGACAGCGGGTCGGTCATGGAAGGATCGGTGCTGAAAGGACGGGAATTGTAGGAGCGCCCCTTGGGCGCGATGCTTCGGGGTACCGGTCGCAATGCCTGCAGAAGCATCGCACCCATGGGGCGCTCCTACAGGGGAATCACAGAAACCTCGACGCCGGCAGGCCCAGCCATTCCAGCGCGGTGCCGTGGTACAGACGGGCCTGCTGGACCTCGTCCAGGCCCAGTGCGGCGATGCCGGCGCCCGGTTCCTGTTCGCCCAGCGGGAACGGGTAATCAGTACCCAGCATCACGCGCTCGTGGCCGACGGTGTCCAGCAGATAGCGAAGCGCGCGCGGGTCAGCGACCCAGGAATCGAAGTACACGCGGGCCAGGTAATCGCGCGGGTTGCGCGGGTTGTCGGTGGCCACCAGGTCTGGCCGCATGTTGAAGCCGTGCTCGATGCGACCGATCGTGTAAGGGAAGCTGCCGCCACCGTGCGCGAAGCAGACCTTCAACTGCGGCAGGCGCTCCAGCACGCCACCGAAGATCAGACTGCACGCGGCGCGTGATTGTTCGGCGGGCATGCCGACCAGCCAGGGCAGCCAGTATTTCGGCATCGATGCGGCACCCATCATGTCCCACGGGTGCACGAGGATCGCGGCGCCCAGCTCGCTGGCGGCCTGGAAGAACTCGGACAGCTCCGGCGCGTCCAGGTTCCAGTCGTTGACATGGCTGCCGATCTGCACGCCCTGCAGGCCCAACTGGTCCATGCAGCGTTCCAGTTCCTGCACGGCCAGGCGCGGGGACTGCAGCGGCACCGTGCCGATGCCGGCGTAGTGGCGCGGGTAGTCGCGGCAGGCGACGGCGGTGTGGTCGTTGAGCGCCTGGTGCAGCTCCAGCGCGTGGTGCGGCCTGGCCCAGTAGCTGAACATCACCGGCACCGTGCTGATCACCTGCACCTGCACGCCGAACTGCGCGTAGTCGGCGATGCGCTCTTCCGGATCCCAGGTCTTGGGCCAGATCTCGCGGAAGAACTTGCCGTCCTTGTAGATGCGGTGGCGCCCGTCGTCGCCGTGATGGATCACGGGGAAGCGCAGGTCGCCGTACTTGGCCGCGAGGTCTGGCCAGTCGCGGGGCAGGAAGTGCGCGTGGGTGTCGATCTTCAGCATCGTCGGATTGTAGGGGCAGCGTGCGTGGGATTCGCGCTGCACTGCCGAATGCGGCAGGTCGTAGGGGCGGTGTGCGCCGTCATCGTTCCAGCGCGTCCGACACGCGCTCGCAGGCGGCGATCAGGTCGTTGACCAGCCGCCGGTCGACGTCCACGTGGCCCTCGTACTCGGCCAGGTTGCGCAGGTCGTGCGCCTTGGCCAGCACGCGCCATACCTCGGGGCCGAGTCCCAGCGTGTGCGGCAATACCTGGAACACGATGTAGCGGTGACGTGCACGGAAACCGGCGCGGCGCAGCGCGGCAAGACTCAGTGCATGGGCGGCGTTGTAGGCCAGGTCGAAGCGGCTTTCCAGCGACAGCGCGTCGTTGTGCGCGTCGGCCAGGCGGGCCAGCCCCGAGCGCAGCAGGCCGGCGGTCTCCTTCCTGTCGGGCGGCTCAGGGCTGAGCGGTCCGCTGTGGCTGGCCAGTTTCTCAAGCGGCGAGGTCATCTTCGCCCCCGATCAGCCATTGCCGTGGCTGCTGCAGCACGCGGGTAACGAAGCTGTTGCCGGCGTCGAGGCGGGTGCGTAGCTCGTCACGGTCATAGACGGTGGGATTGATCTGCCGGCCCAACCGTTCCGCCAGCGGATGCAGGGCCAGCATGAGCTCGGCGTAAGCGAGGTCGTCGGCGATCACCATCAGATCGATGTCGCTGCGGGCGGTGTCGTTGCCCTTGGCGACCGAGCCGTAGAGGAAGGCGGCGTGGATGTGGCCGGCCAGCGGCACCAGCGCTTCGCGCAGCGGCTCGGCCAGACCGAAGGTCTTGCGGACGATGGAGGCCAGTTCGTCGTGGATCGGAGCGTCGGGATTGGCGCGATACCGCTTCTGGTTGCCGACGTGCTCGACGGTCAGCAGCCCACTGCCGGCGAGTCGGGCGAGCTCGCGCTGGACGGCTCCGCTGCCCGCACCGGTCGCCTGGATGAGCTCGTTGACCGCGTAGCTGCGCCCGGACTCGCCGAACAGGCAGGCCAGCACGCGCTGCTGGGTGGTGGTGAACAGGGCACCCGACAGGCTGGCAGACGCATAGCGTGCCGCCGCCTCGCTGACTCTTCCGGATCGGGGGGTGTCGTTCATGCCCATATCGGGCACGATAATGCCCAGATTGGGCAAGTGCAAGCTCAGGTGATGTCGGCCCGTGAGTCCGCCTGCATCTCGTAGCGGCTCGGACGGGGATTCAGGTGGCCGCAGGCCTTGCAGGTGCGCAGGTCGTCGTTGCGGTAGAAGGCCTCGAACACGCGGAAGAAGTCCTGCTCGATGTCGTTGAGGTGGAAGTACTCCTCGTAGACCTTTTCGTTGCAGCGCTCGCAGAACCACAGCAGGCCGTCGTCTTCGTGCGGCAGGCGCTTGCGCTCGATCACCAGCCCGACCGAGCCCGGCATGCGCTGCGGCGAATGCGGCACCCGCGGCGGCAGCAGGAAGATCTCGCCGGCGCGGATCGGGATGTCGCGCACCGCACCGTCCTCCTGGATGCGCAGCACCATCTCGCCTTCCAGCTGATAGAACCACTCCGGGCCTTCATCCCAGTGGTAGTCGGTGCGCGCATTCGGACCGCCCACCACCATGACGATGAAGTCGCCGTCGTGGATCACCTTGTTGCCGACCGGCGGCTTGAGCAGGTGGCGGTGTTCGTCGATCCAGGCCTGGAAATTGAGCGGACTCGGCAGCATGTCAGCGGCGCTCCGGCAGGTGCGCGATGCACTTCAGTTCGATGGCGATCTGGGTGGGCAGGGCGGTGATGCCCAGCGTGGTGCGGCAGGGCGCAGCCGCCGCATCGGGGAAATATTCCGTCCAGACCCGGTTGTACGCCTTGAAGTCGTGCGCCATGTCGGTGAGGTAAACGGTCACGTCCACCAGGTCCTCCCAGCGCGCGCCACTGGCTTTGAGTATCGTCCGCACGTTGCTGAAGACGGCGCGGCATTGCGCGTCGATGTCGTAGCTGATCAGCCGGCCGTCCGCATCGTGCACATTGCCGACGATGGCGTTGCTGGCCGGATCGCGCGGGCCGATCCCGGACAGGAACAGCAGGTCGCCCACGCGCCGCGCGTGCGGGTAATGCCCGACGGGCTTCGGCGCGCCAGCGGCCTGCACGACCTCACTCATCACGCTTGCCCTTCGGCGGCACGCCCGCGAGGGCGCGCTGGTAGGCGGGTTGCAGTTCGTCCTGCGTGGTCACGTCCATGCCCAGCTCACGCACGCGACCGTCGAACAGGCTGTACACCCAGCCGTGGATGGCGAGCGGCTGGCCACGCGCCCAGGCGTCCTGCACCACGGTGGTCTGGCAGACGTTGAACACCTGCTCGATGACGTTCAGTTCGCACAGGCGCGCATGGCGCAGCGATTCGGTATCGACCTGGCCTAGCAGGTCGGCATGCTTCATCGCCACGTCGGCGACATGGCGCAACCAGTTGTCAGCCAGCCCCACGCGCAGCCCGGTCATCGCCGCATGCACGCCGCCGCAACCGTAGTGGCCGACCAGCAGGATGTGTTCGACCTTCAGGATATCGACGGCGAACTGCACCACCGACAGCGCGTTGAGGTCGCCGTGCGACATGACGTTGGCGATATTGCGGTGGACGAAGACCTCGCCCGGGTCCAGGCCGAGGATCTGATTGGCCGGCACGCGCGAATCGGAGCAGCCGATCCACAGGTAGCGAGGCGACTGCTGCTGGGAAAGACGTTTGAAGAAACCGGGGTCTTCCTGCTTGATGCGGGCGGCCCAGTCGCGGTTGTTCTGCAACAGTTGTTCGAGTTCGGAAAGATCAGACATTCGGTTCGGTCGTCCTCAGCGTAATGCCACGCAGACGTTCTTGGGTTCGGTGAAGAAACGCATGGCCTCCAGGCCGCCTTCGCGGCCCAGGCCGGACGCGCCCATGCCGCCAAACGGCGTGCGCAGGTCGCGTGTCATCCAGGTGTTGATCCAGACGATGCCCGCGCGCAGGTTCGCGGCCAGGCGGTGGGCGCGGTCCAGGTCGCGCGTCCACACGGTCGCGGCCAGGCCGTAGTCGCTGGCATTGGCCAGCGCCAGGGCATGTGCCTCGTCCGTGAAGGGTTGGAGGGTGACCACAGGCCCGAAGATCTCTTCGCGGTTGGTGGTGGCCTCGGGTCCCAGGCCCTCGATGATGGTGGGTGCGATGAACCAGCCGGCCCCGTCCAGCGCATGCCCGCCGATGAGGACGCGTCCGCCTTCGACGCGGGCACGTGCGATGCACCCCAGCACTTTGTCGAAATGCGCCTGCGACACCATCGCACCAAGCCGCGTCGCGGGGTCCTCGAGTGGGCCGGCCCGCAGCGAGCGAGCACGATCCACCAGCGCATCACGGAACTCGTCATAGATGGCTTGCTGCACCAGCAAGCGCGACCCGCACAGGCAGATCTGGCCGGCGTTCTGGAACGCGGAGCGGAGCAGGGTGTCCAGGTGCGCGCGCCAGTCGCTGTTGGCAAACACCAGCGTGGCGTTCTTGCCGCCGAGTTCCAGCGAGACCTTCTTCAACTGCGGCCCGGCCAGTCCCGAGATGCGCCGGCCCACCGCCGTGCTGCCGGTGAACGACACCGCCTTGATCGCGTGATGCAGTACCAGCGGTTCACCGACGGCCGGTCCGGTGCCGTGCACGATGTTCAGTACGCCGCGCGGCAGGCCGATCTCGGCAGCCAGCTCGCCCAGCATCGTGGCGGTGGCGGGGGTGATCTCGGACGGTTTGGCGACGACCGTGTTGCCGGCCGCCAGCGCGGGCGCGATCTTCCAGGTGAACAGGTAGAGCGGCAGGTTCCAGGGCGAAATCGCAGCGACCACGCCCAGCGGCTGTCGCAGCGTGTAATTCAGCCCGGCTTCGCCATGGTGCGATTCGCTGGCGAACTGCGTAGCCGCATGCGCGAAAAAGCGCAGGTTGGCGACGGCGCGTGGCATCTCGATGTCGCGCGCCAGCGCCAGCGGCTTGCCGGTATCGCGTGACTCGGCAGCAGCGAAGGCGTCGAGGCGTTGCTCAAGGGCATCGGCGAGCTTCTCCAGCCAGCGCGAGCGTTCGCTCGTTGTCAGTGCGGACCAGCCGGGAAACGCGGACTCGGCAGCCTGCACGGCCAGCAACACGTCGTTCTCGCTGCCGTCGGCGACCTCGGCATAGACCTCGCCCGATGCGGGCTCGAAGACGGCGCGCCAGGCGCTGCCAGCGCGCGATTCGCCTTCGATGAAGTGGCCGAAGCGGTCCATGCCCACTAGCTTAACCCGGCTGGCAAGCCCCCCGCTCCCGGGCCTCAGATCGACTGCATGCGGCCACCGTCCACCGCCAGGCTGACCCCGGTGATGTAGGCCGCTGCCGGCGAGGCGAGGAACGCGATGGCGGCTGCGATTTCGTGTGCCTCGGCGAAGCGGCCGGCCGGCACGGTGGCGAGCATCCCCGCACTGATCGTGGGCTCATCCTTGCCGGTGGAGCGCACGCGATCGTGCAGGATCTGCACGAGCCGCTGCGTGCGCGTATAGCCAGGCAGCACGTTGTTGACGGTGATGCCGTCGGCCCCCAGTTCCTTCGACAGCGTCTTGGCCCAGCTGGCCACGGCGCCGCGGATGGTGTTGGACACGCCGAGGTTGGCGATGGGTTCCTTCACCGAGGTGGAGATGACGTTGACGATGCGCCCCCAGCCGGCGGCCTGCATGGCCGGCACCACGGCGTGGGCAAGCAGGTGGTTGGCCAGCAGGTGGTGCTGGAAGGCGGAAAGATAGGCCTCAGGGGTGGCGTCGATGGCGCGCCCACCGGGAGGGCCGCCGGTGTTGTTGACCAGGATATGGACGGGCTGCGCGGCCACCAGGGCCTGGATCTTTTCGCGCAACCGATCATGCTGCGAAACATCGGCCACGCAGGTGTCGTGACGCTGGCCCTCGGCGACCACCGGCAACGCGGCGGCAACGCCGGCCAGTACTTCGGATCGGCGCGCCAGCACGGTGACATCAGCGCCGAGCAGGGCGAGCTCGTGTGCCGCGGCACGCCCGATCCCCTCGGACGCGCCGCAGACCAGCGCGTGCCGGCCGGCAAGATTGAGATCCATGCATCGTTCCCGGAAGGACAAGGCGTCGAGTGTAGCCCCGTGGGAGCGACGCGAGTCGCGATGCCTTTCCGGCCAATCCGAAGGACGGATACTCCGTCGCGACTTACGTCGCTCCCACGCCGTCCTTGCGGCGCTCCAGACGCTCGCGCATCAGGCTGGCCACCGCCAGATTGGCTTCGCCGCCCAGCCGCTGCAGCGCGGCAGTGGCGCCCTCGACATTGGCGACAGGATGGTTCTGGCTGAGCTTGAACTTCAGTTCGACCCGTTCGACGGCGAAACGGAACCCGATGATCCCGCGCAGCTGGCGGACATGATCGTCACGGTCGTGCTCGAAACGCCAATCGTTGCCTGCCCGGGCTTCGTTGACCTGGCTGAGTCGATCGACGATCGAGGCCAATCGGGCAGCGTCGTCGGTGGTCTCCAGCACGCCATGCAGGTGTGCCACCGCGTAGTTCCACGTGGGCACGCGTGCGGCTTCCTCCTTGTCCGCATACCAGCCCGGCGACAGGTAGGCATGCGGGCCATGCACGATCATCAAGGCAGGGCCGGCATGACGCGCCTGCGGATTCGGCTTCGCCCAGTGGCCTTCGATGACGATCCGGTCGTCCTGGCGGGCGTAGAGCACGGGCAGGTGGCTGATGCTGGGCAGGCCATCGGCCACGGTCACCAGGGTGACGAAGGCATCGCGCGCGATAAGTCGATCGAGTTCGACCAGATCGGTTTCGACGAACGCGCGCGGCGTGTACATGGGATCAGGCGCGCACGCCGAGCGACTGCACCATCTGCGGCACCAGCGCGGCATCGTCGTCGCCCTGCGGCGGCTGCACGCCGGCCAGCGAGAAGCCGCGCGCCAGCGCGTCGTCCTCGTCCAGGCCGTCGAAAGACACGAATTCCGCATCGAACAGCGCCGCACGGGCGCTGTCCTCGCTGTCGTAGGGCAGGGTATTGCCGTCGCTGTCCAGGACTTCGGCGGTGCCGGCATCCAGCAAACGCAGGCGCGCCCAGATCAGCGTGCGGCCGAGCGAGGCGATGTACCAGTCTTCACGGAGGTAAGGAGTCATGCGAACGCACTCGCCCAGAGCGCCAGCAGGCCGGCCATTGCCCCCCCGAACATGATCACGCACAGCGAAATGCGCGCTGGCGTGGCAAGACCGGACAGCGACGTATCCGGGATGCTGCGGTAGTCCCCCGCCAGCAGCCAGCGCAGCGCGACCGGCTTGAGGAAGGCGCCTTCGCCCCACTGTGCGCCGAGCGCGCCATGGCGGTCGCGCACGTGCACCAGCGTCAGCGGCCAGAAGATCACGAACGCACAGAAACCGGCGATGGCCACGCCGACGAAGCAGAGGGCGAAGAACAGGATCATCAGAACTCCGCGTTGCCCGGCGCGCGCGGGTAGGCGATGGCGTCACGGATGTTGCTCAGGCCGCACACGTACACCACCAGCCGTTCGAAGCCGAGTCCGAAGCCGGCATGCGGCACCGAGCCGTAGCGGCGGAAGTCGCGGTACCAACCGTAGTGCGCGGGATCCAGGCCGAACTGCGCCATGCGTGCGTCCAGTACGTCCAGGCGCTCCTCGCGCTGGCTGCCGCCGATGATCTCGCCGATCCCGGGCGCCAGCACGTCCATCGCGGCGACCGTCCTGCCGTCGTCGTTCAGGCGCATGTAGAACGCCTTGAAATGCTCCGGATAATTGGTCACCACCACCGGGCGGCCGACGTGCTGCTCGGTCAGCCAGCGCTCGTGCTCGGTCTGCAGGTCCAGGCCCCATTCGACCGGGAACTCGAACTTCTGCCCGGACTTCTGCAGCAGCGAGATCGCATCGGTGTAGTCGATGCGCTCGAACGGCGAGTTGACGAAGGCTTCCAGGCGCGTCAGCGCGGTCGGCTCGACGCGTTCGGCGATGAACGCCAGGTCGTCGGCGCGTTCGGTCAGCACGGCACGGAACAGATACTTCAGGAAGTCTTCGGCCAGTTGCGCATTGGCGGCCAGGTCGTTGAACGCGACTTCCGGCTCGATCATCCAGAACTCGGCAAGGTGGCGCGTGGTGTTGCTGTTCTCGGCGCGGAACGTCGGACCGAAGGTGTAGACCTTGCTCATCGCCAGCGCGTACGCCTCGGCGTTGAGCTGGCCGGACACGGTCAGGAACGTTTCCTTGCCGAAGAAGTCGCGGGAGAAATCCACCGCGCCTTCCTTGTCGCGCGGCAGGTTGACCAGGTCCAGCGTGGAGACGCGGAACATCTGACCGGCGCCCTCGGCATCGGAGGTGGTGATGATCGGCGTGCTGATCCAGAAGTAGCCGTTCTCGTGGAAGAACCGGTGCACGGCCTGCGCCAGCGAGTTGCGGATGCGGGTGACCGCACCGAACAGGTTGGTACGCGGGCGCAGGTGGGCGAACTCGCGCAGGTATTCCAGCGAGTGCTGCTTGGGCTGCATGGGGTAGGTGAGGGGGTCTTCCACCCAGCCGACCACGTCAATGGACGAGGCCTGGATTTCGAAGCTCTGTCCCTGGCCCTGAGAGGCGACCAGCGTGCCGGTGGCGACCACCGCACAGCCGGTGGTCAGGTGCTTGATCTCGGATTCGTAGTTGGACAATGCCGCTGGCGCTACCACCTGGATCGGCGCGAAGCACGAGCCATCGCTGACGTTGACGAAGGACAGGCCCGCCTTGGAATCGCGCCGCGTGCGCACCCAGCCGCGCACCGTGACTTCGCCGCCGGCCGGGAGCTTGCCCGCCAGCGCATGTTCGACGCTCACCACCGTCATGGCTTGAATCCTTCGATAACAGACTTATTTATGGAACGCGGAGTTTACAAGAGCCGCGCAGCCCTCGGCATGCCGGGGGCTATAATCCGTCGGCGTTGCGCAGGAGACACACATGGCCATTACCCTGACCCCGGTCGCACTCGAGCGCGTGCAGCGCTTCGTCGAGCAGACACCGGCTGCGCTGGGCCTGCGCTTCGGCGTGACCCGCACGGGCTGTTCCGGCTGGGGCCATGTGGCCGATCTGGCCCGCGACGAGCGCGAAGGCGACACCGTGTTCGACTTCGCCGGCGTGAAGATCTACGTCGACGCCACCAGCCTGCCGCTGGTCGATGGCACCGAAATCGACTTCGCCAAGCAGGGGCTGTCGGAAACCTTCACCTTCCGGAACCCCAATGCGGCGGCCGAATGCGGCTGCGGCGAGAGCTTCACCACGTCCGCCGACGCCGCCTGAGGGCTCCGGGGGCACATCTTGCCCCTAAGTGGTTGACCTGCCATACTTTCCGGCTTCCGAAGGCCTGCCGGCCCTCGGTTCCTCGCTCCACCGTGTCCTCTTCGGGCATCGGGGAGCTGTCCTGTCCGGCCACCTCCTTGGCCGGGCCCACATCCGAAAGGTAAAAACGATGCGTCACTATGAAGTCGTATTCCTGGTCCATCCGGACCAGAGCGAGCAGGTGCCGGCCATGATCGAGCGCTACAAGGCGTTGATCGAGGGCGGCAACGGCACGATCCACCGTCTGGAAGACTGGGGCCGCCGTCAGCTGGCCTACCCGATCCAGAACCTGGTGAAGGCCCACTACGTCCTGCTCAACATCGAGGCCGACCAGGCCGTGCTGAACGAGCTGGTCGAGAGCTTCCGTTTCAATGATGCGGTGCTGCGCAACCTGGTCATCAAGCGCGATGGTCCGGACACCGAGCAGTCCCTGATCATGAAGAACAAGGACGAGAAGGGCGACAAGCCCGAACGTGGCGAGCGTCGCCGCCGTGACGACGACGAGGCCGGTACCGAAGCCTCGACCG
The DNA here is from genome assembly GCA_946886405.1 of uncultured Pseudoxanthomonas sp. Next base: position 29,243 of record CAMPIO010000014.1, read on the forward strand.
ATTCCGACACCGCCGAAGCCGCCTGAGGAGCACCCCCATGTCCAAGTTCTTCCGTCGCCGCAAGTTCTGCAAGTTCACCGCCGAAGGCGTGAAAGAGATCGACTACAAGGATCTCAACACCCTGCGCCAGTACCTGACCGAGAACGGCAAGATCGTGCCGAGCCGCGTCACCGGTACCAAGTCCCGTTACCAGCGTCAGCTGTCCACCGCGGTCAAGCGCGCCCGTTTCCTGGCGCTGATCCCGTACACGGACAACCACGACGTCTGAGCGGAGAAGTGAGTGGCGGCTCGCGCCGCAAGAAGTGAGAAGTGAGTGTTTTTCCCTCACTTCTCACTCCTCTCCGCTCACTCCTGGCCTCAAAAATCCCGTCCATTCGGACAGCAACCAGTTGCGGTCGCACAGCGGCCGCTAACGAATTGGAGATACACAATGGAACTGATTCTTCTGCAGAAAGTGACCAACCTGGGTGTCCTGGGTGACAAGGTCAACGTGAAGCCGGGCTACGGCCGCAACTTCCTGGTGCCGCAGGGCAAGGCCGTGCCGGCGACTGCCGCCAACGTGGCCGAGTTCGAAGCCAAGCGTGCCGACTACGAAGCCAAGGCCAAGGCCGTGCATGACGACGCCGAAGCCCGCGCCGCCAAGCTGGAAGGCGCCAGCGTCACCATCAGCGCCAATGCCGCGACCGAAGGCAAGCTGTTCGGTTCGGTGGGCCCGCGCGACATCGCCGATGCCTTCACCGCCGCTGGCCTGCCGCTCGAGAAGAGCGAAGTCATCATGGGCGAAGGCGCGCTGCGCAACGTCGGCGAGTACGAGATCGTCGTGAAGCTGCATGCCGACGTACAGACGACCGTCAAGGTCGTGGTGCAGGCAGAAGCCTGATCCACCCCGCGCATCATCCGTGATGCCGACAGACGGGCGCCGCAAGGCGCCCGTCCTGTTTCTGGGGACCGGCGGGTCGTCCCGTCGCAGCGGGTGAGATGACACGCGGTCAACGTGGTGTCACTTATCCACAGGTTGTTCCGTCGCGAGCCCACAGGCCGGGCCTCTAGCATGTCCGGTCCGGCGTTCCTCCGATCTGGTTGTCTCTGTCCATGCCCGCACGCACCGGTTTCCGCACCGACCCGCACGATTCGCGCATCGAACAACTGCGCGTGCCGCCGAACTCCATCGAAGCGGAACAGGCGGTGCTGGGTGGCCTGATGCTGGCGCCGGAAGCCTACGACCGCATCAACGACAAGCTGACGCCGAACGACTTCTACCGGCGCGACCATCAGCTGATCTACCGCGCCATCGGCGAACTGGCGGAACGCAACCGTCCCTTCGATGCGGTGACGCTGGGTGAATGGTTCGAGTCGCAGGGCCACATGGAACTGGTCGCCGGTGGCGCCTACCTTGTAGAACTGGCCAGCACCACGCCGTCGGCTGCCAACATCACCGCTTACGCCGAGATCGTCCGCGACAAGGCCGTGATGCGCCAGCTGATCGAAGTCGGCACCGAAATCGTCAACGATGCCTTCCAGCCCGACGGCAAGGAAAGCGACGAGATGCTCGCGGTGGCCGAGCAGAAGGTGTTCGCCATCGCCGAGCAGGGCGCGCGCGGGCGCACCGACTTCGTGGCGATGAACGATGCGCTGAAAGACGCGTTCGAGGTCCTGCGCGTGCGCTCGGAGAGCGGCGGCACCGTGACCGGTCTGCCGACCGGCTACACCGAATTCGACATGATGACCGCGGGCCTGCAGCCCACCGACCTGGTGATCCTCGCCGCCCGTCCGGCCATGGGCAAGACCACGCTGGCGCTGAACATGGCCGAGTATGCGGCCATCAAGTCCAAGAAGGCGGTCGCGATCTTCTCGATGGAAATGTCTGCCGGCCAGCTGGCGATGCGCCTGATCTCCTCGGTCGGCCGCATCAACGCCACCCGCCTGCGCACCGGTCAGCTGGAGGACGAGGACTGGAGCCGTGTGACCAGCGCCATCCGCATCCTCAAGGACCAGGCCAAGGTGTTCATCGACGACACGCCAGGCCTGTCGCCCGACGTGCTGCGGTCCAAGGCGCGCCGGCTGAAGCGCGAACACGATCTCGGGTTGATCGTCATCGACTACCTGCAGCTGATGTCGGTGCCGGGCAACAGTGAGAACCGTGCCACCGAGATCTCCGAGATCTCGCGCTCGCTGAAGGGCCTGGCGAAGGAGCTCAACGTCCCGGTGATCGCGCTGTCGCAGCTCAACCGTTCGCTGGAAACGCGTACCGACAAGCGCCCGGTGATGGCCGACCTGCGCGAATCGGGCGCCATCGAGCAGGATGCGGACATGATCGTCTTCATCTACCGCGACGATTACTACAACAAGGAAACCTCGCCGGACAAAGGCCTCGCCGAGATCATCATCGGCAAACAGCGTTCCGGCCCCACGGGTTCGTGCAAGCTCCGGTTCTTCGGTGAGTACACCCGCTTCGACAACCTGAGCCACGACAACATCGGCGCGTTCGAGTAGCCGCCGCCACGGTCGTCGGGTCTCCGCCGCTACAATCCCGGCATGCCAGGACCTGAGTTTCCCGACGTGACGGATCCCGCAGCCACCTTCCGCCCCGAAGCCAACGACCGGCCCACGCGCATCCGCGTGGACCTGGAAGCGATCGGCCACAACTTCCATGCGCTGCAGGTACATGCGGGCGTCCCCGTGATGGGCATCGTCAAGGCGAACGCCTATGGCCACGGACTGGTGCCGGTCGCCTTGCACCTGCAGGCGCAGGGCATCGGTCAACTGGGCGTCGCGCTGGTGGAGGAGGGGCTTGCACTGCGGCGTGCGGGCGTGACCGTGCCGATCCTCGTGATGGGGGGCATCCATGCGCCGCAGGTCAGCCAGTTCCTGGCCTGCGATCTGGAAGTGACGGTCTCGTCGATCGCGAAGTTGCGGCAAGTCGAGCAGGCCGCCGCGTCGCTGGGGCGCAAAGCGGTGATTCATCTCAAGATCGACACCGGCATGGAGCGCATCGGCGTGCACAGCGAGAACGCCGGCGGCTTCGTCGAAGCTGCGGTGGCGTCGCCATGGTGCACGGTGAAGGGCATCTACTCGCACCTGGCGTGCGCGGATGATCCTGCCTCGCCAATGACGCGCGAGCAGGTGCAGCGTTTCCTGCACGCGTGCGGACACTTCGATCGGATCGGTGCGCCCATGCCGGTCCGGCACCTGGCCAACTCCGGCGGCGTGCTGCACTTTCCCGAGACCTGCCTGGACATGGTGCGTCCCGGCATTGCGCTGTACGGCGTGATGCCGGATCCCGCTTCGCTTCCCGCCGTGGAACTGAAACCTGCACTGTCGCTGGTTTCCCAGGTGGTCTACTTCAAGGTGGTACAGGCCGGCCGCACCGTCAGTTACGGCGCGACGTGGACAGCGACTGCCGATACCCGCGTCGTCACGGTGCCCATCGGCTATGGCGACGGCTATCCGCGTTCGCTGTCGTCGCGGGGGGAGGTGCTGGTGCGCGGCGAACGTCATTCCATCGTCGGTCGCGTCTGCATGGACCAGTTCATGGTCGATCTGGGTCCTGGCGGTAGCGCTTACAACGAGGACGAAGTCGTGCTGATCGGTCGGCAGGGCAGGGAGGCGATCTCGTGCGAAGCGGTGGCGCAGGCGGCGGGGACGATCCCGTACGAGATCCTGACCGGACTGAATGCCCGTATTCCGCGCGAATACGATGGCGGTGCATCCGCTGCGACGCCTGCTGCGTAGAAGCGGCCGGTTTTATCTGGTTCACCGCATGCCCAACGCCATCGTCTGGTTTCGCCACGACCTGCGCCTGGATGACAACCCGGCGCTGCGGGCAGCGATCGATGAGGGGTTCACGCCGATCCCCGTGTACGTGCATGCACCTGCAGAGGAGGGCGAGTGGCCACCTGGCGCCGCTTCACAGGCATGGCTGCATCGAACGCTGACTGCGCTGGATGACGACCTGCGCCAGCGTGGCTCGCGGTTGTTGCTGCGACAGGGACACAGCGCTACCGCACTGCAGGGGCTGATCGAGGTCTCCGGCGCGACCGCCGTCTTCTGGAATCGCAAGTACGAACCCGCCACGCAGCCGCGTGATGCCACCCTCAAGAAGGCACTGCGCGAACAGGGGCTGCGCGTCGAGAGCTTCAATGGCAGCCTGCTGATCGAACCGTGGGACATCGCCACGCAGCAGGGTCAGCCGTACAAGGTATTCACGCCGTTCTGGCGCAACGCACTGACCAGGCTGCATGCACCGGTGCCCTGGTCCGCACCCTCGCAACTGCCGGCCATCGACGCCTCACTCGACCATGTGTCGCTGGACTCCCTGCGGTTGCGTCCCGGCCTCGGCTGGGACGCCGGCTTCTGGGAAGCGTGGACGCCCGGGGAAGCGGGCGCGCGCGAGGCGCTGGAGATCTTCATCGACGGTGCGCTCAACGGATACCGCAGCGACCGCGACCGCCCGGACCGCGTCGGTACTTCACGCCTGTCGCCCCATCTGCATTTCGGAGAGGTCGCGCCCTGGCGCATCGTGGCGGAGCTGGAACGCGCACGCACCGCCGCCAACAGTGCCGACATGGACGGCTACATCCGTGAGCTGGGTTGGCGCGAGTTCGCCTACCACCTGCTGCACCATTTTCCTCATACGACCACCCGGAACCTCAATCCGCGCTTCGAACACTTCGACTGGGCGAAGGTCGATCCCGGCGCGTTGGAAGCCTGGCAGCGTGGCCGCACCGGCGTTCCCATCATCGACGCCGGCCTGCGTGAGCTGTGGAGCACCGGGTACATGCACAACCGCGTGCGCATGATCGTGGCCAGCTACCTCACCAAGCACCTGCGCTACCACTGGCTGGAGGGGGCGCGCTGGTTCTGGGACACGCTGGTCGATGCGGACCTGGCCAACAACACGCTGGGCTGGCAGTGGACGGCCGGGACCGGGGCCGATGCCGCGCCGTACTTCCGTGTGTTCAATCCGGTGACGCAGGCGGAGAAGTTCGATCCGAAGGGCACATACATCGCCCGCTGGGTTCCCGAGCTGGCGGAGGTCCCGCTACCCCTGCGGTTCGCGCCGTGGCAGAAGCCCGGCGTGCTGGCGAAGCTCGCCCCCGGTTATCCACGACATCCGATCGTCGACCTCGCGGCCGGCCGTGACGGCGCGTTGGTGGCGTATCGCAAGACGGGGGACTGAGCCGCGTTGACGCCTTTCAGCGCCGCATGCTTCACTCGGCGCGGGAGAGGAGGACAAGCATGGCCACGAAGAAAGCGCCGCCGAAGCCGCGTCGCGAGCCGATGTCGCGGGTGGATACCGCCTGGTTGCGGATGTGTCGTCCGACCAATCCGATGATGATCACCGGCGTGCTGATGTTCGACGAGCCGATGACGCTCGACAAGCTGAAGCAGGTGATCAGGAAGCGCTTCCTCGCCTATCCGCGCTTCCTGCAGAAGGCGGTCGACACGCCGGCGGGGGCGTCGTGGGTCACCGACCCGGACTTCGACCTCGACTGGCATGTGCGCATTTCGGCGCTCCCCGGCCGTCACGATCCCAGATCCGAGAAGAAGGCGCTCGAACGCTTCACCAGCCAGATGGCGTCCTCGCCCTTGGACAAGACCAAACCGCTCTGGCAGTTCCACCTGATCGAGCGCTACGGCACCGGCTCCGCGTTGGTGGCGCGCATCCATCACAGCTATGCGGATGGCATCGCACTGGTACAGGTGCTGTTGTCGCTGACCGATACCAGCCGCAAGCCCGATGCCGGCAAGGACCTCCGTTCGGCATGGTTGAAGAAGGATGGTGCGGACGTGGTGCGACGTGTCGGCGCCATCGACCGCTACGTGCAGATCGGCGGCAAGGTGCTCGGCAAGGGCATGGAGATGATGCAGGACCCCACGCTGGCGACGATGCTGGCGAAGGAGGGCGGCGAGATCGGCCGTGAACTGCTGCACGCGCTGTCGCTGTCGGACGACCCGCCGACCCTCCTGCGCGGGAAGCTCGGCGTCAGCAAGCGCGTCGCCTGGGCCGAGCCGCTGGATCTGGAAGAGGTGAAAGCGGTCGGACGCGCCTGCGACTGCACGGTCAATGACGTGCTGATGGCAGCGGCGGCCGGTGCACTGCGCAGTTACATGCTGGAACGGGGCGAACAGCTCGACGGCGTCACTCTGCGGGCGACCGTGCCGGTCAACCTGCGGCCGCTGGAGCACGCGCGCAAGCTGGGCAACCATTTCGGCCTGGTGTTCCTGGACTTGCCGGTGGGCGAAGACAACCCTATCCGGCGCCTTGAGCGCGTAGCCGAGTGCATGCGGGACCTGAAGAATTCACGGCAAGCCATTGTTGCATTTGGACTTTTGGCGGCGCTCGGCATGGCGCCAGCGGCCATCCAGGGCGTGGCGCTCGAGTTGTTCTCGCGCAAGGCGACGGCGGTGGCCACCAACGTGCCCGGTCCGCAGCAACCGCTCTACATGGGAGGTGCGCGGTTGAGGGACATGATGTTCTGGGTGCCGCAGACAGGGTCCATCGGGCTGGGCATCTCCATCCTCAGCTACAACGGGCGCGTGCATTTCGGCCTGATCGCGGACGCCAAGCTGATCCCGGATCCGGACGCGGTGATCCGCCGCTTCGGCCCGGAGTTCGACAAGCTGCTGTACCTGTCGCTGATGGGGGATTGGGAACAGACGCTGGACGCGCCGGCGGCAGACGCATTGCTCTCCTGATTCCCGCCGCCACCTGAATGAACAGGGCGCAAATCGCGTCATGTAAACATTTCGATGGTTAGGCTTGCGCCCCGTTCCGCTCCATCCGCGAGCCACCCAGGAGATACCCATGAACGCGATGCTCAAGACCGGCGCCCTTGCTGCGCTCACCGTGACGATGCTGGGCGGCTGCGCCAGCTACACCGGCCAGACGAATGATCCGAACGATCCCAACCGTACGCGCAATGGCGCGCTGATCGGCGCCGGCATCGGTGCAGTCGCTGGTCTCCTGAGCGGCGGCGATGCCACCGAACGTCGCCAGCGCGCGCTGGTTGGTGCGGGTGTGGGCGGTATCGCCGGTGGTTCGATCGGTGCCTACCAGGACCGCCAGGAAGCCGAACTGCGTCGGCAGACGGCGGGCACGGGCATCGATGTCAGCCGCGATGGCGACGTCATCAAGCTCAACCTGCCCGATGGCGTGACCTTCGATTTCGGCAAAGCTGACCTGAAGTCACAGTTCTATCCGGCGCTCAACAACGTGGCCGCCACGCTGCGCGAGTACAACCAGACCATCGTGGAAGTGAGCGGCCACACCGACAGCGTCGGTTCCGACGCCGTCAACCAGCGGCTGTCCGAGCAGCGCGCCGCGTCGGTCGGCAACTACCTGATCGGCCAGGGCCTGCAGCGCGAGCGTTTCGAGATCGTCGGCATGGGCAAGCGGTATCCGATCGCCAGCAACGACACCGATTCCGGCCGCGCGGCCAACCGTCGCGTGGCAGTGCGCGTGGTGCCGGTACGTTCGTAAGCCGTCCGTACTCGCAGTGAAAGACGGGCCGCGCAAGCGGCCCGTTTTCTTTGGTCGTTCCGTCGCGTGCTGTCAACCCGTTTCCAGCTCCGCCATCCATTGCCACAATCGGGGTCCCACCCGGTCCATCGGGTCATTCAAGTACGGACGCAATGCAAGACCGCAATCCCCAGATCGCCCAGCACATCGCTGCCACCATCGCGGCCGAGATCGGCGCGCAGACCGCCCAGGCCAAGGCCGCCATCGCCCTGCTCGACGAAGGCGCCACCGTGCCCTTCATTGCCCGTTACCGCAAGGAAGTCACCGGGGGGCTCGATGACATCCAGTTGCGCGACCTGGAAGCGCGCCTGACCTACCTGCGCGAGCTGGAAGAGCGTCGCGTCGCGGTGCTCGCCAGCATCGAGGAGCAGGGCAAGCTGACCGACGAATTGCGCGCCGACATCGAAGGCGCCGACAGCAAGGCGCGTCTCGAAGACCTTTATCTGCCTTACAAGCCCAAGCGCCGCACACGTGCGCAGATCGCGCGCGAGGCGGGTCTGGAGCCGCTCGCCGACAGCCTGCTCGCCGATCCTGTGCAGGTGCCGGAGAGCGTGGCCGCTACGTATGTCGACGCTGACAAGGGGGTGGCCGATGCCAAGGCCGCGCTCGACGGCGCACGCGCGATCCTGATGGAGCGCTGGGGCGAGAATGCCGCGCTGGTGGGAGAACTGCGCGCGTGGATGACCGAGGTCGGGGTGATCCGGGCGAAAGTTGCCGCCGGCAAGGAGGCAGAGGGCGCCAAGTACCGCGACTACTTCGACCACGCAGAACCGCTCGCGAAGATCCCGTCGCACCGGCTGCTGGCGCTGTTCCGTGCGCGCCGCGAAGAGATCCTGCTGCTCGACCTCGACCCGGGCATGGAGGCCGACGCCGGCCACCAGCAGGCGGAAGGTCGCGTGGCGGTGCATGCCGGCGTGTCTTCGCAGGGCCGCGCCGCCGACAAGTGGCTGCTGGATGCCTGCCGCCTGACCTGGCGCGCCAAGCTGCACATGCACCTGTTGCTGGACCTGTTCAACCAGGCACGAGAGAAAGCGGAAGCCGAGGCCATCGCCGTGTTCGGCGACAACCTCAAGGACCTGATGCTGGCCGCGCCCGCAGGACCGAAGGCCGTCATCGGCCTCGACCCCGGCCTGCGTACCGGCGTGAAGGTCGCGGTAGTGGACCGCACGGGCAAGCTGGTCGATCACGCGACGATCTACCCGCACGAACCCAAGCGCCAGTGGGAGCAATCGCTGCACGTCCTGCGCGCCCTGTGCACGAAACACCAGGTGGACCTGATCGCCATCGGCAACGGAACCGCCAGCCGCGAAACCGACAAACTGGCGGGCGACCTGATGAAGCAGGCGAGCGACCTGAAACTGGAAAAGGTCGTCGTCAGCGAAGCGGGCGCATCGGTCTATTCCGCTTCCGAGTTCGCCTCGAAGGAGTTCCCGGACCTCGACGTCAGCATCCGCGGCGCCGTGTCCATCGCGCGCCGCCTGCAGGACCCGCTGGCCGAACTGGTGAAGATCGAACCCAAGGCGATTGGTGTCGGCCAGTACCAGCACGACGTGGACCAGTTCCGCCTCGCGCGGGCACTCGATGCCCGCGTGGAGGACTGCGTCAATGCGGTGGGGGTCGACGTGAACACCGCCTCGGCCGCGTTGCTGACGCGCGTGTCCGGCCTGTCGTCCACGGTGGCCGAGAACATCGTGCGTTTCCGCGACGAACACGGTGCCTTCCGCACGCGCAAGGCGCTGCTGGGCGTGCCGCGCCTCGGTGAGAAAACGTTCGAGCAGTGCGCGGGCTTCCTGCGCATCGCCGACGGCGACGAGCCGCTGGATGCGTCCTCGGTGCACCCGGAAGCCTATCCGGTGGTGGAACGCATCCTGGCCGGCAGTGGCCGGCAGGTGAAGCAGATCGTCGGCGACATCGTGTTCCTGCGCGCGGTGAAGGCGGAGCAGTACACGGACGAGAAGTTCGGCGTGCCGACCATCCGCGACATCCTCAAGGAACTGGAGAAACCCGGCCGCGATCCGCGTCCCGAATTCAAGGCCGCGCGCTTCGCCGACGGCGTGGAAGACATCAAGGACCTGCGCGAAGGCATGATCCTGGAAGGCGTGGTCAGCAACGTCGCTGCGTTCGGTGCGTTCGTCGACATCGGCGTCCACCAGGATGGCCTGATCCACATCTCTGCGCTGGCCGATCGCTACGTGAAAGACCCGCGCGAGGTGGTGAAAGCGGGCGATATCGTCAAGGTGAAAGTGCTGGAGGTCGACGTGGCCCGCAAGCGCATCGCGCTGACTCGCCGGCTGGACGACACGCCTGCACCGCAGGCACCCCGGGAAGCGCGCGGCAACGAGTCGCGTCCGCCGCGAGGGCAGGAGCGGGGCGGGGTGCGCGATCAGCGGCGCGGCCCGGCACCCGCCAAGACAAGCGCAGCCCCCGCCGACAACGCCTTGGCCGCCGCCTTCGCGCGGGCCCGCGACAAGCCCTGACGCTGCCGCGGGACATCGGAAGCCGATGTCCCGCGGTCGCGGTGGTCAGCGCTTCTTGCGTGGCTTCTGCGTCGCCACGGTCTTCGGTATCGCCGCCAGCAGTTCGGCGGACGCGGTCATCGATTCCAGCGCACGCTGGAGCCCGGCACTGGCGCCTTCCTGCAGTACCTTCTCGATCTGGTCGCCTTCCAGCTTGCGCACCGATTTCTCATCGGGCGAGGGGAATGCCTCGCGCAGGGCCACCAGTGCGCTGCCGATGGCGATGTCGAACAACTGCGTGCCATCCAGCCACTCCACGCCATCGAACTTCTCGCGCAGCGGGTCCGGCTCGGGCCACCACGGATCGATCTCCGGGATCAGCGGCGGCAGGCGTTCGTACAGCAGGTCCAGCGCCAGGCGGACACCCTGGCAGCGCCCGGCGAACCGACCCAGCACGTCGCGCGCGTGCTGGCCGATCAGGCGGATCGCGCCCAGGTCGAGCTTGGCCAGCGGAATGTCGGGCGTGGTCAGCACCGCTTCCATCACGCGTTCGTCCCACAGCAGGGTCCAGTAGAGGCGCGAGTTCATGCAGCGGATCCGCTCGGGCCGCGACAGCCACACGGCAAGATTGCGGTAGTAGGACTTGATCTCTTCGAAGTGGGCCTGGCCGCTGGCGGAGGACAGGAAGCCGTTGCGCCACACATGGCCGGCCGGCAGGCCGGTGTCATTGAACAGGCCGATCAGGTTGACGTTGACGAAGTGGTGCCAGGTCGCGTCGGTGGCCACGCGACCGATGCCGGCGCGATGGCCGTCATAGGCGCAGATGCCGCCGAAGGCCTGGGCCTGCGTCGGGTCCTTGCCCCCTGACCGCGTGCCGCCCAGCACGGTGTTGGTGGAGACCAGCTCCGGCAGCGGCCGCGGTCCGCCGTCGGTCGCGGCCGGGTACTCCGCGCCCAGCGCCCCGCCGAAGTCCAGGTTCGCGCCGGTCGCCGACGGCACCACGCACTCGCCCTCATGCGCATGGTCGGGCATCACCCGGATCACGCCGCGCGGGCCACACAGCAACGGGTGCGGATAGCTGTATCGGAACAGGCCGTTGCGTCGCGAGTACATGCGCGGCTGGATGGTCTGCGGCACGTCGTCGGACTGGTCGTCGAACGAGGACACGCCCGGCGGCCGGTTGGTGTCGTTGCGGCGCGGCCCTCCCATGCTGACCTCATCCTCGCCGCCGCTGCCGAACGTCGACTGCCACAGGCGCATGCCGCGCACGCGCGGGATCGCGTGGCACAGCGCGCGCCCCAGCGAGCCATGATCGCCGGTGGCGAACAGGCCGCCACCGCCATTCATGAACTGCGTGAGCGCGCGCAGCTCGGTGTCGGAGAGACGGTCCGACGGGTATTGCTTGCCCCTGGTCTCGCCGTACGCGGTGTCGATGCCGAACAGGAAGACCACGTCGTACATGCCCGTGCCGAAGTGCGAGGCGTCGTCGAACTTGAACGTCGGGATGCGCCGGGCGATGCGTGTCTCGGTCGCCATGAGCCGGTTGCCCGACACGTTGTCGATGTGCGCCAGCGTGATGTCGAAGCGTGCGTGGCGACCCGGCATGTCGAGCAGGGAGCGGACGAAGGTGGACAGGCCGAAGTTGTTCTCGGAAAAGTCCAGATTGTCGTCCGCGACCAGCAGCAGCTTGACGGTACAGGGACGGAGGAATGGCCAGTAGAGCTCGGGATTCAGACGCCAGTCGTCGCGGAAGCGCTCGCGCAGTTCCAGATGGCGCAGGTTTTCGAGCGTGATGGGGGTATCGGTGATGGGCATGGTGCTGTCCTTGGCGTATTGGCTGGGGATCCCTCCTGCCTCCAGAACAACGCCGCACCCCGGGCAGCACGGACACGCCAAGCGCCCTGTTCACTGAAAATCAGGGTTTTCCTACAGTCGCCTTCGTGGCGCAGAGGTAGGCCAGCACCACGCGCAACCGCGCCTCAGCGCGCCGCGTAGGGCGCGAGGTAGCGGCTCAGACCGTCGGTACGCAGCGTTGCCGCTGCCGTCGCCCAGTCGATCGGCTTGTCGGATTTCAGCGCTTCCAGCGTCGCCACCACGGACATTTCCACTTCCGGCAGGCCCGAGGCGCCGCTCGCGCTGCGTCGCTGCTCGATGGCGTCGAACAGCACCGCGTTGGCCTCCGCATAGGTCAGCGACGGCGTGGTGCCATGCACGTCGCGCCAGGCCGAGGTCTCCAGCACGCTGTTGACGTGGGACAGGATCAGCCACGTCGCGCGACCGATCAGTTTCAGATTGCCCGGCTGCACACTGGTCATCGTGTTGCCGACCACGCGCCCGCGCTTGGCCATCACGCCGGTGGAGTGCGCGTTGAGCAGCATCTTCAGCACGATGGTCTGGTCAAGTTCGAAGGCGTCGCGCTGTGGCACCGTCACCGCGATCACCGGGATGGGGCGGGGCAGGGCCGCAAGGTCGCGCAGCACGTCCGACGCCAGCGGTCGTGCCGACACCGACATCAGTACCAGGTCCGCGCCGGCCGATGCGGCGGCGTCCAGCCACTGCCGGTTGGCGTCCTGGTGCGCTTCGTCGCCCAGCAGGATCAGCGCGCCGGAATCGCCCGCCACGGGCGCATTGCGCTGCATGTTCGCCGGTGAATAGGACAGGTCGTACAGCGCCTGCTGCTCGTCGCCCGCGTTGGACAGACCGCGCAGCGCTGACTCACGCAGATAGGGGTCGTCGATGCCGTTCTCGAAGGGCGGCAGGTACAGCGCCTTGTCGAGGCCGTGGAAAGGCCGGTGCAGCAGCGCCTGCCAGGCCTGCGCGCCATTGGCGGCCGGCGTCCACACCTGGATCCACGAGCGCCGTTCGGTCGCATTCACCGCATCCAGCGGGCCGAGCCGGAACGTCGGTGCGCGTTCGGTCACGTCGACGAACACCGGCATCAGGGCGCGCGTGGCCAGGTACGTCGCACGTCGGCCGTTCGCATAGCTCGCCGCTTCGCGGTCGGTCCACGCGGCCAGCTTCGGTGCGGCGGCTGCCGCCGTCTGCTGCAGCGCCGTGAAGCTGCGCAGGCGGTCTGCGATGCTGGCGTCATTGAATCCCAACGAAGCCAGCTCGTCAGCGGACAGCACGTCGCGCAACAGTGCACGCGTGGCGTCTTCGAGCACTACGCCCAGCACGTACAGGCTGGTCGTCGTGGCCTGCATGCGGGTGGAACCGGTGATGGCCTGCGGTCCGGTCGGCAGCGGGATCTTGGTGATGCGCGCATCGTCCAGCACGCGGCGACTGCGCTCGAACGGTCGCAGTACCTCGTCGGGGTTGTTGTAGACGAACCAAGTGCGGCGTGCGTCCGCACCGGCCTGGTCGGCCGCAGCCAGTGCGGTGCCGATCACCGCCGAGGTCTCGCCGCCTTCGGTGACGGCGAACACCAGGTCCTGCGGCCGGATGCGGTTGTCCTGCAACTGCAGGCGGCCGATCTCGGGAATGTCTTCGAAGCCTTCCAGCGATGCGATCAGTGCGCGGTCGCCGCCGGTGATCTCGCCACGCACGCGCTCGCCCAGTCCCGGGTAACGGGCCTCGATCTTCGCCATGACGGGCGATTGCGCAGTGCGTTGCCAGAACGGGCGCCACAGGCCGCTCTCGATCGTTTCGGCCAGGCGGCCCGTTGAGCCGGTGCCGTAGAAATACAGGCGGTGGCCGTCGCGCAGGGCGCGTGCGATCTCGCGCGAGGCGGCATCCAGTGCGGCCATCCGCGCCGAGTCGTCGGCCACGCCCTGCAATGCCTTCGCGATGTCTTCGTCCACCGCCAGCAGCGAGGACAGGCCATCGGCGGTGTCCGCGGCGATGCGCGTGCTCAGGTCGAAGCTGCGCGGATGGCGCTGCTCGGTCAGCAGGCTGTGCAGCTGGAACTGCTGCTTGTTCGCCACGAAGTCCTGCGACTGCGCCGACGGTGTCACGCCCAGCCGATTCGGAACGGTCTGGGCTGAAGCGGGGGCCAGCACGCCGGCCATGACAAGGAAAGACATGCTGCGCATGATGCGTTTCGCCGTACGGGACATCGGATCCCTCATCTGACAACGGAAGAATGCGTCGGTACCGGCGGACATCCCCTTGCACGGCACCCGACGCAGGCTGCTATCGTCGTGACAACGATAGCAAACGGTGATGACACTATGCCCCGGTTCCGTCGTCCGCTGCATGCTGCACTGCGCGCTTCACGCACTTGCGCGATGTCGGCGGTGCTGTTCATGGCCTGCGCGTGGCCCTGCGCGGCCGCACCTCCGGGCGAAGCCACGGCACCGCGACTGGGTATCGAGGTGCTGTTGGAGCAGCGGCTAGACCTGCTGCGCGGCAAGCGGGTGGCGCTGGTGACCAATGCCACCGGCCTGGACAGCCAGTTGCGCAGTGACGTCGATCGTTTCGCCGCGCATCCCGCGTTCGAGCTGGTGGCGCTGTTCGGACCCGAGCACGGCGTGCGCGGCGATGTGCAGGCAGGCGACAAAGTGGCCTCGTCGCGCGATGGTGTGACCGGCCTGCCTGTGCACAGCCTGTACGGCGAACATCGCGAACCCACCCCGCCGATGCTCGCCGGCATCGACGTGATCGTGTTCGACATCCAGGACGTGGGCACGCGCTTCTATACGTATCCCTACACCTTGGCCGGCGTGATGCGTTCGGCGAAGCGGGCCGGCATTTCGGTCGTCGTCGCCGACCGTCCCGATCCCCTGGGAGGTCTGCTGGTCGAAGGGCCGGTACTGGAGCCGGCGCTGGCTTCGTTCGTCGGCTTGTTCCCCATCCCGCTGCGCCACGGCATGACCCTCGGCGAACTGGCCATGCTGTTCAATACCGAATTCGAGATCGGCGCCGAGCTGCACGTGGTGGCGATGCAGGGCTGGCGACGGGGTGACGAACCCCTGCGCGGCGCACTGCCGTGGGTGCCGCCATCCCCCAACATGCCCACGCCCGACACGGCACTGGTCTATCCGGGCATGGGGCTGCTGGAGGGCACCAACGTGTCGGAGGGGCGCGGCACCACGCGGCCCTTCGAGACCTTCGGCGCGCCGTGGGTGGATGCACGCGCACTCGCGGAACGGCTCAACGCCCTGCAGCTGCCGGGCGTGCTTTTCCGTCCGAGCTGGTTCACCCCTTCGTTCTCCAAGCATGCCGGCAAGGTCTGCGGTGGCGTGCAGCTTCACGTTACCGACCGCGCGGCGTTCCGGCCGGTACGCACGGGCATCGCAGTGTTGAAGGCGTTGCACGACCAGCATCCGGAAGACTTCGCCTTCCTGCCGGGCGATCCGCCATTCTTCGACCGGCTGGCCGGTGTGCCCTGGCTGCGCGAGGCCTTCCTGCGCGGAGATGCCGTCGATGCGATCGAGGCCCGGTGGACGCCGGGGCTCCGGCAGTTCGAGGCGGTGCGGCAGCGACATCTGCTGTATGCGGAGGTCATGCCGTAGCGGGCGTACGGGGGCGCAGACAAGCCGTGGGACCGACGTGAGTCGCGATGAACGATCGGTAGCATTTCATCGCGACTGATGTCGCTCCCGCGACGAAATCGGATACCTCAGGCGCGACGCTTGCGAGCCCGCCCACGGCTGGCAGGCTTGGTGGTGTCAACACTGTCAGGCGTCAGCGGACCGAGGGCCTGCTGGAACTGCTCCAGCGACGACAGCGTGTCGGTGTAGGCGATGAAGTGCTGCAGGTAGTCCGGCGAAACCTCTCGCATCAGGTGCAGGGCACGGTGGACGAGCGTGGCGGAGTTGAGCGGACCGGCGTCGGCGGGCAGGTCGTCGAGCGTGGCGCGCAGCTGGCTGTCCGTGCGCACCTGGGTCCACACGCGACGGGCTTCGTCGAGTGCGGCCGGTGCCTGGCCTGGCGGAGGCGCATCAGGGCCGTCCGTCGGCGTTCGCTGCTGCAGCGAGGCCACCAGCGCACGCAGCGCACTGGCATCGCGGGACGGCGTGAGCGTACCGATCGAGCGCGATGACCAGCCGTTGAGGTCGTCGGCGTAGGACGCGATCAGGCCGGACAGCCGCGCATCGAGCAGGCGACGGGCTTCGCCCTGCTGCACGTGGGTGCGCGATGCCAGCGCTTCGAGGAAGGCGAAGCGCACCGGGTCCATGCGGTCGGCACCATGCGTGCGCCACGCCTGCAGACGGGCCGGAACGGGCAGGGTGTCACCGCCCATGGACGGCGGTGTCGCGCTTGGCGGGACGCGGAATCGGCGCGATCTCCACGCGACGGTTGCGTGCGCGACCCTCTTCGCTGTCGTTCGCGCCGACCGGCTGTTCCGCGCCGAACGCAGCGGCGAACACCGATGCCGACGGCACGCCATCGGCGATCAGCGTGCGGGTGACGGTGAGCGAACGCTGCGCCGACAGTTCCCAGTTGTCGGCGAACTGGCGGTTGTTGCCGCTGACCTGGCGATCATCGGTGAAGCCGCTGACCATCAGGATCTCCTCGCGCGTGCGCAGGTAGCCGGCCAACGGCGCGGCCAGGCCTTTCAGCAAGTCGCGGCCTTCCGGCTGCAGTTGGTCCGAGTTCAAAGCGAACAGCACGTTGCCGCGAATGCCGATACGGCCATCCACGAGGGTGACGCGGCCTTCGGCCAACGGTTCGGCGAGCGCTTCCTCCAGCGCCTTGCGTTGCTGTGCCTCCAATTCGCGCCGGCGCACTTCTTCGTCCAGCCGCTGTGACAGCTGTGCCTGCACGGCGATCACGCCGACCAGCACCAGCACGAACGCGCCGAGCAACACCGACATCAGGTCGCCGAAGCTCGCCCAGACGGGCGCGCCGAGGTCGGCTTCGTCGCCAGTCTCGACGCTCACGCGGCTTCCGCCGGGCGTGTGCCACCGAGCTGCTGCAGGTCCAGGGTGATCTGCCGCTGCGCGGACAGGCTCAGGTCGATCACCTCGCGTGCCTGCGCCACGTAGTAGGCCAACTGGTCATCGCTGCGCGCCAGCGAGCGGTCTAGTGCGCCTTCAATGCCTTGCAGGCGGGCAAGCAGTTCTTCGTTCGATTTGCCGAACAGCTGCACGGCGGTACCGAGCGCGTCGCCAAGGCTGGCGACTTCGGTGGCGCCGGCGGCGACCTGCGCGGCGATGCCGCCCAGCTTGCCGGTCTCGGCTTCGACATGATCGGTGAAGCGGGTGCCCACGCGATCCAGCAGGTCGGCCGATGTGGCGACCAGAGCGTCGATGGCACCGCGTTGTTCGGTGGAGGCGTGGTTCACTGCGTCCAGCAGCGTCTGCAGCGTCTCCATCAACTGATTGCGCTCTTCCAGCATGGCGGTGTCGCGGACCATGCTGTCGGACAGCTTCTGTCGCAGCTCGGCGATGACGTCGGCGGCGGCGCGCGGTGCTTCGGATGCCACCTGCACCAGCTGCGAAATCTCCGCGATGGTCTGCGTGGAGTGCGCCTGTGCCTGTGTGGTGATCTCCTGTGCGCTGCGTGCGAGCGCGTCGCAGATCTCCTGCTGCAGCCGCGCGGTCTGCGTGCCGGCCTGTTCCCATTGCGCCTGCAGGGTGGCGCTCATCGCGGACAAACGCTCGGCCCATGCCGCCAGACGCTGTTCGTCCTGTGCGGCCAGTGCCTGCTGCAGGCCAGCGTGCGAGCGCTCCATCGCCTGCAGAAGCGCGTCGGCATGGCGTTCGATACCGCCCGTGGCCATGGCCAGCGCCTGCTCGTTGCGTTCCGCGATGCCGGCATGGGTGGCGTCCTGCCGCACCAGCACTTGGTCCCACCGGTCCGCCAGCGCAGTCGCGTTGGCTTCCAGTCGCAGGGACACAGCGTCGACCAGCGCAGACGACTGTTGCTCGAACGTGTTGGCCAGACGCGTCGCCAGCGTTTGTACTTCGGCGGTGAGCGTGGTATTCGCCTGCTGCTGGTGCGCGAGTACCGAAGCCCAACTGGTGGTAGCCGCCCTCGTGGCGGCTTCGAAGCCCGCGCTCAGGCCATCGAGCTGTCGTTGAACGGCGTCGCTGACGGTCGTCTGCATGGCCGCACTTTCCCGGGCCAGCCCGGCCAACGTTGCCTCGGTCGATGGTTGCAGTGCCGTGACAACGGCTCGTGCGCTCGCGTCAACGCCGGACTTCAGGGTCTGCTCGAAGGTCGCGGCCCACTGCGCCTGCGCCGCTTCGGTACGCTCATGGAAGGCTTGCTGATGGGTCGCCAGGCGTTCGCCGGCGGCGGCGTTCTGATGTTCGATCGACGCGACCATCGCCTGCAGGCGTTCGACCAGGTCCGGCATCAGCGCAGCCTGTTGCTGCAGCAGGCGGAAGGATTCCTCTCGCTGGAACGACTGCGAGTGGCCATGCAGCGACGTGGCGATTTCGGCATCCAGCAGATGCACGGCGTGCAGGCGCTCACGACGGCACAGCGCCGCCATCAGGCCCAGTACGGCCGATGTCGCCACACCGGCGATCGAGGTGCCGAACGCGAAGCCCAGTCCCTTCACCGGCGCGGCGAGCGAACCTCGGATCGCCTCCAGGTCGGTGGCGCTCTCCAGTGCCAGACCGGTCCCGCGCAGCGTCGCCATCATGCCCAGCAGCGTACCGAGCATGCCCAGCAACACCAGCAATCCCACCAGGTACGGCGTGAGCGCGGGCGCGGGCAGGGCGACACGCTCGCCTTCGATGCGCTGGCGCACCGAGGGGCGCAGGCTCGCGTGCAACGACGACAGCCACGTCGACAGGCCTTCGCGTGCGGCGGACGTGTCCGCGACCGCGTGCCGCAGCGTCGCGGTGGCCTGCCGGTAGCGATGCAGTTCCACCGCGCCGGCGATGTAGCACGCGCCGATCACCAGGGTGACCACAACGCCCAGCGCATGCGTGCCGACATAGCCGACCCCGATCCAGGTGACGATGGCGAGGCCCAGAAGGAACAGAGCAGTGGGGAGCAGATGTCGGTTCATGGTGTTCCGGAAACAGGCGAAGAGCGAAGCGCAGCAAGCAACGCGTCGATGGGATGGAAGCGGACGTCCAGCTCGGCAAGCAGCACGTCCTGGAGGTCGCGACGGAAGGCGGCGAGCCACGTGCCGTCCAGCGCGGTGTCGGTGTGCTTGAGATGTTCGAAGTACCGGCAAAGCAGCGTGGGAGTCGTCGCCAACAGGGCGTGCTCACGCGGACTGAGCGTCGTCTCCATGACCGCATCGACGTCGGCCAAGCGTGCCTGGTCGGCCGAGCCCGTCGCCAGCGCGTCACGCAATCGTCCCCGTAGCTGACCGGTAGCCGCCTGCATCGAACGTTGCAGGTCCAGGCAATGACGGCGGAACGGCGCGACATCATCCCCCGACAGCGATTCGAGTCTGTCGGTGCGCGTGATGGCGCCGCGCAGCGTCGCGCGCACGCGGACACAGGCCGCTGCTTCGTCTTCGAACTGGATCGAGCGAGCGTCGACGACCGGTGTTCCATCGAGTGCGCGGGACAGCGCGATGGCACGGTTCCAGTCGATCCATTGGCCCAACCGTTCGGACAGGGCAGGGCCGGGCGAGGTCACGTCGAGATTGCCAAGTCGGGCGAGTCGCCGGACGAAGGCGGGGGCGGAAACGGCCGCCCGTTGCTGCGGTGAAGCCACGATGACGCTCAAAAGACGGCGATTTTACAGGATGTACCAAGCGCGCTGGCCGGGGTGGGCGTCAATCTGAGGCGACCAGGGCAGAGAGGCAAAGAAAAAGCCGGAACCTTGCGGTTCCGGCTTCTCTTCAAATGGTGGAGGTGGGGGGAATTGAACCCCCGTCCGAAGGCACGCCATCCCCGGTACTACATGCTTAGCGCTCCGTTAGGTCTCGTTCCCCGACAGCACGGCGCGCAAAGCGCATCCGGGAACCAGCCTGTTTTGGTTAAGCCATGACTGACAGGCAGCCGTCACAGCCGGTTCCGTGATAATGACCCTACACCTACGAGCACGGGCACAAGTGGGTTCGGGGCTTACGCCTTAAGCGGCGAGAGCGTAGTTGTCGTCGTTGGCAACTAGAGTTTTGCCGCTGGATTTACGAGGAAAGCTGCCCCCTCGGCATGCACCAGGTAACTTTGCAACCCCCGTCGAAGCCAGTGCACCCCCGGGAGTCAGAAACAACCTGACAAAGGGAAGTGTAGGGGTGGACCCTTGGCTTCACAAGGCGCAGCGGCGAGGGTGTTCAGCCTGGTGACCCAAGCCCCCCTGGGTAAGGGGGCGATTCGCGCACAGGCGCGAATGGGGGATTGGTTGCGCGCGTCGGGGCCGAAGATTTGCGAAGCAAATCTTGGGGGCTTTATCGCGAAGCGATGAAGCTACGCGTCCTTGTTGTGCCGACGCATCACGCGCGACTTCTCGCGGGCCCAGTCGCGGTCTTTTTCGGTGGCCCGCTTGTCGTGGGTCTGCTTGCCCTTGGCCAGCGCGATCTCGGCTTTGACCTTGTTGCCTTTCCAGTACAGCGAGGTCGGCACCAGCGTGTAGCCATCGCGCTCGACCTTGCCGATCAGGCTGTCGATCTCGTTCCGGTGCAGCAGCAGCTTGCGGGTGCGCCGGTCGTCGGTCACCACATGGCTGGAGGCCTGGATCAGGGGCGTGATCTGTGCTCCGAACAGGAAGATCTCGCCGTTGCGGATGATCGCGTAGGCCTCGGTGATGTTGGCCCGGCCCGCGCGGATCGCCTTCAGTTCCCAGCCCTGCAAGGCAAGGCCCGCCTCGTAGCGCTCCTCGAAATGGTATTCGTGGCGGGCGCGCTTGTTCAGCGCGATCGTGCCCGTTGCTTTATTCTTGTCCGGTTTCTTTGCCATCCGTCCTATTGTCGCCGAACGCGGAACCCTACGCGAGCCACATGCACACGATCCGCCGCAGCGCCCTGGTCGAACACTCGGCCACCCGGATGTTCGACCTGGTCAACGACGTGGCGGCCTATCCGCGCCGGTTCGACTGGTGCAGCGCCGCCGACCTGATCGAACAGAGCGAGGAGCGGCTGGTGGCAAGGCTGGACCTCGGCCTGGGTTCGCTGCGCACATGGTTCACCACCGAGAATGCGCTGGACCGCCCCCATCGGATCGACATGAACCTGGTCGACGGTCCGTTCCGCAAGCTGCACGGGCGCTGGGATTTCCACGCGCTGGACGAGTCCGCCTGCAAGGTCACGCTGACACTGGAGTTCGAGCCGTCCAGTCGCTTGCTGGCGCCGGCGATGGCACTGGGTTTCCAGGGGCTGGCGGACCGCATGGTGGACGATTTCGTGCGCGCGGCCGATCGCGGGGAATGACGTGCGCGTCGAGGTGATCCGCGCCTGGCCGCACCGGTTCGAGTCGGTCGTCCTGGAGCTGCCGGAAGGGGCCACCGTCAGCGATGCGCGGCTAGCCAGTGGCCTTGCCGACGCGGAGCACGCAGGGGCGGCGATCTACGGCGTGAATGCCAGCGAGGATGCCGTGTTGAACGAAGGCGACCGCGTGGAATTGCTGCGGCCGCTGCTGCTCGATCCGAAGGAAGCCCGACGGCGCCGGGCGCTCAGATAGGGCGGGAAGGTCGCCTCAGCGACGAGCGCCCTTCTTCTTTTCCTTGGCCAGGTTGGGGCCGAACCTGCGCACATCACGCGAAAGTTCGAGATCGGCCTCGGGGAAGTACTCACCCTCCCAGCTGGCGAGCGTGTCGCCATTGAAAATCAGCGTGAGGTTCTTGATGTCGGTGGTACCGCGGCGATTGGTACGGTTGCTCGCGGTGTAGTCCCAGCGGTTGGCATGGAACGGATCGGCGATCGACGGACTGCCAAGCAACGACTGCACCTGCTGCTTGCTCTGTCCTGCCTGCAGTTGGTCCACGGCCGTCTTCTCGATCAGGTTGCCCTGGTAGATCGGCTGCTTGTAGAGGATGCCGCAGCCAGCGGTGGCGGAAGCGAGGACGGCAACCAGCAGGAATTTGCGCATTGGGACAGGTACGGTGGGAAACCGGGCCGATGATACACTCCCCCGGACCGCCGCAACCGAGCTTCAGGCAGCTGGCGCTAAACCGAGAGTGAACGGAGACGCCATGGAATCGCAGGACCTTCGCAAAGTCGGCCTCAAGGTCACCCACCCGCGCATGCGCATCCTGGAGTTGCTGGAGCAGAAGAACTCCCAGCACCACCTGAGCGCCGAAGACATCTACCGCCAGCTGCTGGACCACGGTGACGAAATCGGCCTGGCCACGGTGTATCGGGTATTGACCCAGTTCGAGGCCGCCGGTCTGGTGCTGAAGCACAACTTCGAAGGCGGGCAGGCTGTGTACGAGCTGGATCGCGGCGGTCACCACGACCACATGGTCGACGTGGACACCGGCAAGATCATCGAGTTCGAAAGCAGCGAAATCGAAAAGCTGCAGCGCGAGATCGCCGCCAAGCACGGTTACGAACTGGAAGAGCACTCGCTGGTACTGTACGTGCGCAAGAAGCGCTGACGCTTCGAGAGTCGCGGCTGTGGGAGCGACGTCAGTCGCGATGAAGCACTGCGGCCGGTCATCGCGACTGACGTCGCTCCCGCAATTGAAAAACGGACGCTGTCAGACCGCGTTGGCCAGCAGACGCTTGGCCGCAGCGTACGCTTCCTTGCTGACCTCCACGCCGCCGAGCATGCGGGCGAGCTCTTCCTCGCGCTGCTTTGCGCCCAGTTTCTCGACCGCGCTCTGGGTCATGCCATCCACCGGGGCCTTGCTGACGCGGTAGTGCGCATGCCCTTGCGCCGCGACCTGCGGCAGGTGGGTCACGCACAGGACCTGCCGCTGGGAGCCGAGTGCCCGAAGCTTTTGCCCGACGATCTCGGCCACGGCACCCCCGATGCCGGTGTCCACCTCGTCGAAGATCATCGTAGGCACGGCGTCCAGGCCTAGCGCGGCTACTTCGATCGCCAGCGAGATGCGGGCCAATTCACCACCCGACGCGACCTTGCGCAGCGGGCGCGGCGGCTGGCCGGCGTTGGCGGACACCAGGAATTCAACACGCTCCGCACCGGTCGGATCCGGACGTTCGCCATCCTGGATGTCCAGCGCGATGTCGAAACGGCCACCGCCCATGCCCAGCTCAGCGATCAGCGCGGTGGTGGTTTCCCCCAGCGTCCTGGCGGCGCGTCGGCGCGTTCGGGACAGTGCGGCAGCTGAATCGCGCCACTGGCCCTTGGCCGCATCGATCTCGCCATCGAGGTGGAGCAGGCGCTCGCCGGCGCCGCGCAGCGTTTCGAGTTCCGCCGCAAGGCGGTCTTGCTGTTCCTGCAGGCCATCCAGCGGCACGCGGTGCTTGCGGGCGAGGTCGTGGACGCGGGCCAGCTTGCGTTCCAGCGCATCGAACTGCAGCGGTTCTCCGTCGAGGTCGTCGCGGACCTGGCCGAGCAGGGACAGGGCTTCCTCGATCTGGATCGCCGCGCCGTCCAGCAACGCGTCCACGCCGCGCAGGCGAGGCTCGTGTTCCGCCTGCCGGCCGAGATCGGCACGCACCTGCTGCAGCTGCCGTGTCAGCGAGGGGGCATCGTCACTGGCCAGCTCACCCAGCGCGGCATCGCAGGCCTGGATCAGACCCGCCGCGTGCGCCTGTCTCCGGTGGCTGGCCACGAGAGCTTCCAGCGCGGACGGCGAGAGATCCTCGCGCTGCAGTTCCGCCAGTTGGTGTTCCAGGTAGTTGAGCCGGTCGGAGACATCGCCCTGCCCAGACAGCTGTTCGCGTTCGCGCAGCAATGCAGTCCAACGTCTGGCGGCCTCGCGCACTGCGATGCGCTCGCGGTCGTTGCGGGCGAAGGCGTCGAGCAAGTCCAACTGGCTGTTGCGTGCCAGCAGTGCCTGATGTTCATGCTGACCGTGGATTTCCACCAGACGGGCGGCGAGGTCGGTCAGCTGGGACAGCGTCACGCTGCGGCCGTTGATCCATGCGCGGGAACCGCCATCGGCGCGGATCACCCGGCGCAGCTGGCATTGGCCGTCGTCATCCAGCTCGTTGTCGGTCAGCCACGCCTGTGCCGGCGACCCGGCTGGAGCGGAAAATTCGGCGGAGAGTTCCGCCCGTTCGGCGCCATGGCGCACCACGCCGCTGTCGGCACGCAGGCCAGACAGGAAACCCAGCGCGTCCACCAGCAGCGACTTGCCCGCGCCGGTTTCGCCGGAAATGACGGTCATGCCGTCGCCGAATTCGAGTTCGGCCGCGCGGACGACGGCGAAATCCTTGAGGGCAAGATGTCTGAGCATGCGGCGGATTGTAAGCGGAGCCGGCTCAGCTTCTGAGACACGCCGCGCCTGCCAGCTTGCAAAGCCGTGGGCACGACGTTATCTAGCTGACATGCACCCGCCATCACCCCCGCTGGATCCACGCGCCCGCCAGTTGCTGCGCACGCTGATCTCGCGCTACATCCACGACGGCGAGCCGGTGGGGTCGCAGACGCTGGCCCGGCACGCGGGGCTCGAGGTCAGCCCGGCGACCATCCGCAACATCCTGTCGGAACTGGAAGAGGTCGGGCTGCTCAGCTCGCCGCACACCTCGGCCGGGCGTATTCCGACGGCACAGGGTTACCGGGTGTTTGTCGACAGCCTGGTGCAGGTGAAGTCCTTGGGCGATGGCGAAGTGGCGCGGCTGCGCGCCGAACTGTCTGCCGGTGCCGGGACCCAGGCGCTGCTGGGCAATGCCTCCGAGCTGCTGTCGGCGATGACCCACTTCGTCGGCGTGGTTAGCGTGCCGCGGCGCGAGCAGTTCGCCTTCCGCTACATCGATTTCGTGCCGCTGGATGGCCAGCGGGTCATGGCCATCCTGGTCTTTGCCGACAACGACGTGCAGAACCGGGTCATCGAGACGCGCCGGGCCTACGACCGCTCGGAACTCGAACGCATCGCCAATTACCTGAATACCCAGTTCGCCGGTAGGCCCTTGGCCGAGATCCGGGCCAACCTGCTGCGCGACCTGCGTCGCGCGCAGACCGAGATGGAAGGGTTGCTGGCCGAATCCATAGAACTGGCCGAACAGGCCCTCACGCCGCCGAACGACGATGTGGTGCTGGCCGGGCAGACCCGGTTGATGGGTGTGCAGGAGCTGTCCGACCTGGAACGGCTGCGCGACCTGTTCGAAGCCTTCGCCCGCAAGCGCGAGATCCTGCAGCTGCTGGAGCGCACCATCCGTGCGCCGGGCGTGCGCATCTTCATCGGTGAGGACACGGGATTGGCTCCACACGATGGGGTGTCCGTGGTGACCGCGCCATACATGGCCGGCGGGCAGGTGCTGGGTGTGCTGGGGGTTATCGGCCCCACGCGGATGGCCTATGACCGGGTCATCCCGGTGGTGCAGGCAGCGGCCGACGTGCTGGGTGCGGCCTTGAATCCGGATGCGCCGGCCCCATAGGTTGGGGCTTGGGCGGCCGGACTTGCCGCGATGGGACCCGAAATGAACCAACACGACCACGATTCCGACCTGGACCAGGGCCATGACCCGCAGGAAACCGACAGCGCGCTGATCGCCGAGCTGGAAACCCTCCGCAACGAGCTGGACCAGCTGCGCACCACCACGCTGCTGGAACGCGCAGATCTCGAGAACCAGCGCAAGCGCGTGGCCCGCGATATCGAGCAGGCCCGCAAGTTCGCCAACGAGCGCCTGCTGGGCGACCTGTTGCCTGTTTTCGACAGTCTGGACGCGGGTCTGGCCGCCGCGGGTGCCGAACCCAGTCCGCTCAAAGATGGCCTGGAACTGACCTTCAAGCAGTTGCTGAAGGTGGCCGGCGACAATGGCCTGACCCTGGTCGATCCGACCGGCGAGGCCTTCAATCCGGACCACCACCAGGCCATCAGCCAGGCCGATGCGCCTGGCGCGGCGCCCGGCAGCGTGGTGCAGGTGTTCCAGAAGGGCTACGTGCTCAACGGCCGCCTGCTGCGGCCCGCGCTGGTCGTGGTCGCCAAACACGACTGAACGCCCTCGCGGCGGCGCTTGAACGGCGCCATCGCACCCCTATATCGGGACCATCCACCCGGCCGAACGCCGGGTCCAACATCAGAATTTGCTAGGGAGCGACATCCATCATGGGCAAGATCATCGGCATCGACCTGGGCACGACCAACTCGTGCGTGGCGATCATGGACGGCGGCAAGGCCCGCGTCATCGAGAACTCGGAAGGCGATCGCACAACGCCCTCCATCGTGGCCTACACGAAGGACGGTGAAGTGCTGGTCGGCGCCTCGGCCAAGCGCCAGGCGGTCACCAATCCGAAGAACACCTTCTACGCGGTGAAGCGCCTGATCGGCCGCAAGTTCACCGACGCCGAAGTGAAGAAGGACCTGGACCTGGTGCCCTACGGCATCATCGCGCACGAAAACGGCGACGCATGGGTGCAGACTTCCGACGGCAAGAATCTGTCGGCGCAGGAAATCTCCGCGCGCATTCTCGAGAAGATGAAGAAGACGGCCGAAGCCTTCCTGGGCGAGACCGTCACCGAAGCCGTCATCACCGTGCCGGCCTACTTCAACGACAGCCAGCGCCAGGCTACCAAGGACGCCGGCAAGATCGCCGGCCTGGACGTCAAGCGCATCATCAACGAGCCGACCGCCGCCGCGCTGGCCTACGGCCTTGACAAGGGCGACGGCGGCGCCGACCGCAAGATCGTCGTCTATGACTTGGGCGGCGGCACGTTCGACGTGTCGATCATCGAGATCGCCAACGTCGACGGCGAGAAGCAGTTCGAAGTGCTGGCCACCAACGGCGACACTTTCCTGGGTGGCGAAGATTTCGACAAGCGCGTCATCGACTACCTCGTCGAGGAATTCCAGAAGGACCAGGGCATCGACCTGCGCAAGGATCCGCTGGCCCTGCAGCGCCTGAAGGACGCCG
>CAMPIO010000015.1 GCA_946886405.1 uncultured Pseudoxanthomonas sp.
AGATCGACCCGGGCGCGCCGAGCGACAAGGACCTGTACGACCTGCCGCCGGAAGAAGAGAAGAACATCCCGACCGTCTGCCATTCGCTCGACCAGGCGCTCGACGCGCTCGACAAGGACCGCGAATTCCTCAAGGCCGGCGGCGTGATGAGCGACGACTTCATCGACGCCTACATCGCGCTGAAGATGCAGGAAGTGACCAAGTTCCGCGCGGCCACGCACCCGCTGGAATACCAGCTGTACTACGCCAGCTGATGCCGTCGAACGCGCACATCGCCATGCATGCGGAGGGCCGGGTACCGGCCCTCCGCGACGCAGCGGTCGCGCACTGAGTTCTCGCGGCGATGGCGACGGATCTCCCCTCCCACCCGTCGCCATCGCCGCACCTTATTGGAGACATCGCGTCACGATGGCTTCGACCGGTTGGGGAACCGGGGCACCACCCGTCTTCGATTTCCGGAGATCGCACCAACGCTGTAACTGGGGAAGTACAGGAGAGGTCCATGAACCGCAGCTCCCTCCCACGTCATCCGCTCCTGCCGCAGATCATCGCGGCAGGCACGGAGGTGGTTCATGCATCGCTCCGCACCGATCACGTGCACGCGGCCAGGGGGTTGCGCGCACCGGTGACCTGAAACCGCCGGCCGGCTCCGGTCGGCCGGTTCCATCCACCATCGGGGTATGCGCATGAAACTGATCACCGCCATCATCCGGCCGTTCAAGCTCGACGAGGTCCGAGAGTCCTTGTCGCAGGCGGGCGTGTCCGGCATCACCGTGACCGAAGTCAAAGGCTTCGGCCGGCAGAAGGGCCACACCGAGCTGTACCGCGGCGCCGAGTACGTCGTCGATTTCCTGCCCAAGATCAAGATCGAAACCGTCGTGACCGACGAGCGACTGGATGCCGTCATCGAGGCCATCCAGCAAGCGGCCGGCACCGGCAAGATCGGCGACGGCAAGATCTTCGTCACCACCATCGACCAGGTCATCCGCATCCGCACCGGCGAAGTCGGCGCGGACGCGCTCTAACACTCGGAGCCCCACATGAAGACTCGACTGTTGGCCGGGTGGAAAACCCGTGCACAAGTACTTTGCCTGGCCGCGCTGTGCGGCCTGATGACGGCAGGTGTGGCCTCGACGGCATTCGCCGCGCAGGACACTGTCGCTCCAACGACCGAAGCATCCGCCACCGACGCTGCGCCTGCGCCGGTCGAAGCCGCCGCACCTGCGGAAGCCGTGGCGGCCCCAGCTGAGGCGCCCGCCGAAGAAGCCCCGGCCGAAGAAGCCGCGCCCGCCCCGACCATCAGCAAGCCCGACACCGTGTGGGTGCTGGTATCGGCGGTGCTGGTGATCTTCATGACGCTGCCGGGCCTCGCGCTGTTCTACGGCGGCCTGGTGCGCTCGAAGAACGTGCTGTCGATCCTGATCCAGAACCTGGCGGTGTTCTCGCTGGTGGCGGTGCTGTGGGCGGTGTACGGCTACAGCTTCGCGTTCACCGAGGGCAATCCGTTCATCGGCGGCACCGATCGCCTGTTCGCCGCAGGTCTGGATGCCTCGTCCATCGGCGCCACGTTCACCAAGGGCGTCTACATCCCGGAACTGGCGTTCTTCGTGTTCCAGGGCGCTTTCGCCTGCATCACCTGCGCGCTGATCGTCGGTGCGTTCGCCGAACGCGTGAAGTTCGCCGGCGTGATGCTGTTCACCGTGCTGTGGTTCACCTTCGCCTACCTGCCGATGGCGCACATGGTGTGGTTCTTCCCCGGCCCGGATGCGTTCACGGATGCCGGTGCGGTCGACGGCGTGCTGGCCAAGTCGGGTTACCTGTGGGCGAAGGGTGCGCTGGACTTCGCCGGCGGCACCGTCGTGCATATCAATGCCGCGATCGCCGGCCTGGTGGGCGCGTACGTCATCGGCAAGCGCACGGGTTACGGGCGTGAGGCCATCAAGCCGCACAACCTGACCCTGACCATGGTCGGCGCGTCCATCCTGTGGGTGGGCTGGTTCGGCTTCAACGCCGGTTCGGCGCTGGAAGCCGGCGGCGTGGCCGCGATCGCCTTCGTCAACACCTTCCTGGCCACGGCCGCGGCGGTGGTGGCGTGGCTGCTGGTGGAGTGGATCACCAAGGGCAAGCCGTCGCTGCTGGGTGCGGCATCGGGCGCGGTGGCCGGTCTGGTCGCCATCACCCCGGCCGCTGGCCTGGTGGGCCTGAACGGTGCGCTGGCCATCGGTGCCATCGCCGGCGTGCTGTGCCTGTGGGGCGTCAGCGGGCTGAAGAAGCTGCTGGGCGCGGACGACAGCCTGGACGTGTTCGGCGTGCATGGCGTGGGTGGCATCACCGGTGCGCTGCTGACCGGCGTGTTCGCGGCGCCCTCGCTGGGCGGCGCAGGCATCTGGGACTACGTCACCGAGACCGCCGTGGCCGAGTATTCGATCGGCTCGCAGGTGTGGATCCAGGCGCAGGGCGTGCTGATCACGGTGGTGCTGTCCAGCGTGGTGGCCCTGGTCTCCTTCCTGATCGTGAAGTACACGGTCGGCCTGCGCGTCTCCGAGGACGCTGAGCGCGAGGGGCTGGACATCACCTCGCACGGCGAATCGGCCTACGAGGCCTGATGGCATGCCGGGGACGGCTTTGCACTAAACTGGTGCAATGTCGTCCCCGGACCCGTCCCGTATGCGTTTCGACCCCACCACCGACGCGCTGAGCACGCCGGTGGCCTGGGCGGATGCCGTGGGAATGATCCGTGGCGTCAACCCGGCCTTCGCCCGCTGGCTGGGCGTCAGTACACGCCGCCTGATCGGGCAACCGCTGGCAGCCCTGGAGATCGAAGGCGACGCCATGGCGCGCTTCCTGGACAACACCGACCGCGACGTCCTGCGTCTGCACCGCATGGCCCTGGGCATGCCCGGTGAATCGCCGTGCTTTGCCGAAGGCTGGCTGTCGCGCCTGGACGGTGGCGGCTGGCTGCTGGAAGCGCACCCGGTCGACGAGTTTCCCGCGCTCGACCCCACCCAGGCCCTGCCGAACGCCTTGAGTGCGGCCCTGAAGGGACTGGCGCACGAACTGCGCAACCCGCTGGCGGGCCTGAAAGGTGCCGCGCAGCTGTTGGCTCGCCGCGCCGCGCATCGCGACGACAACGATGACGAGCGCGAACTGATCGAACTGATCGAATCCGAGATCAACCGCCTCAACTCCCTGCTGGAACAGCTGCTGTCGCCCTCGCCGCAGCGCCCGCATGCGCCGTTGAACATCCACACCGTGCTGGAACGCGTGTTGCGCCTGGCCGAGAACGAAGGTGGCTGGTCGGTGCGCCTGCAGCGCGACTACGACCCCAGCCTGCCGGAACTGTCGGGCGACCCTGACCGCCTGACCCAGGCGGTCTGGAACCTGGTGCGCAACGCCCTGCAGGCGGGCGCCGCCAACATCATCCTGCGCACCCGTGTCGAACACGGGTCGCGCATCCACGACCACCTGCACGCGATGGCGCTGCGGGTGGAGATCGTCGACGACGGCCGCGGCGTGCCCGAAGCGCTCGCGGAACACCTGTTCCTGCCGCTGGTCAGCGGCCGCGCCGAAGGCAGCGGCCTGGGCCTGGCGCTCGCGCAACAGGTGGCCCGCGAACACCGCGGCTCGCTGGCCTACCGCTCGCGCCCCGGCCATACGGTCTTCACCCTGCTGCTGCCGCAGTCGCTGCACGACTCCGACGAGGAACGTCATGTCCACTGATCGCCTGGCTGCCACCGGCAGCGCCGCCGACGCACGCCGCATCTGGGTGGTCGATGACGACCGTTCGGTACGCTTTGTGCTCGCCACCGCCCTGCGCGATGCGGGCTATGCGGTGGATGGCTTCGACAGCGCCGCTGCCGCGTTGAGTGCGCTCGGCGCACGCGGCGCACCCGACCTGTTGTTCACCGACGTGCGCATGCCCGGCGACGACGGCCTGGTGCTGCTCGACAAGCT
The DNA here is from genome assembly GCA_946886405.1 of uncultured Pseudoxanthomonas sp. Next base: position 3,955 of record CAMPIO010000015.1, read on the forward strand.
GAAGGCCACGCATCCGCAGCTGCCGGTGATCGTGATGTCGGCCTACACCGACGTGGCGAGCACGGCGGGCGCGTTCCGCGGTGGCGCACACGAGTTCCTGTCAAAGCCCTTCGACCTGGACGACGCCGTGGCGCTGGCTGCGCGCACGTTGCCGGATGCGGAGGACAGCGCGGATGCGGCACCCGACGGCGATGCCGCGTCCACCGCCACGCCGCAGCTGATCGGCGACACGCCGACCATGCGCGCGCTGTTCCGGGCGATCGGCCGACTGGCGCAGGCGCCACTGTCGGTGCTGATCACCGGCGAAACCGGCACCGGCAAGGAACTGGTGGCGCACGCGCTGCACCACGAGTCGCCGCGCTCGCGCAAACCGTTCGTGGCGCTGAACACCGCCGCGATTCCATCGGAGTTGCTGGAGAGCGAACTGTTCGGCCACGAAGCCGGCGCGTTCACCGGCGCGCAGAAGCGCCATATCGGCCGGTTCGAACAGGCCGATGGCGGCACGCTGTTCCTCGACGAGATCGGCGACATGCCGCTGCCGCTGCAGACGCGCTTGTTGCGCGTGCTGGCGGAAGGAGAATTCTTCCGCGTCGGCGGGCGCGAGCTGATCCGCGTGGACGTGCGCGTGATCGCCGCCACCCACCAGGACCTCGACGGGCTGGTGGTGGAAGGCCGCTTCCGCGCCGACCTGCTGCACCGGCTCAACGTCGTGCGGCTGCAACTGCCGCCATTGCGCGAACGGCGTGCCGATGTGCCGCAACTGGCCGAGAACTTCCTCGCCATGGCCACGCGCAAGCTCGACATCGCGCCCAAGCGCTTCAGCAATCCGGCGCTGGACTTGCTGCAGGCCCACGATTGGCCCGGCAACGTGCGCGAACTGGAGAACGTCTGCTGGCGACTGGCCGCACTCGCGCCGGCCGATGTCATCAACACCACCGACCTGCAGGGCGCGCTGCTGCATGCCCCGATTGCCGGCGGACGGGGCGAGTGGGACCACGCGCTCGGCGAATGGGCGCGGCGCCGCCTGCTGGAAGGCGCCGAATCGCTGCACGCGGAGGCACGCGAACGGCTCGATCGCACGCTTCTCGAGGTTGCCCTGGAACTGACCCATGGACGCCGCGCCGAAGCGGCGGCCAAGCTCGGCGTGGGGCGGAACACGGTGACGCGCAAGCTGGGTCCGGGCCGGAAGCGGGGCTGATCGCGCCCGCTACTTTCATTGAACATGAAGGTAGCGATGGTTACGGTAGCCGGCCACGACCCGTACTGGAGCCCTCTCATGCGCATCGTCCTGCTGGCCGCCGCATCCGCCCTCACTCTCGCGGCATGCAGCACCACGCCGTCGTCGTCTTCGCCGCCTTCATCCGCGGCGACCGTCGTTCCCACCACCAGCACGGCCAAGCAGGCGGTCGCCGTGCTCGCGTCGGCGTCCGGCAGCCTGGTCAGCGGCAGCGTCACCCTCACGCCCATGGGCAAGGGCCTGCACCTGACCGGTGAGATCGGCGGCCTGCCCGCCAACGGCACGCACGCTTTCCACATCCACGAGAAGGGCGATTGCAGTGCCGCCGACGCCAGCAGCGCCGGTCCGCACTTCAATCCGTTCAACGCCGCGCACGGCAAGGCAGGCAGTGGGGCGCACCACGCCGGCGACATGAACAACCTGACCGCCAATGCGGATGGCGTGGCGAAGGTGGATGCGCATCTCGAAGGCGTCACGCTGGGCGGTGCCGCCATCAACGACGTGGCCGGCCGTGCGCTGATCGTGCATGCGGCCCCGGACGACTACGCGAGCCAGCCGGCCGGCAATGCCGGCGCACGCGTCGCCTGCGGCATCATCAAGGTCACGCAGTAACCTGCCCGCGATTGCAGGAGGGGCGTTGGCCCCTCCTGTGGCGCACGCTACGACTGCAGGGTGTCGCGTGCGTCGGTATTCCCGGGGCAATGCGCGAACGTCACCGGAATGCCGTGCGCTTCCAGCACGGCCGCGATCTGCTGCTGGCGGGCCTGGAAGTGCAGGTAGGCGCGTTCCAGGCGTTCGTCGGTGGCTTCCTGCGGCGAATAACGCGTGCGCCAGGCGGCCGGTTCGAACAGCGCGATATGCACTTCGCCGTTCGCATAACGCAGCAGGGGTTCGGGCGGCGCGTCCAGCCACTGTTCGTCGGCAGGCGCCATCAGGGCGGTCTCGATGACTGGCCACAACGCGCCGAGACCGCCATGCTCGTACTGCATGGCGGTCATCGCCGCCAGGTCGTGCAGCGTCATGTAGCGCGCGTGCTCGATCTGCGCCCCGAACGCGGTCTGGGCGAGCAGCGCGGTATCCGGCTGGGCCATGCCGGTTTCGAGCAGCACGCTCTCCAGCCGTTCGCCAACGGCTCCGACCGTATGGTCATCGCCACTGAGCAGGAAGGGCACCACGCGCAGCAGGCCGCCGCGCAAGCCTTCGTCGGCGTGCAGCGGCATCGGAATGCCCCCGTTTTCGTCGGCACCGAACGCGATCACGCGCGCGCCTTCACCGCGTCCCGGCGCGCGCTGGTGCAGGTCGCGCAGCCGCTGGTGCAGCGACCAGCCGGGGCGTAGCGCTTCCGCGGGGTCGAAATGCGCGGCGGCGAAGACGAGATCCAGGTCACGCACTTGCGGTGCATGTGTTGCGAGGTCGCGGCCAAGTTTTTCCGCCAGTCCGCTCGCGTCGGTGGCGGTCAGTGCGGCGCGTTGTGGCGTGCTGCCGGCCGCCAGCTCCAGGGCGATCACGCCCATGACGACGGGGCCGGTTGGGGATCGAGTCATGTCAGCGGTTGGAGGCGATGGAGGGGCGCATTACACTCCCCCATTATGCCTGCCGTACGCAGGCGCATCTTCACCTGTCCCTTCATCGCCATCCGCACAGAGGTCTCCATGCCCGCTCCCCGCCCCGTCGCCATCCTCGGCGGCGTCCGCATTCCGTTCTGTCGCCAGAACACGGCCTACGCGGATGTGGGGAATCTCGGCATGTCGGTGCGCACCCTGGGCGCGCTGGTCGAGCGCTTCGGTCTGCATGGCCAGCAGCTCGGCGAAGTGGCGATGGGTGCCGTGATCAAGCATTCGTCGGACTGGAACCTCGGCCGCGAAGCGGCGTTGTCGTCGGGCCTCTCGCCGCTGACGCCGGGCATCACCCTGCAGCGCGCGTGCGGCACCAGCCTCGACACGATCATCCATATCGGCAACAAGATCGCGCTCGGCCAGATCGACTCCGGCATCGGCGGCGGTTCCGACACCACCTCCGAAGTGCCGATCGTCTACGGCAAGAAGCTGCGCGCGCGCCTGCTGGCGGCCAATCGCGCGAAGACCACGCAGGACAAGCTCAAGGCGCTGGTCAGCGGCTTCAAGTTCGGCGAGCTGAAGCCCGAGTTCCCGGGCGTGGCCGAGCCGCGCACCGGCAAGAGCATGGGCGAGCACTGCGAGGACATGGCGAAGGAGTGGAGCATCTCGCGCGATTCGCAGGATGAGCTGGCGGTGGCTTCGCACAAGAAGCTGGCCGCAGCGTACGAGCGCGGCTTCTTCGACGACCTGATCGCGCCGTTCCGCGGGCTGGAGCGCGACAACATCCTGCGTGCCGACACCTCGCTGGAAAAGCTGGCGACGCTGAAGCCGGCGTTCGACAAGGTGTCCGGCCGCGGCACCCTGACCGCCGCCAACTCCACCCCGCTCACCGACGGCGCCGCGGCCGTGTTGCTCGCCAGCGACGAATGGGCGAAGGCGCACGGCCACGAGCCGCTCGCCTACCTCAAGGATGCGCAGGTGTCCGCCGTCGACTTCGTCCATGGCGAGGGCCTGCTGATGGCGCCCACGGTGGCGGTGCCGGAGATGCTCAAGCGCCACGGCCTGACCCTGCAGGATTTCGACATCTACGAAATCCACGAGGCCTTCGCTGCGCAGGTGCTCTGTACCCTGCGCGCGTGGGAGAGCGAAGACTACTGCCGCACGCGCCTGGGCCTGGACGCGCCACTGGGCCGGATCGATCCGGCGAAGATGAATCCCAACGGCTCCTCGCTGGCGACGGGCCATCCGTTCGCCGCCACCGGGGCGCGCATCGTCGCTACGGTGGCCAAGGAGCTGAAGCAGCGGGGCGGTGGTCGCGCGCTGGTGTCCATCTGCACCGCCGGCGGCATGGGCGTGGTGGCGATCATAGAAAGATAATTAAATCAGCCACTTATGGCGAACTGTCAGCAAACTACTAATTTAGCTATGAATTAGTAGCACATTGACGGTTGCCATGAAGATTCCCCTTTCCCCGCTCCCCGTCAGTTCCTTGTTGGACAAATACGGCGGGACGTTGGGTGAGCTTCTACGTCGGCGTGTCGGCCCTGAGGTGAAGGGGCGTTACGAGCATTGGGATCATCTCCGGCATCTCACGCCGCCGACCGGACTGAACCACGAATTCGCGTTGCACTGACGGATTCGATCGCAAGCAAGCTGCACACCATTACCAAGCAGGCGGCGGGGTCGATCCGAGGACTGGACCAGCAGGAGGACGAGCGCGCCAAGCACCGGTTTCTCATTCGCTCACAGATCGAGGAAGCGATGACGTCGTCGCAACTCGAGGGCGCCGGCACCACGCGCGCGGTAGCCAAGGACATGCTGCGTAGTGGTCGCAAGCCTCGCGATCACGGCGAACGGATGATCTACAACAACTATCTCGCCATGCAGGAACTGAAGCGCTGGCGCGACCAGCCGCTCACGCCTGACGCTGTTTTCGAGATACACAGACTCATCACTTCGGACACGCTCGAAGAGCCATCGCAAGCAGGGCGCTTTCGCACGGCGGCAGACAACGTGGTCGTCGAGGACGAGACCGGACGTGTGCTTCATCTGCCGCCAAACGCGGAAGAACTGCCCCAACGCCTGCGTTCGTTGTGCGATTTCGCCAATGGTGTCCACGACGGAGAGGGCTTCCTGCATCCGGTGGTGAGGGCCATCGCCCTCCATTTCCAGATCGGCTACGACCATCCGTTCTGCGACGGCAACGGCAGAACGGCCAGGACCTTGTTCTACTGGTCGATGCTCAGGTCGGGATACTGGCTGACCGAGTATCTGTCCGTCTCCAGTGTTTTCAAGAATGCGAAGGCTCAGTACCTCAGGTCATACTTGCAGACTGAGAGTGATGAGTCGGATCTGTCCTACTTTGTCGACCATCATCTCGAAGTGATCGTGGATGCCATCGATAATCTGCATGGCTATCTAGCGCGCAAGGTTGAAGAGCGCGGCAAGGCGCGGGCACTGCTGAAACCTTCTTCGGGGCTCGGTGCACGCCTCAACCATCGGCAGCGTGAACTGCTGATCGATGCCGTCAGGCATCCCGACAAGGCCTACCGTATCGATCGGCACATGCAGGTCCATGGCGTGACGTATCAAACAGCGCGTAGTGACCTTGGCTCGCTAGTCGAGTTGAAGCTGATGCGATGCCAGAGGATCGGTCGCGCATTCGTGTACACACCAGCCTCCGACCTCGTACAGCGGCTGAAGTAACACTACCCAGTGCTCGGCGTACCCCGCCTGGTCTCCGTTTCTGCGTAGCATCAGGGCATCGGGACATGGAATGATGCCGGCCAACCCCGCTGGCCTGCGCTGTGCGTTGGACATCGGGCAGGACTTCCCGCCACCGTCATTCCACCCGGAGTTTCCATGCGCATGCACCGGTCGTATCGCGTCGTTTCCTCGCTGGCCTTGCTGGCCCTTATGGCTTCCTGCAGCAGGCAGGAGCGGATGTCGCACGAGGCCGAGGTCGCCGCCGCGCCGGCTGCCGACATGGCCGAAGCCGCCGATGCCGCAGCGGTGGCCGCGCCGCAGAAGAACGTGGAACCGCCGACGTTGCAGACATCGGGCGTCGATGCCTCGCAACTGGCGTCCGACGTGCTGGTGCAGGTCGATCCGCAACGCCGCTTCATCCGCACCGCCGCCGCGGAGTTCCAGGTCAAGGATGTCTACCGCACGGCGCTGGCGATCGAGGATGAAGCTGCAAAGCAGGGCGGTTTCACCGTCGACAACGACATCCAGGCGCAGGTGCAGCGTGTGCAGAGCCGCTCGATCGGCAACGGCAAGCGGCTGGAACTGTCCGAGTACCGTTTGCAGGGCGAACTGACCGTGCGCGTGCCGAGCGAGCGCACCCAGGTGTTCCTGCGTGCCATCGCATCGCAGATGGAGTTCCTGGACCACCGCAACTTCAGCGCGCGCGATGCGCAGTTCGAACTGCTGCGCCAGCAGTTGGCGCGGCAGCGTGCGCAGGACCAGCAGCAGGAACTCGGCGATGCCGTGCAGGCGGGCGGCAAGCTCGGCGACAAGGCCGACGCCATCCAGGCGCGCGGTGAAGCGCGTGGCCAGCGCGACGAAGCCGTGATCGCGCAGAAAGAGTTCGAGGACCGCGTGGCCTTCAGCACCATCACGCTGTCGCTGCGTCAGGACGTGCAGGTACGCAAGGCGGAGCGCGTGGACGTGGATGCCGTGTTCCGCGATAACGGCCCCGGCTTTTTCAGCCGGCTGGGCGATGCCCTGAGGGTGGGTTGGCGTGCCGGCCAGCAGGTCGTGGTGGCACTGGCGGCCCTGTGGCCGGCGTGGCTGGTGGTGCTGGCGGCGGTGATCGGGTGGCGCCGTTGGCGCCGGAAGTCGTCCGCCGCGTGATCCTCACTCCTTGAGCCGCGGCAGGCCGTGCGCATCGCGCTCTTCGACGACGGCGGCGTCATGGATCTCCTGCCGCATGTCGCGCACCGGCAAACGCACGGGAGCTTCTCCCCGCGCGGCCTTGACCGCATTGGCATGGCATTGCTGTGCCGATGCGGTGTCGCCCGCTTCGTTGAAACCGGTCGCCAGTTCTTCCCACGCCTCTGCGCCCGCACCCTGTGCAACGGCCCGATGCAGGAATTCCTGTGCCGTGGTCCATTGGCCCTGCTGCCGCGCGAGCCGTCCCAGCGTCATCAGCAAGGCGGGACTGGCCGGATGTGCATGCAGCCAGTGCTGCGCGCTGGCGCGTCGCGAATCCAGCTTGCCCACCGGCAGACGGCCGTACAGGGCCACCAGGCTTTCATCCCAGCGCGACTCCAGCGCCTGTTCGATGCTGCGCGTTGCCGCGTCTTCCCACCGCAGCGCGGCGGCACGTTCGGCATAGGCCGCCACGACGGACGGCTGCAGTCGCAGCGGTTTGGTCAGCCCTTCCCAGCGTTCGGCCAGTACGTTGGGATCAGCGGCTTCGTGCAACGACTGCGTGGCCAGGCGGATCTCCAGTGCATCGAACGCCGGCGGCGCCAGCGCCTGTTGCTGCTTCAACGCGCCCAACAACCCGTAGGCTTCACCGGCGCGAGCGGTAGCGGCAAGCGCGTCGGCGCGAAGCGCGAGGCCGCGCGGGGGCAGCGGCTGTACCTCGGTGGCGTCCAGTACGGCCAGCGCGTCCTGCGGTTGGCCGGCCTCGAGGGCGATCTGTGCCGCAGTGAGTGCGTGCGCTTGCGCCGACCGCTCGCGCAACGCGAGCAGGTGGCGCTGCACGGCCGCGTCGTCGCCACGCGCCTGCGCCGCACGCACCGCGGCCACGCGCGCGATCGCGCCGACTTCCGCATCCTCCGAGGCGCGTTCCAGCAATTTCTCCGCCTTCTGCCAATGGCCCGTGTGCAGCGAGTCGAGTCCATCGATCAGCCGTGCCCGCGCCTGCCTGCGGCGATGGCGACTCCACGCGCGGAAGGGAAGCGTCACCAGCTGCCACAGCAGCCACGCCGCGCCTGCGATCAGCAGCAGGGAAAGCAGCGCGCGCGGCACATTGGTGTGCAGGTCGTAGCCGGCGAACCGGATGAAGACTTCGCCCAGGTCGCGATCGGTGCCGGCCATCCACTGCGATGCCAGTACGCCAGCAAGCAACAGCAACAACAGCACCACCACGGTACGGAACAGCTTCATGGCGCGGGCTCCTGCGGGTCCACGGGTAGCGTCGGCGCCTGCAGGCGCAGTCCGGCGTTGCGCAATGCCCGAAGCTGCTGCAGCGTGCTGCCCAGCTCCGTGGGGCGCGCTGGCGCCGATGTCGCCTGCAATGTGCGCAACTGCGCGTGAACCTGCCGTCGTTCCGGTGAATCGGGCCACAATCGCGGCAGCCAGGCATCGATACGCCCGAGGGCGCCGCGATAGGCGGCATCGTCATCGCGTTCCAGCGCGGCGCGCGCCAGGCTGATCTCGATCTGCAGCGCCGCGTCGGCCGCGGTCCGGTCTTCCGGTGTCACCAGGGTGGTGTCGCGGGTCGGGCGGACATCGATCAACGGTGCCAGCCAGCGCTGCCAGGCGGGGCGCGTCGTCGTATCGTCGATCGCGTTCCGTTCGCGCGGCAGGCCGGGCAGTGAGGCCGCTACATGCTCCACCTGCTTCAACGCCGATGCCTGTGGACCCTCGCCGAGCGCATCCAGCGCCGCGCGCTCCTGCGCCAGCGCCTGCTTCAAGTTGAGCAGGCGATGATCGTCGATGCCGTCGAGCGCGCCCGCCGCCAACGCATACGCACGACGAGCGCCGGCGAGATCGTGTGCGAGATCCACGCGCTGTGCCGCCTGCGAGAGCAACAACTCCACTTCATCCAGCCGCAGCGCCTGCGCGCCATGACGGGTGGGATCGGTGAGCTTGGCCACGCTTTCCTCAAGCAGGGCACCTCGCTGGCCCAGGCCGAGGACTTCGTCGCGCAACACGCGGTTGGTGGCCGCAGCATCCAGCAGGCGTTGCGCCTGTGCGCGCTGATCTCGACGCAGCGCATCGGTGCGCGACTCCAGGGCCGCGAGGCGCTGTTCCGCCGCCGACAGCGCCGTCTGTTCCTGCGCCGTGCGCGCGTGCCACCACGACCAGCCGCGCCAGGCGCCGATACCGACGACGAGCACCGCCAGCGCCACGAGCACGAGTTGCGTGCGGGTGCCGGAACGGGGCGAAGAAGAGGGCTGGTCGTTCACAGGCTTCCTTGGCTGCTGGCAAAAACGTGATGGGCGCCGCAGATGCTACCGGATGCCGGTGCGGCCGATCGTGCACGCCGCCTTCATCAGCTGCGCCGGGCGCGGGCCATCGGCAAGGACGACCTGCGCGAAGCCGGCCTCGTGCGCAGCGTCGACCAAGCGCTCACTGGCGGCGACGACGGGCAGGGACTGCAGCCGTACGGCGAGGGGAGCGGGCAGCCGCGCCAGCACGTGCTGCAGTGCGCCTCCGCTGCTGAGCAGCAGGCAGGCAGGTGCCTGGAGGGCGGCGAACGCTTCGCGCGAGCGGGCGCTCAGCGGAATGGATTCGCGCCGGTACACCTCGGCGCGATGCACCCGGGCCCCGCGGGATTCCAGCGTGGGCACCAGCAGGTTGCGACCGTCCGGTGCGGTGATGAAGCCCAGTGCCTTGCCGTCGAGGTCGGCAAGTTCCGGCAGGGACAGCAGCCCCTCGCTGTCCATGCGTGCAGGAAACGACACCCGGTCGATGCCGGCACGGCGCAGCGCGGCCGCGGTGCCGGCGCCGACGGCCAACCATGCCTGCCCGGTGCGCGCGCGCAGGGGCTGCAGCGCGTGAGCTTCCGAAACGGCGGCCGGGCTGGTGAAGACGACGGTCGGGCAGGCGAGTGCAGCGCGCAACGCAGCGCGCGTGGCCTCATCGTCGCAACGGCGGATGCGCCACGGCGACAGCGCGAGCAGGCCTGCACCGTGGCGTCGCGCGGCGCGGCGCAGCGCATCGTGGCCGCCCTGGGGCCGAAGCGAGATGACGTACCATGCCGGCGGCGTTGGATGTCCCATGCGCGGATTATGAGTGATGAGTCCGGAAGAAGCCTTGCAGGAACTGCGTGACTATTGCCGTGGCATGCCGCCGGTGGCGGCCATGCGCGTGGACGTGGAGGGCTTCCATGGCGAGGCCCTGCGCTTGACCGCGCCGCTGTCGGCCAACGTCAACGACAAGGGCAATGCCTTCGGCGGCAGCCTGACCTCGCTGATGACCGTGGCCGGCTGGGGCCTGGTGACGCTGAAGCTGAGGCTCGCCGGGCTGAAGGCGGAGGTCTACGTCGCCGACAGCCAGATCCGCTATCTCGCCCCGCTCTACGGTGATCTTGTCGCGGACGCGGCCTTCGCCGACGGCCAGTCGATGGAGGCCTTCATCGACACGCTCGTGCAGCGCGGTCGCGCGCGCATCCAGGTCGAGGCCAGCGTGCGGTTGCCTGAAGGCGGCATGGCTACCACCCTGAGCGGGCGGTTCGTCGCCATCGCGAAGCGGTAGCATGCCGGTATGACCGGGGGGATGCTCATGCGCGTGATCGGGAAATGGCTGTTGGTGGCCGGACTGTTGCTGATGCTCGCGCCCGCAGCGGCGCAAAGTCGCCTGCAGCGCGGCAAGTTGCAGCAAGTGCAGGACGCGTACGCGGCTTCGATCCGCTGGGGCGATTTCGAGAACGCCTGGAAGGCCGTCGATCCCGCCTACAAGGCCGAGCATCCGATGACCGAACTCGAGTTCGAGCGCTACCAGCAGGTGCAGATTTCCGGCTACCGCGACCTGTCGACCAGCGGCGGACCCGATGGCACCGTCGAGCGGGCGATCGAGCTGCGCGTCATCAACAAGCACACCATGGCCGAACGGACGATGCGCTACCGCGAGCGCTGGCGCTGGGATCCCGAGGTGAAGCGCTGGTGGCTGGTGGTGGGCCTGCCGGACCTCTGGAACGGGGAGTAGGCGGCCGACGCCCTGGTGGCGTCCTGTGCGACAATCGCCGCCCGCTCGAAGATCGCCAACTCCGTGAATTTCGAAGAAATCCTGGCTTTCGCCACCCGCTCCCCCTTCAACCAGATGCTGTCGCTGGCCCTCGTGGGCCTGACGGTCGCCATCGTCTACACCGAGGTCGCGCGCCTGTTCCGCGGCTACAAGGCGCTGCGCCCCGCCGAGCTGACCCAGCTGGTCAACAGCGAAAATGCCCTGGTGGTGGACCTGTCGGCGAGCAACGACTTCGAAAAAGGCCATATCGCGGGCAGCCGCAACGTGCTGCCCAGCAACTTCGACCCTGAAAACAAGCTGCTGGCCGGCGCCAAGTCCCAGCCCGTCGTGCTGGTCTGCCGCACCGGCCAGGCGTCCGGCGCCGCCGCCAAGCGTCTGAAGAAGGCCGGTTTCGAGAAGGTCTACGCGCTGGAGGGCGGCATCGCCGCCTGGCAGCAGGCCGACCTGCCGCTGGTCAAGGGCCGCTGACACCACCGTCATCATGGCCGCAGACCCGCCCTTGAAGCGGGCCCCGCGTGTCGCCATGACATAATTTCCATTCACGCTGCCATCCAGATTCCGGAGTCAAAGAAATGTCCGACGAGACCACCAACGGCGCGATCGCGCCCGCCGCCGAAGCCGCTGGCCCCGCTTTCACTGTCGAAAAGATCTACGTCAAGGACGTTTCCTTCGAAGCCCCCGGCGCGCCGGCCGTGTTCGCCGAGAACGTGCAGCCGGAACTGCAGCTCAATCTCAACCAGCGTGTGCAGCGCCTGGGCGAAAACGCTTTTGAAGTCGTGCTGGGCGTCACCCTGACCTGCAAGGCCGGCGACAAGACCGCCTACGTGGCGGAAGTGCAGCAGGCCGGCATCTTCGGCCTGATCGGGCTGGAGCCGCAGGCCGTCGATGTGCTGCTCGGCACCCAGTGCCCGAACATCCTGTTCCCGTACGTGCGCCAGCTGGTGAGCGACCTGGTGCAGGCCGGCGGCTTCCCGCCGTTCTTCCTGCAGCCGATCAACTTCGAAGCGCTCTACGCCGAATCGCTGCGCCAGCGCGCCGCGCAGGGCGGCGATGCCGGCCTGGCCAACTCGGAACCCGTCGGCAACGCCTGAGTCGTGGTGCACGATCCCGTCGGGATGGCGATGCGTTGTACGGGGGTGACGGATGACTGATCTGCAATCCGCTGATCCACTGAAGATCGCGGTGCTCGGCGCAGGTTCCTGGGGCACCGCGCTTGCTGCCCTGATGGCAAGACACGGGCACGCGGTCACCCTCTGGGGCCGCGACGCCGCAGTGGCCGAGGCCATCGACCAGCGGCACGAGAACACGCGCTACCTGCCGGGTATTCCGCTGCCGGACACCCTGCGCGCCACCACCGACCTGGCCACGTCGCTCGTCGATGCGGACCAGGTGCTGGTGGTCGTGCCTTCGCACGCCTTTACCGAAACCCTCCGCAAGCTGGCGCCGCTGCGCCCGGCCAAGGCGGGCGTGGCGTGGGCGACGAAGGGCTTCGAAACCGGCTCGGGTCGCTTCCTCCATGAGGTAGCCGAAGAAGTCCTCGGCCCGGACGTGCCGATCGCGGTCGTGACCGGCCCGTCGTTCGCCAAGGAAGTCGCGCTGGGCCTGCCCACGGCGGTCACCGTGCACGGCGCCGATGCCGAGTTCGCGCAGGCGGTGGCCGACGTGATGCATGGCCCCGCGTTCCGTGCGTACACCGGCGACGACATGGTGGGCGCTGAACTCGGCGGTGCGATGAAGAACGTGCTCGCGGTGGCCACCGGCGTGTCCGATGGCATGCAGCTGGGCCTCAATGCCCGCGCGGGACTGATCACCCGCGGGCTCAACGAAATGTTGCGTTTGTCTGCCGCCATCGGCGCCAAGCCGGAAACCCTGATGGGCCTGGCCGGCCTCGGCGACCTGGTGCTGACCTGTACCGGTGACCTCTCACGCAATCGTCGCCTGGGTCTCGCCCTTGGCCGCGGCCAGACGTTGCAGGATGCGGTGCGCGAGATCGGGCAGGTAGTCGAGTCCGTGCAGACCGCCGACGAAGTCATGCGCCAGGCAGACCGGCATGGCATCGACCTGCCGATTTCCAGCGCGGTACGTGCCGTCCTGCATGGCGACCTGACCCCACGCGACGGCTTGCAGCACCTGCTCTCGCGGGAACAGAAACCGGAGTATCCGGAAACGCTGTTCAAGTAACTACCGGCGGACAAGCGACCAGACGAGCCCGGCCATGCCGGGCTTTTTCTTTGGGCGATCGCCATCACGCAAAGAAAAGCCCGGCCGTGGGGCCGGGCTTTGGGTGCGACGCGGGGAGAGAGGACGCGTCGCGGGGGAACGGTGTCGCGGATTACCAGCTGAAGCGCGGACCCACGAACCACTGGGTGTCGCCGTCGACCAGCTTGACGTCGGCCGACGCGCTCCAGTTCGGGGTGAACTTCACCTGCGCGCCCAGACGACCGTAGAACTCGCCGTCGTAGTCGTCGCCATCTTCATAGCCGGCCAGCGCATAGCCGTTGAGGCGGCTGGTCAGCGCACTGTTCACACCGACCTCGACGCTGTAGCCATCCGCGCTGAAGCTGGGGACACGCACGCCACCGACGTTGAAGCTGTCGGTCTTCGCCTTTTCATACGCCACGCGGGTCAGCAGGTCGACGCGCTTGGACAGTTCGTGGTTGTAGCCCAGACCAACGCGCCACTGGTCGAAATCGACATTGACGTCATCGACTTCCTGCGTGCTGTAGTCGGCGAAGACGTGGAAGTTCGGGTGCAGGGCGACGGAACCCTTCAGTGCCCAGCCATCGGCATCGGGGCCATCGATGTTCGTCGCGGTGTAACCGCCTTCCACATAGTTGTAGGAAACGCCTTCGGCGGCCGAAGCGGCGAAAGGAGCGGCAGCCAACAGGGTCAGGGCAAGCAAGGATTTCTTCATGGGACGTCTTTCTCTCTTGTTGTTGTGTGTCCGTCATCTCGGGGGAAACGACGGTGAGCGGAGTATCCGCCGACGTTCACAACACCTCCTGAATATCAAACTGAGCGGTACATAAATTGTTCCGGCAGGTCGGGAACTTCTGGCGCTTGCGCAATCGCTCTGGCCTTCAGTGCATGTCCTCTTTCATGCGATCACGGCGATAAGACCAACAAGCGGATGGATGCCGCAGCGCGTTGATACGCGCACGTTTTTTCCGGGCGTCAGGAGACACGCGGTGATGGAAGGACAGGGCAGGAAGCAGATGCTTGGGATCGAGAACGAGTACGTGGTCGATCAGCGCGGCATGCTGCGACTCGATGACGCGCGCTGGGAGGCGATACTGGCCACCCTGCCACCGCTCGTGCGTGCACGAGCCATGAATGGCGAACGGACACGGGTGTTCCTCGAGGCGGTGTTGTGGGTCGCCGTCACGCGACACCCATGGGGTCGGTTGCCGCTGGAGTGGGGGCCGTGGCACAGCATCTATGTCCGCTTCACCCGCTGGGCACAGGAAGGCATCTGGGACGAAGTGATCGCATCCCTGCATGCGCGGGCCGACATCGCCGAACCTCTTCGCCAGCTCGTCAGCACCTATCTGCTCTCGCGGCATCCCGCGTCGATCGCACGACGCTCGGGACCGCGGTTCACGCCATTCTGATTGCCGACTTCCGGCCGGGCCTGCGGGTCTTGCGCAAGGTCCTGGCGCTCATTGCCGACGCGGCACCCGATGTCGGGTATCACCTGCATCTTCCGTAGTCGTGGGTAGAAACCTGCTCAGCGACCCCGTCTGACGATAGGTCGCTGCGGATGCTGCTGCAGGCACCGATGCAATCAGTCGGCTGCGTCGTCCGTGTCGCGGGCATCAGGCGACTGGCGGGCGACGATGCTGGTGGCGGTCAGGTCACCGGTGACGTTGCCCGTGGTGGCGAATACATCGGGGATGGTATCCACCGCCAGCAACAGGCCCAGCGGTTCGATGGGCAGGCCCATCGATTGCGTCACCGGCATCACCGTGGCCATGAAACTGACCTGGCCAGGCAGGCCGATCGAGCCAAGGCTGATCACCACGGCCAGCGCGGCACCCGCGGCAAGCGTCACCGCATTGACGTCGATGCCGTACGCCCAGGCCACGAAACAGGCCGCGACGATGTACTGGATCGGGCTGGTGATGCGGAACAGCGTCACCGCCATCGGCAGCACCAGTGCGGCAACCGCGCGCGGATGGCCTAGGCGGAAGCGCGCGCTCTCGACCATCGCCGGCAGCGAAGCCAGCGAGGACTGCGTGCTGGCGGCCACGACCTGGGCGGGAAGGATCGCCTTCGCAAAGGCGAGCGGCGACTGGCGTGCGAACAGTGCGACCAGCACGTAACAGATCAGCGTCGCGCCGAGGTACATGCCGCATTGCAGGGCGATGTAGCCGGCCAATGCACCGATCACGCCGATCCCGGCCTGCGCGCAGACAGCGAGCACCAGCGCGAACACACCGATCGGCGCGGCCAGCAGCATCCAGCGCACGATCACGATCATGGTGTCGGCGATGCCGTGGCAGAACGCGATGATCTGCGCGCGACGGTCTTCCTGCACGCGCGTCAGCGCGAAGCCGAAGAACAGCGCGAACACGACGACCGGCAGCATCGCACCCTGTGCGGCGGCCATGATGGCGTTGCTGGGCACGATCGATCCGATCCAGTCGGCGAGTCCGGGCGTGACGACCTCTCCGGCCGTCGGCAGCGTGCCGTGCAGGGTGGCGGTCAGGGCCTTGCTGGGCGGCACCATCGACAACACCAGTGGCGCGACGATGGCCGCGTAGGCCGCGAACAGCGACAGCAACGCAATGAACACCACCATCGCGCGTCGTGCCACGCGGCCGGAGGCCGCTGCGTCACTCGCCGTCGCGACGCCCAGGATCACCAGTGACAGCACCAGCGGCACGACCGTCATCTGCAGGCCGCTGAGCCACAGCTTCCCGATCGGTTGCGCGACGGCCACAGCCGCGGCCGCCGTCGTCGGCGACCAGTGCGCCAGCGCCAGGCCGACGATGGCGCCGGCGGCAAGGCCCAGCAGTACGCGCGCTGTGGCGCCTGGCCACCTCATCGCATCGCCTCCGGCAACTGCCAGTCATGCGCCAGGCGCGTGTACTCGCTGTTCGGCAGCAGCACGAAGACGGGGCGCGCGTCGGGACGCAGCCAGCGCAGCACCTCGTCCATCGTCTCGGCGGCCATCGCCGTGCAACCGGCGGTCGCTTCGCCCGGCGTGCGCCACAGGTGCGCGAAGATGCAGCTTCCGGCGCGCGGTGTGGCATTCGGGTTGTGGCCGATCACCAGGCCCTCCCGATAGCGGACGTCGCCCTGGTTGTGCAGGTCCAGCCGCATCGGTTCGGTCGAGCCTTTCGCGGCGGCTTCGCCTTCCGTGCGCGTGTCGATGATGCGGTTGTAGAGCGGGGAATCCGGCACGTCGATGCAGTAGCTGGTCGCGTGCATCGGGCGGTACGGCATGACCGTATCCCCCTTGTCTGCATAACCGAAGGCGTCGCCGAGCGTGAACACGCCCGCCGGCGCGCGCCCGTCGCCTTCCTGCTTCTGCGGCCCCCTGGTTTGCGCCGGGTGCAGGCCCAAGCCCCAGGCGGCGCCATTGCGTCCGACCGAAACCGGCGCTGCCGCCGCCACTGCCTGCCATCGACCGTCGCGGATCTCGAAGCGCTGCAACGTGCCGGTCGTGGCGTCCCAGCCAGCGGTCACCACCAGCACCAGCTGGCGCGCGTCGCGCCAAGGCCGAGAAGCCGGCGCATCGCTGGCGAAGGCAGGGGCGCCGCTCGCGAGCAGGACGACGGCCTGGGCGAATGAGCGCAACGAAACGCGCGGAAACGACGGTATGGGCATCACGACTCCAGCAAATGGTGGATGCGTTCGAGATTGATGGCGAGCTGCCGGTTGCGGTCCGGATTGGTCTGGCACAACAGCACGAAGACGAAATCGAGCAGCGATTGCAGCGACGAACGGTAGAGCAGCTGTTCCACGTGCGGTGCGGGATCATGCGCCGAGATCACCAGCGCCGCATCGGCGTGTGCGCGCAAGGGATTGGCGGTATGGCGCGTGATCGAGATGACCTTGCCCTCGCAGGCCTGGAACTGCCGGCTCACCTGCGACAACTCGGGCAGCTTGCCGAACTCGGAGAACATCAGCAGCACGTCGCCGGGACGCACGGCGGACAGGTTGGCCATCATCAGGATGGGGTCGGCGTGGTGCACCGTCAGCAGGCCCAGCAGCGACAGGCGCATCGCGAACTCGCGCGCGAACAGTCCATCGTCGCCCAGGCCGCAAACGAACACCTTGTCCGCACGGTCGATCAGGTTGACGATCGGTTCGATATGCGTGCGCGGATTGAGGCTGCGGGTTTCCTCCTCGGCCGCCATCTTGCTGCGACGCAGCCCATCCTGCAGCTGCTGGTAGGCATCCCCGGCGTCTTCCTTCTCCGCATCCGGCGGCATCGCATGGCCGTTGCCATTGCGCGCGACCGCTTCACCGATCGTGTACTTGAGGTCCGGATATCCCTTGAAGCCGAACTTCTGCGCGAACTTCACCACGCTCGACTGGCTGATGCCGAGCGCGCTGGCGAGTTGTTGCGACGAGTAGTCGCGCAGCAGGTGCGCGTTGTCGAGGATGAAGTCGGCGATGCGGCGCTCGATGGCCGACATCTGGTCGCGTTCGGAACGGATCTTCACCAAGGGCGCTGTCATGGCATGAGTGTGATGGCGGTGGACGGGACTGACAACGGGCCATCGCCACCGGGCTCAGCCCGGCAGCATCTCCAGGCCACGGATCTCACGGATACCCAGGCCCGGGGCCTCGGTAATGGTGATTTCCGACTCATTGAAGATCACGCCACCCTCGACCGGGTTGAACTGCCCCAGCGACGGCCCGTCCAGGTCTATCTTGGTGATGACGTTGGCCTTCGCTGCGGCGACATGCACGGCGGCGGCCACGCTGATGCTGGTCTCGATCATGCAGCCGATCATGCACTCCACGCCGTACAGCGAGGCGATGTCGGCGATGCGGATGGCGTTGGAGATGCCACCGGTCTTCATCAGCTTGATGTTGATGATGTCGGCGGCGCGCATCTTGATCAGGTCGATGACCTCGGTCGGTCCGAACACGCTCTCGTCGGCCATCACTGGCGTGTGCACGCGATCGGTGACGTACTTCAGTCCATCCAGGTCGCGGGCCTTGACCGGTTGCTCCAGCAGCTCCAGCACGACACCGGCGTCTTCCAGGTGTTGCATGGCGAACACCGCCTGCTTGGCGGTCCAGCCCTGATTGGCATCCAGGCGCAGCAGCGCACGGCCCTCGACGGCGGAATAGATGGCCTTGACGCGTTCGATGTCCAGGCCGATGTCCTTGCCGACCTTGATCTTCAGCGACTCGAAGCCGCGCTCGACGGCGCTGATCGAGTCGGCCACCATCTTGTCGATGTAGTCGACGCTGATGGTGATGTCGGTGGTGATGACGGGGTCGCCACCGCCCAGCATCTTGTACAGCGGTGCGTCGTACAGCTGCGCCCACAGGTCGTAGACCGCGATCTCGACCGCGGCCTTGGCGCTGGTGTTGCGTTCCAGCGCGGTCTGTATCAGGTCGGTGATGTGGTTGAGGTTGGCGATGTCCTGGCCGATCAGGCGCGGCCGGATGAACTTGCCGATCGCTTCGATGATCGAGCCATGCGTGTCGCCGGTGATGACGGCCGTGGCGGGCGCTTCGCCATAGCCGACGTGGCCGGTGTCGGTCTTCACGATCACCACGATGTCCTCCACCGTGTCCACGGTGCGCAGCGCGGTCTTGAACGGTGTTTTCAGCGGCACGCGCAGCATGCCGAACGTGATGTCAGTGATCTTCATGGGGCCCCTTGGGGACGGATACGCTGGATGGCGGTGATGCGGTCGACGGTGGACTGCTCGCTGTTGAACAGCAAGGGCTCCAGCGGTGTGACCGCGACCGAGTTGAGGGTGGCACGGACGACCTTGCCGTCGTAGCCGCGATACGTGATGCCGGTGGTGTCGTGGATGGTGTACGTGGTGCCGTTGTCGTGGCCGATCACCATCATCACGTGGCCCGGGATGTAGACCAGGTCGCCGACCTGCAGTGTGCGCAGCACCGCGAGCCGCTTCGCGTGGCTGTCGCCGGCGTCGAACCCGATGCGCTCGAGGGCGGGACTGACCGCCTGGGCGCTGGTGTTGCGGGGCAGGACGATACCCATGCTGCGGTAGACCTCGGACACGAAGCCGCTGCAATCGCGGCTGTCGTAGCGGTGGCCCCAACCGTAGCGCTCGCCGAGGAACTTGAAGCTCTGGCGCAGCAGGTTCGCGGACGTATGCGGCAGGTAATCGGGCGCGACATCGGCCGTCTTCGGCAGCAGCGCAGGCAACAGGTCGAGCGAGCCGTCGGCGCGGCGCACCGGTAGCTGGATGACGTGCGAGGTATAGGGATGCTGTCCGTTCACCGGTTTGTCGGCGGGCCAGTCCGCCAGCACCGGTACCCGCACGCCCATGTCCAGCTGCAAGGCGGACAGGCCCGGCTCCTCCGGGTTGTAGACCGTGCGTGCGGTGGCGCCGGTCACCACCAGGGCGGACGTGCCTGCACCGTAGCCGAACACCGTCTCGCGGGGACCTTCCGCAACGTAGCGCTTCTCGATCCAGGCGGCATACAGCGGACTCACCACGAAGTACCAATCGCCGTCGGCGCTGGTGTGCGCGATCACGACGGGCGTCCCGGGGAACAGCGCGCTCTCCTGGAAGCGGTCGATGTCGGTGTCGTTCCGGCTGCTGAACACATGCTCGCGGGTCGGGAACGTGCGCAGGTCGGCGCGGTGCACCACCAGCCCGTAGCGGGTTGGTGTGCGGTCCGGGACGGCGTCCACGGCGGCATTGGCAACGAATGCCGCGAGTTGCTCGCGCGTGACGTCGCGCCCCTTGTCGTCGTACAGCGTGCGCGTGGGGGCAGCGGACAACGGCTCCAGCCAGGCGCGCACGTCGGCACGCGTCAGTTCCGCGGGCAGGCGCTGCAGAACATGGACGTGGCGGTCGCTCTGCCACAGGCGGTCGTTCTGTGCGGCCACCCCTGCGCCATCAAGCAGCACGTCGTCAGGCGCGGCCAGCCGGCCGATCCAGTCCTCCGCCTTGAGATGCCGCTCGTGGACGCCGATGACGGCGTGCGCGGGGACGGGCAGCGGTTCGCGTGCGAGCAAGGGCAGCGCGGCGAACAGGCCGCCGAGCAGCGCGAGCGCACCCAGCGTCTGCGGCAGGCCGGCACGGTCCGTAGGCCGGTACGACATCGGTGCGTTCATCCCATCCCCTTTTCCAGACCCATCGCCCGCCACCATGACGGCATGCCGGGGCCGGTTTCCACAAGAATATTTATTTCTTCCTTCATAAAAATCAAGAATAAATTATTGACCCTCACATTCACGTCGTGTTACACAAATACGGCCGGTCGGCGTGGGGATGTGCGACGTGGATGCAAGCAGGAGCCAGCACGTGGGGACGGGACGCGGCAGGCAAGCCAGACGGCGCCTGGCCGCGTGGCTGTCCCTGTGCGGGTGGCCGATGGTACTCCCCGTGCCGGCCCTGGCAGAGGCCGGTGATCCGCTCGCGGCCATCGTCGACGACATCGATCAGGGGCACTTCCAGCGGGCCGAGACGGCCATCGCGCAGGCGCTTGCGGAGGGCACGGACGACGACGGCCAGTACCGGGCGCTGCACTTCCAGCGTGAGCGCATGCGCCGCATCCGCCTCGACTTCACCCTCGACGCCGCCGCCGTGCGCGAGCGCATCCGGGCGCAGGTGCCGGACCTGAGCGAAGACGAGTTCCAGCGCTGGGACCGCGCCGGGCTCATCGAACGGCTGGACATCGATGGCGAGCCGCTCTACTTCAGCCGGTCAGCCTCGAACCTGTTTCGCGTGAGCCCGGAAGCGGCCGCACGCCGCGCCGCGCCGGTGCGACCCTTTTCGCAGGGGCCTTACGAAACGCTGCATCGTCATCATCGCGATGTGGTGCAGGTCGCCAAGGCAATCGCCACGAGCAGCGTGCTGCCACGGCGCGTGCGCATCACCCATACCGTGCGCGTGAAACCCGATGCCGTGCCCGCTGGCGAAACCGTGCGCGCCTGGTTGCCGTACCCGCGCGCCATCCCGGGCCAGCAGGAAGCGATCGCGCTGGTGGCCAGCCAGCCCGCACGACCGCAGGTGGCACCGGAGCGCGCGCTGCAACGCACCGCCTACCTGGAGCAGGACGCCGTCGCGGGTCAGCCGACCACCTTCTCGGTGACCTACGAGGTCACCGTGCACGCACGCCGCGTGGCGATCGATCCCGATCGTGTGGTGCCCGAGGCCGTCACACCGGAACTGCAGCCGTTCCTCGCCGAGCGGGCGCCGCACGTGATCTTCAGCGACGACCTGCGCCGCTTCAGCGAAAAGGTGGTCGGCGACGAGACGAATCCGTACCGCATCGCGCAGAAGTTGTTCGCGGCCGTGGACCGCATTCCCTGGGCCGGCGCACGCGAGTATTCCACCATCAGCAACATCAGCGACTACGCCTTCCGCGCCGGCCATGCCGACTGCGGACAGCAGACGCTGCTGCTGATCACGTTGCTGCGCATGAACGGCATTCCCGCGCGCTGGCAGTCGGGCTGGGCGTACTCCGAAGACGTGGAAGGCCACGACACCATGCACGACTGGGGCGCGCTGTACCTGGCGCCCTACGGCTGGGTGCCGATGGACGTCACCACCGGCCAGTTGGCGTCAGACGATCCGGCGTTGCGCTGGTTCTACCTGGGCGGGCTGGACGCCTACCGCGTGGCCTTCAACGACGACTACTCGCGCGATTTCATTCCCGCCAAGCAGCACGTGCGGTCCGAAACCGTGGACCTGCAGCGCGGGGAAGTGGAGTGGAGGGGCGGGAACCTCTACTTCGACCAATGGGATTACCAGTTCGAATGGACCGTGCTGCCCCGGGATGGGCGCGGCTGATTCCACCACCACACGATTCAACCAACATCTTTAGCAGGAGAGAGCGGGGATGAAAGGCAAGGTACTGAAGAAGGCGGCGCTTGGCATGGCACTCGGCGCATGCATCGCCACCATGGCGCCACTGGCGATGGCGCAGAGTGCGACCGGCGCGGTGGCCGGGCGGGCGACGGCGGGCGACCAGGTTACGGTGACCAACACGGCGACGGGCGCCACACGCACCGTGACGGTAGGTGCGGATGGCGGATACCGCCTGACGCAACTGCCCGTCGGTGACTACCGCTTGCAGGTGAAGCGCAGCGGTGCCGATCTCGGCGAAGCGGTAGGCGTCAACGTGCCGTTGGGCGGCACTGCCACCGTCAACCTCGGTAGCGAGGGTGGCGTGGTGAACCTCAATGCCGTGCAGGTGGTGGGTTCGCGGGTGGTCAACCGCGTGGACGTGCGCTCCACCGAATCGGCGACGAACGTCACGCGCGAAGAAATCGCACGTCTGCCGGTGGCGCAGGACCTGAGTTCGGTCGCGCTGCTCGCCCCGGGCGTAGTCGGCGGCAATTCAAGCTTCGGGGGCATTTCGTTCGGCGGCTCGTCGGTGGCGGAAAACTCGGTGTTCATCAACGGACTGAACGTCACCGACTTCTATCGCCGCCAGAGCTTCTCGACGGCGCCGTTCGCGTTCTTCCAGGAATTCCAGGTCAAGACCGGCGGCTACTCGGTGGAGTTCGGCCGCAGCACGGGTGGCGTCATCAATGCGGTGAGCCGTTCGGGCAGCAACGAATTCCAGGGCGGCGTGGAGCTGACGTTCGAACCGGAGGCATGGCGGGGCACCGCGGACGACCACCAGTTCTACGACACCGACGCCAGTGGGAACCCAGTGCCTGTGTACTACCGCGCCAGCGACGACACGCGGACCTTCAGCAAGACCAACGTCTGGGCGTCGGGGCCGGTGATCAAGGACAAGCTGTTCATGTTCGCGATGTTCGAACAGCGCGACAACCGCAGCGGTTACACCAATGGCAACGGCACCACGTGGACCACCGGTGACTCCGGCAACGGTTTCTGGGGCACAAAGCTGGACTGGAACATCACCGACGATCACCGGCTTGAACTGCTGGCGTTCTCGGACGAGGGCGATGTCGAAAGCACGACGTATGCGTACGACTGGGCCACCAGTGCGAAAGGCGCGATGACGGGCGTCAGCACCAACGACAGCGGCGGCAAGAGTGGCTCGCTCACCTACACCGGCCATTTCGGCGACAACTTCACCGTCAAGGCGATGTACGGCGAGAACAACAGCAGCAGCTTCGTGCGTTCGCCCGCTGACGCGCTGTGCTCCCAGGTTGTCATCAACGCAAGCTACAACACGGTCTATGCCGGCATGGGTCGGCCGGCGGTGAGCTGCCACCCGGGCGGTTCGGTGATCAGCCACGAGGACAAGCGGGAAGTCGGACGTCTCGACTTCGAATGGGCGCTGGGTGACCACCTGCTGAAGTTCGGCCTGGATCGCGAAGTCATGACGACCGACCGGTCGTCGTTCTACCCCGGTCCCGACCAGATGACCTACACGGTGTACTCCATGGCGCCGGGATCGGCACTGGACAACGGCGCCACGGTGCCGGCCGGCGTCAACGCGGTGGTGATGGGGCGCAAGCGCATCGATGGCGGCGTCTTCGATACCACGGCCAATGCCTGGTACCTGGAAGACAACTGGAGCGTCACCCCCAACCTGCTGTTGAATCTCGGCCTGCGTGTCGATGCATTCAACAACAAGACGGCGGCCGGTGGCAGCTTCATCAAGATCGACGACCTCGTATCGCCGCGCTTCGGCTTTTCGTGGGACATGAAGGGCGACGGCAGCACCAAGCTGTTCGGCAACCTGGGCCGCTATTACCTGCCCGTCACCAACAACATCAACTACACGTTCGCGGGCGGGCTGACCGACGAGTACACGTACTGGGCCCTGAGCGGATGGAATCCGGCCACCAACCCGATCACGGGCGCCAGCTACATGCAGCCGGTGCTCGGCGCGCAGATCGGTCCGGTGGACGACGACATGAACGTCAGCGTCGGCGACCTGCGGCAGAGCGTGGATCGCGATCTCGACGCGGTCTACCAGGACGAAGCCATCCTCGGCTTCCAGTCCGCGATCAACCAGACCTGGTCGTGGGGCGTCAACGCCACATACCGGCGCATGACCAACGCGTTGGACGACATGCGCATCAACGCGCTGTGCGGCGTGCGCCACGCCAACCTGTGGCCCATCGCCAACCCGGGCGACCAGCTGACCCTGTGGGGCACCACTGCCATGGGTTGCGCGCAGGATGGCTGGGTCACCATCGATACGTCGCAGGAAGGCTACATGACGACCGGCAGCAACCGGATCATCGGCTATTCCAAGCCCAAGCGGACCTACAAGGCGGTCGAGTTCCAGATCGATCGTGCATGGGATGACAAGTGGGCGTTCAATGCGTCGTACCTGTGGTCGAAGTCGGAAGGCAACCACGAGGGCCCGGTCAACTCCGACACCAACTATGGCGACACGGGCATGGTCCAGCACTGGGACCACCCGGCCAACAACGAGCGTTATGGCGTCCTGTTCAACGACCACGAGCACCAGATCAAGCTGCGTGCGAGCTACAAATTGAACGAGATGTGGTCCTTCGGCAGCACGTTCACCGCGCTGTCGGGCGGCCCCATCACCGCCTTCGGCGTGACCTGGCCGGATGAGAACCTTGCGGTCGCCAGCTATACCAGCGAAGGCAGCGGC
Source organism: uncultured Pseudoxanthomonas sp. (assembly GCA_946886405.1). Next base: position 28,399 of record CAMPIO010000015.1, read on the forward strand.
GGCGGTACGGGCTGGCTGTGCGTCCAGAACTGCGGGGGCGCCTACGCGCAGCGTGTCTACGAATACTCTGGCCGTGGTGCTTTCGGGCGCATGCCCTGGACGTACAACCTCGGCGCGAACGTGGTCTGGACGCTGCCGGTGGAAGGCATCGACCTGAAGGCGCGACTGTCGATCTACAACCTGCTCAACGACCAGGAAGTGATCAACGTCCGCGGTCGCTACGAGAAACAGCCGGGCGTCTATCGCACCACCTTCGGCACCGGCACCCGTTGGCAATCCCCGCGCTACACCCAGCTTGTCGTGACCTGGAACTTCTGATCGCGCAGCGCATGCGGTCGAAGCGGTGTCTCTCCCGTGGCCTGCCGTTCGCGGCAGGCCTTTTCTTTTCCGTGCCGTCGCCATGAGACGACGGTGTCCGTGCTATTCCTATGCACGGCTGCTTCCCGAGGTGTCTCCCATGACGAAGCGCGTTCCGTTCGCGTGCAGAACCGCCCTCCTTGCCGGACTGGTCCTCTTGCTGGGCGCTTGCGCGCACTCCGGTCCGCGCAATCCACTCGCCACCTGGGTGCCGTCGAAGAACTTCGATGAGCGGCGTCCGGTGGTGATCGTGCTGCACTACACCGAACAGGACTCGGTGGAGCAATCGCTGGACACACTGCGCAGCCGCAACAGCGGTGGACGCGTCAGTTCCCACTATCTGCTCGGCAAGGACGGCAAGATCTATCAGCTTGTCAGCGATTCCCGGCGCGCCTGGCATGCCGGCGCCGGCCGCTGGGGCGCCATCAACGACGTCAACAACGCCTCGATCGGCATCGAGATCGACAACGATGGCAAGAGCCCGTTCCCGGATGCGCAGGTGGACAGCCTGATCGTGTTGTTGCGTGACCTGACCACGCGCCTGCGCATTCCGCCCACCCAGATCATCGGCCATTCCGACCTGGCGCCGTCCCGCAAGATCGATCCGGGTCCGCTGTTCCCGTGGAAGCGCCTGCATGACGCCGGGTTCGGACTCTGGCCCGCCACCGATGCCGGTGATCCGCCGCCGGGCTTCGATCCGTGGCTCGCCCTGCAGGCCATCGGCTATGCCACCGACAACCGGGGCGATACCGTGCGCGCCTTCCACCATCGCTTCCGTGGCATGGAGGGCACCGAGCTCGACGCGGAAGACCTGCGCATCCTGCATGCACTGACCGCCCCTGCGGTTCCGGCGCCCCGATGAACAGGAATATTCAAGTCAGTTTTTTGGCCGATCAAGAATAATTTATTGACTCGTTGCGGGGCGCGTGCTACACCACAATGAAAGGGGTTTTTCTGTTTTCCCGCCGGATGCGGTCCGATCCGGCGACGAAGTAACCGGCGGGGTGCCGGCGCAGTAAACGAACCAACAGGCAATGCCTGCCTTGCATGTCCGGAACGGGACGCTCCGGGTGGCACGAATGGGGATCCATACGCTCAGGGAATGACGGCATCGGCGCGGCGCTTCAGCCCCGGACGGGGCAAGCCGTGCGTCGGTATTCCACGAGCGACGTGCACCATGCATCGCAAGGCATCGTATCGGCCACGCATCGCCGCGTTCTTACATCCAGGAGATTCCGCATGCCCTCTCGTTCCCGCCCGCTCAAGCCCAGCCATCTTGCCGTCGCCATCGTGCTGGGGCTCGCCGTTCCCGGAGTGGGACTTGCGCAGGAGGCAGCCTCCTCCACGCAAGGTGAAGCGCGCACGCTGGAAACCGTCTCCGTCACTGGTTCGCGCATCAAGCGGACGGATGTCGAGGCCGCACTGCCCATCACCATCATCCAGAAGGCGGAGATCGAGGCACAGGGCATCACCTCCGCCGAGCAACTGCTGCAATTCCTCAACATCGCCAGCAACGGCTCGGACAGTCTGGCGGCGAACGCGGGCATCGCACCGGCCGACCTGCGCGGCAACAACGGCGTGTCGGGTGCCAACCTTCGTGGCCAGGGCGCCGACGCCACGCTGGTGCTGTTGAACGGACGTCGTGTGGCGACGCACGGCCTGCGTGGCCAGGCGGTCGATCTGAACTCGATTCCCTTCGCCGCGATCGACCGCGTCGAAGTGCTGCGCGACGGCGCGTCGGCGGTCTATGGCACCGATGCGATCGGCGGCGTCATCAACTTCATCACCCGCAGCGACTACCGCGGCATCACGTTGAATGCCGGCGTCGATGTTACAGAAGAGGGCGGCGGCAACGTCTACACTGCCAGCGTGCTGGGTGGCTGGGGCGACATCGATGCCGATGGCTGGAATGCCTGGGGCACGCTGAACTACCGCAAGAACGAGATCCTGCTCGGCACGGACCGCGATTACTCCAACACGTTCCAGCCCGAGCGCGGCCTGTCTCCGGATACGCGCGGCACGCCGTTCGCCACGGTGTCCAACATCGCGGGTGGCCTCATCAACGGCACGCTGGTGAATCCGGCCGGCGGCCCCAACCAGGCACTGGTCAACACGCTCAACCTGCCCGGCGGTCCCGGCTGCGAGGCGGGCGGCGACATGATGGGACCGTACGCCTACCAGCTGTGGGGCGTCGCCAATTCCCGCTATGCGTGCGCCTGGGATTATCCGGCGGCGCAGGTCATGCAGCAGCCGCAGGAAAGCCTGCAGGCGCTCGGCCGTGCCAGCTTCAAGATCAGCGACAACCACCAGTTCTACGTGGAAGCGATGGGGTCGCGCACGGAATCCAACCGCCAGTTCGAAGCCCAACAGATCACGTCGAGCGCCTCGACGGCGGCTTCGGCGCTCGGCCCGAGCACCTGGTTCCCGTACCTGCCCAACGATGCGCAGGCGCTGGCGACCTACAACATGATCTACAACTCGCTGGCCAACTACTTCGGCACGGCGAACCTGGTGTACGGCAACCGCATCGCCTATCGCTGGCGCTGCGAGGTCTGCGGACCGCGCCAGATCGAGACCACCACCAAGGCGTATCGCCTGCTGGCGGGCGTCGAGGGCAGTATCGGCACATGGGACTACGACGTCGGCCTGTCGCGCGCCTCCAGTGAAGCCGAATCGGTGCTCGGCACCGGCTACTACTTCACGCCTGCGTTCAAGGCGGCGCTGGGCAGCGGCATGCTCAATCCCTTCCTGATGCCCGGCCAGGAGCAGCGCGCCGAAGGCATCGCCATGCTGCAGGCCGCGTCGGCGGCGGGCACGCGCCTGTACGGCGGTGAGTCCACCGTCACCACGCTGGATGCCGCCTTCTCCGGCGGCCTCGGTTTCAACCTGTGGGGTGGCGAGGTGCAGGCGGCGGTCGGCATCGACGTGCGCCGCGAGGAGTTCGAGTTCGGCTCGGTCGAGGAGGGCATCACGCTCGACAACAGCTACATCTTCGGCGCGCCCTTCGATGCGGCGAACAACATGCCGAAGGTGACGCGCGACGTGAAGGCGGTCTATGCGGAAGCCTTCCTGCCGGTCGTGGACAGCCTGGAACTGAGCCTGGCCGTGCGCCGCGACGATTACGATGGCTTCGGCAGCACCGTGAATCCGAAGTATTCCTTCAAGTGGCAGCCGATCGATGCGCTGGCGTTCCGCGGCGCCTACAGCACCGGCTTCAAAGTGCCGGAGTTCACCAAGCTCTACAGTGGCGTGACCGAAAGCCCGTACACCGGCTTCGACCTGGCCGATCCGGCCAGCTGTCCGGGCGGTGTCGCCAACCCGGCCGTGCCGGGCTGCGAAGCGATCCAGCCGGACATCCTGACCGGTGGCAAGGTCGACCTGAAACCCGAAGAGTCCAAACAGAAGAGCTTCGGCCTGGTGTTCGCGCCGACCGGCAACTTCAACATGAGCCTCGACTGGTGGGAGATCGAGCGGACCAACACCATCCGCACGCCCAACCAGGCGACGCTGATCGCCAACTACGACCTGTTCACCGCCAACTGGATCCGCGATGCCGCGGGTGACGTGATCGCCATCGACCGCCGCTTCATCAACTCCGGTGGCACGCTCATCAGCGGCATCGAGCTGGATGCCAACCTGACCGGCGAACTGGCCGGCGGCGCCTGGCGCATCAACCTCAATGGCAGCTACATCGACAGCTTCCAGGAAAAGGCGCTGGAGACCTCGCCGTACAGCAACAACCTGGTCGGCAAGTACGTCCGCTACTACAGCCTGCCGTTGAAGTGGAAGCACACCCTCGGCTTCAACTGGGCGAAGGGCGACTGGGCGCACAACCTGACCCAGGTCTATCGCGACGGTTACAAGGACGAGCTGCCGGTCAGTGTCGCCAATGGCAGCTACGTGCCCGACGGCTGGAACCCGGACGTGGAGGAGTACATCACGTACAACTACAGCCTGACCTGGACGGGCCTGGAGAACACCAAGCTCACCTTCGTGATGCGCAACGTGCTCAACGAGGAGCCGCCGTTCACCGCGCACCAGAACGACTTCGCCTCGGGCGCCGCGTGGGAACCGCGCGTCGCCGATCCGCGCGGCCGTTCGTTTGCGCTGATGGTCGAGTACAAGTTCGACTGACCCGATTCGCCACCGATCGCTGACGTCAGGGCCGTCGCCGACATCCGGCGGCGGCCCGCCTGCCTGCAGGGCGCGAGGCCTGCGGTAACGCGGAGCCGAGCCACGCCCCCATGAAGCACTTTCTGGTCTGCCTTGCGCTGCTGGCGCCTGTCGCGCACGCGGCGCCCGGCCATGACGCATTCGACGCCGCGGTGGAACAGACGTTCGACCGCTATGGCTTGCCCGGCCTGGCGGTAGGCATCATCCGCGATGGCGAGGTCGTCTATACGCGCACGCTCGGCGAACTGCAGGCGGGTCGCGGCGAGAAGGTAGACAACGACACGCTGTTCAAGATCGCGTCCAACAGCAAGGCGATGACCGCAGGGGTACTCGCGCGCCTGGTCGATGCCGGCAAGCTGAAGTGGGACGATCCGGTCACCCAATACCTGCCGCAGTTCCGCATGCACGACCCGTGGGTCACGCAGCAGATGCAGGTGCGCGACCTGCTGATCCACAACAGCGGGCTTGGACTGGGTGCGGGCGACCTGATGCTGTGGCCGGAGCCGAACCGCTTCACCCGCGACGACATCATCGCCGGGCTGCAGCATCTCAAGCCCACGCACAGCTTTCGCGCCAACTACGCCTACGACAACCTGCTGTATGTCGTCGCGGGTGAAGTCGCGGCTGCAGCCGGCGGCGCAACGTACGAAGACCTGGTGAAGCGCGAGCTGTTCCAGCCGCTCGGCCTGTCGCGTTGCCAGGTCGGCGAGTGGAGCCGGGCCGCGGTCGGCAACGTGGCGCAACCGCACATGCGTACGCCACAGGGCAACCGCGTCATCCGCGAGGACGGCGACGTCGTCCCCAACGTCACGTCGATGGCGGCCGGCGGCATCCGCTGCAGCCTCGACGACATGCTGGCGTGGATGCGCATGTGGCTGTCACCGGATGCAGCGCCCGCGTGGCTGTCGCCGGCGCAGCGCAAGGCCGTGTGGACGGCGCACATGCCCATGCCCGTCAGCGCACGCATGCGCGCCTGGGACAACAGCCACGTCTCGGCCTATGGCTATGGCTGGCGCCTGTCGGACGTGGATGGCGCGTGGAAGGTCGCGCACACCGGCACGCTGGCCGGCATGTATTCGTCGGTCATCCTGCTGCCCGACCAGCGCACCGGCATCGTCATCCTCATCAATGGTGAAGGCGAAGCGGCGCGCACGGTATTGGGGCAGGTACTGACCAAGCAGTTCACCGCGCCGCAGTCCACGCCCACTGTGGCGTACTACGCCAATCTTCTGGACCAGGAGCGCGCAGGCGAGCGGGCTTCCAAGCCGAAGCCGGACACACGGCATCGCGCGCCTTCCGGAGCCCACGGCTTGGCCGACTGGACGGGCCATTACCAGGATCCATGGTTCGGCAAGGTAGCGTTGTGCCGGGATCGCGGGCAGGTTCGGTTCGTGTCCGAGCGTTCGCCGATGCTGACGGGCACGGTCATGCGGGTCGGTACACGCTGGCTGGTGGACTGGGATGATGAGAGCGTCGACGCAGAGCCGTGGCTGCACTTCGAAACCGCATCAGACGGCATCGCCACGTTGACACTGAGCCATGTCGATCCCGATGCCGATTTCAGCTATGACTACCAGGATCTCGCGTTCGTTCGTACGTCGTCGTGCGATGGAGGGCAATGACATGCGTGTCGCCTGGCTGCTGCTGGCGTGTGCGCTTCCCTGGCTGAGCGCTTGTGCGTCATCGCCAGCGGTAGAGGTGTCTCCCGCGCGCGACGCGTCGCAAGTGGATCTGGTCGACGCGGCCAGCGTCGTGCCCGGACTGGAGCAGGACATCCGCTACGCCGGCACGAACAACTTCGTCGGCGCGCCCGTTACCGGTTACGAAGCACCGAAGTGCCTGTTGCTTGCGCCGGTCGCGCAGGCGCTGGCACGCGTGCAACAGGACGTCCAGCGCGAGGGCCTATCGCTGAAGGTGTTCGACTGCTATCGCCCGGTACGCGCGGTGCAGCACTTCGTCCGCTGGGCACGCGACCCGTCCGATCAGCGCACCAAGGCTGGCTATTACCCGAATCTCGAGAAGGGAAGCCTGCTGGATGGCTACATCGCGGAGACATCGGGCCACAGCCGTGGCGCCACGCTCGACCTGACCCTGGTGCGCTGCGACGGCGACGCGTGCGTGGAACTCGACATGGGCACACCGTTCGATTTCTTCGACCCGCGCGCCAACACGGCGGACCCCTCGATCACCGACGCGCAGCGCCGCCACCGCGAGCAACTGGTGCAGGCCATGGCCCGCCACGGCTTCCGGAACTATGCGATGGAATGGTGGCATTTCACCTTCCGTCCCGAACCCACCCCGCGAACCGCCTACGACGTCCCGATCCAATGAGTGCTTCCCCTTCTTCCCTTTCGCCGATGACCACCGATGTCGCGGTGATCGGCAGCGGCATCGTCGGCCTGTCGACGGCGCACCACCTGCTTGATCGCGGTCTGTCGTGCACGCTGATCGATGCGAAGGGCCCCGCCGGCGAGACATCCTTCGGCAATGCCGGCTCCATTTCGGTCGGCAACGTGATGCCGCAGTCCACGCCGGGCATCATCACCAAGGCGTTGCGCATGCTGGCCAATCCGCTGGCGCCGCTGAAGCTGGACTGGGGCGTGAGTCCCACGTACGCGCGCTGGCTGCTGCAGTTCCTCAACCAGGGCCGCGTGCAGCACGTGCTGCCGATCATCGATGCCCTGGGCGCGATCAACACCGCATCGCGCAGTGCGTGGCTGGATCTCGGAGAGCGGATCCATGCGAGCGAGTTGATCGCGCATACCGGTTACCTGCACGTCTACAGCGAGGACGCGACATTCGCGAAAGGCGAATGGGAGCGCGGTCTGATGCGTGAACGTGGCGTCGCATTCGATGTGCTGGATGCTGCCCAGTTGCGCGATCTTGAGCCGGGCATCGGCAGCGGTTTCCAGCGCGCGGTGTTCCAGCGCGAATCACTCGCGATGCGCGACCCGGGTGCGTTCTGCCGGCGCCTGTTCGACGACCTGTGCGCACGCGGCGCGACGTCGCTGATCGCCAGTGTGTCGGGCATCGTGCGACAGGGCGAAGGTTATCGGGTCGATACCGACCAGGGCCCGGTGCATGCCGGTCGCGTGGTCGTGGCCGCGGGCGCGTGGAGCAACGCGTTGCTGCGCCCGTTCGGGCTGAAGATTCCCGTGATTCCCGCGCGCGGATACCACCTGATGTACCCGCAGGCGACGACGGTCGTGCAGCGGCCCACCCTCTGGGCGGAGCGCTACATGGTGGTGTCGCCGATGCAGGAAGGCATCCGCATGACCAGCATCAAGGAGCTGACCGCGCTCGGCCGCGATCCGCACTACGCATTGATCCACCGGCTCGATCCCGAGGCACGCAAGCTGTTCCCGGGCATCGTCGGCGACCCGGTATCCGAATGGGCGGGCAACCGTCCCTGCACGCCGGATTCATTGCCGATCATCGATCGCGTGCCGGGTGAAGACATCTTCGTCGCGACCGGTCACGGCCATCTCGGCCTGACCCAGGGACCGGTCACGGGCAAGTTGCTAGACCGGATGATGGCCGGCGACGCGACGGAGATACCACTGGCGCCGTATGCGCTGGCGCGGTTCGGCTAGCCGATCCCCATCCTTGCAGGAGCGACGCAAGTCGCGACCGCGGATCGTCAGACCCACGGATTCGCGATCAAGGCGATTTGATGTCGGTGGCGCGCCAGTGTCTTGCCGCAGCGCTTGCCTGAGGGAAGTGCATCGGCGGTCCGCGCGTGCGGTCGCGACTCACGTCGCTCCTGCAGAAGGACAATGACTACGCGCCGCCGACGAATCCCGCTTGCCGCCAGGCCTCGAACACCACCACGGCGACCGTGTTCGACAGGTTGAGGCTGCGGTTGCCCGGGCGCATCGGCAGGCGCAGGCGCTGGCCTTCGGGCAGCTGGTCCAGCACGTCCTGCGGCAGCCCGCGTGTTTCCGGCCCGAACAGGAAGGCATCGCCGGACTGGTAGGCGGGCTGGTCGTGGCGGACGGTGCCGCGCGTGCTCAGGGCGAACAGGCGGGCAGGACGGATACGCTGAAGGGCCGCATCGAGCGATGCGTGGACCTGCAGCGTGGTGTATTCGTGGTAATCCAGGCCGGCGCGCTTGAGCTGCTTGTCTTCCAATGCGAACCCGAGCGGTTCGATCAGGTGCAGCCGCGCGCCGGTGTTCGCGCAGAGGCGGATGGCATTGCCGGTATTCGGGGGAATTTCCGGCTGGTACAGCAGGACGTCGATGTCCAGGGTGTCGGTCATGGCGCGCATTCTACGCGGCGCCCGATGGCCTGATTGGCGGTGGTAGGTGGAACTCCGGCCGCCGCCGGCTTGCGTGATGACGCAGGTGGAACGTGTCTTGCCTGCGACTCAGCGCGAAGCCAGCTGGCTGGCCAGCGCACCCGCCTGCACCGCGATCTGCTGCATGTCCTCGGCGGACGGACGCACGGTGACCACCGGCATGTCGACCACGCGGACAGCCTGCTGCGCAACGAACTGGGCCAGGTCTTCGGCAGCCGGCGTCACGGTGACGGTGGCCAGGTCGACGATCTTGGTGTCCTTGTAGGTCACGTAGTGGGCCAGGTCGGCGGCATCGGGGGTGACCGTCATGGTCGGCAGGTCCACGATGCGGGCGGTGTCGGCAGCGGCGGTGTGGCGGTTGTCGGCGTGGCTGGCGGAAACGACCATGGCACCGGCGCACAGGGCGAACACGGCGGCGGCAGTCAGGGGGAGGAGGTTCTTGGCGTTCATTGTCATGCCTTTGTAGTGATGTTGTTGGGTGGTGTTGTAGTAAGGTAGTACACCTAGACAGAACAGGCAAGCAAAACTTTTCGTTTTGTGAGGTTTGTTCAGGCTTTAGTCAGGTTTGGCGGGTGCTACGCGGGTTTGTTGTAGGTATCGCAGAAACCGTGCCAAACGTAAGTCATTGATCCATCGAGTTTTCCGAGTGCTTCCTGCGCGTCCGCTGTCCGGAAGACTGTCCGTCCAGTGTCCGTGTCCTGCGTGAGCAAAGACGGGCGGCGTTGTTCGTTGTGACTGCGAACACGCTGCTTCGCCCCACGCCCGGTCAGTCCGGTACGTAAGGGTTTGGATGCCGTTCAACTCGGAATCGTTGCGTCGCCGGCGCACCGGCGCGGCCAACGTTCAGTTTCACCAGGGCAGGGGGTCGCCTTGCCAGTCCAGGAACCGCCCCGTGTCCTCGGGCGTCAGGTGGTCGATCACCTGCAGCAGGCCGCTGGCGGATTCCGTCGCCGACAGGAGCGCGCTGTCGCCGCCCATGTCGGTGCGTACCCAGCCGGGATGCAGCGCTACGACCTTGATGCCGCGCGGCGCCAGTGCCTGCGAGAGCAGGGACGTGGCCATGTTCTGGGCCGCTTTGCCAATGGCGTAGCTGGGCGTGCGGAATTCCTGCCGCAGGGCGATAGAGCCGATCTCCGAAGAGATATTCGCCACCACGGCGCCCTCGGCGAGCAGGGGTGCCAGCGCCTGCGTCAGCAGGAAGGGACCGGCGGCATGGGTATGGAAGCTCGCCTCGAGATCGGTAGCGGCTACCTGGCCGAAGCGTTCTCCGCCGCGAAGCACGCCAGCGTTATTGATGAGCAGATACAGCGGCGCTTCGTCGGTCACCAGCGGCAGGTCGCGTAGCAGCGCGTCGCGACTGCGGGCATCGGCCACGTCCAGCGGCAGCACGTGCAGGCGGCCCGGGTGCTCGCCGGCGAGGCGGTTCAGCGCGGTGGCTTTGCCGGGGTGGCGGCAGGTTGCCACCACGTGTCGCTGCCGTGCCAGCAGTTGGACAGCCAGTTCCAGCCCCAGGCCACGGTTGGCGCCGGTGATCAGGCAGTGCTTGCGGTCCATGGTGCCTCCTCGAGGGATCCCCTGCCGTTGGTCATGGCTTGTGGCCTAGTGTAATGACGGCGGCCGGCCGCTAGCATCGCGGATTCTGCAGGCCCATACCGTATCAACAGGAGTGTCCATGTCCCTTTACCGCCGGCCCCGCGCCGCCCTGCTCGCCGTCGCCCTGTCCGCCGCCCTCGGCGGCCTGGCGTATGCCCCCGCGCCTTCCTATGCGAAGCCGGCCGCCGGTGCGGACATCGTGATCCCCTATGAGGAGTTCACCCTGCCCAATGGCCTGCGGGTGATCGTGCACACCGACCGCAAGGCGCCGATCGTGGCGGTGAACATCTGGTACCACGTGGGCAGCAAGAACGAGACCCCCGGCCGCACCGGCTTCGCCCACCTGTTCGAACACCTGATGTTCCAGGGCAGCGAGAACCACAACGGCGAATTCTTCACGCCGTTCGAGCTGGTGGGTGCGACCGACCAGAACGGCACCACCAACCAGGACCGCACCAACTATTTCCAGAACGTGCCGACCACGGCGCTGGACATGGCGCTGTGGATGGAATCCGACCGCATGGGCCACCTGCTGGGCGCGATCGACCAGAAGGCGCTCGACGAACAGCGTGGCGTGGTGCAGAACGAAAAGCGCCAGGGCGAGAACCAGCCCTACGGCCGCCGCATCAGTGCGCGCATGTTCGAAGCGCTGTATCCGGCCGGGCATCCCTACAGCTGGCAGACCATCGGCTCGATGGCCGACCTGGATGCCGCCACGCTGGACGACGTGAAGACCTGGTTCCGCAGCTGGTACGGCCCGAACAATGCGGTACTGGTGCTGGCTGGCGACATCGACGTCGCCACCGCCAAGGAAAAGGTCACCCGCTACTTCGGCGACATCCCGGCCAGCGCCACGCTGGCGGACATGAAGACCAACATCCCCACGCACACCAAGGACACCCGCGAAACCATCCCGGACCGCGTGCCGCAGGTGCGCGTCTATCGCGCTTGGCCGGTGGCCGAAATGGGCACGAAGGACGCCGTGCTGCTGGACCTGTTCGCGCAGGTGCTGGGTGGCAGCGCGGCTTCGCGCTTCGACACCCGGCTGGTGCACGGCGACAAGATCGCTGACCAGGCCACCGCCTACCAGTGGAGCAGCGAGATCAGCGGCACCTTCTTCCTGATGTCTACCGTCAAGGAAGGCGTCGATCCGGCCAAGGTCGAAGCGGCGCTGGACGAGGAACTCAAGCGCTTGATCACGCAAGGTCCCAGCGCCGAGGAACTCGAGCGCGCCCGCGTGTCCGGCGTCGCCGGCTTCGTGCGCGGCATCGAGCGCATCGGTGGTTTCGGCGGCAAGTCGGACGTGCTGGCGTCGTGCGCCGTCTACCAGAGCACGCCCGACTGCTACAAGGAAGATCTGGCCATCTACGCCAGCGCTACGCCGGCCGACGTGCAGGCCGCGGCGAAGAAATGGCTGAGCGGCGGCTCGCACACCATCCTGGTGCAGCCCAGCGAGACGCCGGCATCGGCGCTGCCGGAAACGGTGTTCGCTGCGCCCGCCACCACGCCGGCGGCCACGCCGAAGGTCGATCCGAAGTTCAAGACCATCGCCAGCACCGTCGACCGCAGCCAGGGCGTGCCGAAGACCACCACCTTCCCGGAACTGAAGTTCCCGGCCGTGCAGCGCGCCACGCTGTCCAACGGCATGCAGGTCACGCTGGCCGAGCGCCACGAGACGCCGGTGGTGCAGATCAGCGTCGAGTTCCCCGGTGGCTACGCCGCCGACGTCGGCAAGAAGCTCGGCACCGCCAGCTTCGCGCTGCAGATGATGGACGAAGGCGCCGGCCAGTACGGCGCGCTCGATTTCGCCGCCCGCAAGGAAGCGCTGGGTGCGGAACTGACCACCGGCGCCGGCCTGGATTCGGCATCGGTCGGCCTGTCGGCGCTGACCGACAAGCTGGCACCCTCGCTGGACCTGCTGGCCGACGTGCTGCGTCGCCCGACCTTCGCCCCGGCCGAGGTGGAGCGCGTGCGCGCCACCTGGATCGCCGGCATCAAGCAGGAGAAGGCGCGCCCGCAGACCGCCGCGCTGCGCACGCTGCCGCCGCTGCTCTACGGCGCTGGCCATCCGTACGCCATCCCGTTCACGGGGTCGGGCACCGAAGCCTCGATCGCGTCGCTGACCCGCGACGACCTGGCAGCGTTCCACCGCGACTGGCTGCAACCCTCGCAGGCACGCATCACCATTGTCGGCGACACCACGCTGGCGGACATCGCGCCGCTGCTGGAAGCCCGCCTCGGCGACTGGAAGGCCGCACCCAACGCACCCACGCTGGCCGCCGTGCCGAAGGTGGCCAATGCCGCCAAGCCACGCGTGTTTCTGATCGACCAGCCAGGCGCCATCCAGTCGAACGTCTACGCCGCCCAACTGGTGCCGCCGACCGGTGATGCAGGCACCATCGATTTCGATTTCGCCAACGGCGTGCTCGGTGGCCAGTTCAGCTCGCGCCTCAACATGAACCTGCGCGAGGACAAGCACTGGGCCTACGGCTCCTACAGTGGCGCCCGCAATACGCTGGGCCAGCGCCCGTGGTGGGCCAGCGCCGCGGTCCAGAGCGACCGCACCGCCGATTCGATGAAGGAACTGCAGAAGGAAATCAGCGCGTTCGCCACCGGGCAGGCCCCGGCCAAACCGGACGAGATTGCCAAGATCCGGGCGGCCAACACGCTGGAACTGCCGGGCGCGTACGAGACCGCCGCCGCCGTGCTGGGCCAGATCGCTTCCAACCAGCGCTATGGCCGGCCGGACGACTACATCGTGCAGTACAAGGCCCGCAACGAAGCCATCGGCGCGGCCGATGTGGCCAAGGCGGCCAGCACGTTGTCGCCGTCCGCGCTGACGTGGGTGGTGGTGGGCGACCTGTCCAAGGTAGGCGAGTCGGTCCGCGCGCTGCAGCTGGGCGAAGCGGTCGAGCTGGATGCCGACGGCAAACCGCGCCCCACGAAGTAATCCGCTGTCATTGACCTTGAGCGCGACGCGACGCGCCAGGGCAACGACATCGCCGTTGCGACGCGTCGCCGCCCCTTCCCGGAGGGGCGGCGCGTGGCCCGGATCGATTCATCCGGCATCGGCCAGAATGGCCCGACTCACATTCCGTAGGTGACCCCGATGCGTCTTGTCCTGCTTGCCGCTGCCTCCACGCTGCTGCTGTCCGCCTGCACCTGGGTACATCTGGCGCCGGAGGCCAAGACAGTCCGCGTGGTTCCGGCGGGCGCCGCGCCCACCGGCTGCGAGAAGCGCAGCGAGATCACGGTGAAGGTGCCCGGCAATCTCGCGTTCTACGACCGCAATGCCCTGCGCGTGCGCGACGAACTGGAGACCCTGGCCCGCAACGAGGCGCCCGGCGTCCAGGCAGACACCCTGCAGCCGCTGGGTGATCCGTCCAATGGGGAGCAGCGGTTCGCAGCCTATCGCTGCGGCCGATAAAGTGTGAACTGAGTCACAAATGGGGTCCGGTATCGCCGGGCTCGAGCGCCCGTAAAGATGCGGTGAAGGCGCGAAGCCGTTACCCTTGTCGGCCCCCTCGCCTGAGCCTTGGCGCTAACCTCGATGCTCTTCAAGAATGTCTCCATCGCGGGACTGGCGCATATCGATGCGCCGCACACGCTGACGTCCGCCGAAATCAACGCCCGGCTGCAGCCCACGCTCGACCGCCTGGGCATCAAGACCGACGTGCTGAACGACGTGGCCGGCGTGCGCGCCCGTCGCCTGTGGGACGCCGACACGCAGGCCTCCGACGCCGCCACGATGGCCGCGAAGAAGGCGCTGTTGGATGCCGGCATCAGTGCCGACAAGGTCGGCCTGGTGGTCAACACCTCGGTCAGTCGCGACTACCTGGAGCCGTCCACGGCCAGCATCGTCTGCGGCAACCTGGGCGTGAGCGACCACTGCCAGACCTTCGATGTCACCAACGCCTGCCTCGCCTTCATCAATGGCATGGACATCGCCGCCCGCATGCTGGAGCGCGACGAGATCGACTACGCACTGGTCGTGGATGGCGAAACCGCGAACCTGGTCTATGAGAAGACCATCGAGCGCCTCAACGCGCCCGACGTCACCGAGCAGCAGTTCCGCGATGAACTCGCCGCGCTGACGCTGGGTTGCGGCGCCGTGGCGATGGTGCTGACGCGCCGCGCGCTGGCCCCGGAAGCCCCGCGCTACAAGGGCGGCGTGACCCGCTCGGCGACCGAGTGGAACAAGCTCTGCCGCGGCAACCTGGACCGCATGGTCACCGATACCCGCATGCTGCTGATCGAGGGCATGAAGCTGGCCACCAAGACCTTCGCCGCGGCCAAGGTCGCGCTCGGCTGGGCGGTGGACGAACTGGACCAGTTCGTCATCCACCAGGTCAGCCGCCCGCACACGCAGGCGTTCGTGAAGTCGTTCGGGATCGACCCGAAGAAGGTCATGACCATCTTCACCGAGCACGGCAACATCGGCCCGGCCAGCGTGCCGATCGTGCTGAGCAAGCTGAAGGAACTGGGCAAGCTGAAGAAGGGCGACCGCATCGCCCTGCTCGGCATCGGCTCGGGCCTGAACTGCACGATGGCCGAGGTGGAGTGGTAATCCGGTCGCCGGGGTAACCGTCATCCACCCCCCATGCCCGTAATCACCAGGGCCGGCAGTGCTCGCTGCCGGCCTTTGTCGTCTCTGGGCTGGCATCGTCGGGATATCCATCGCGCGCATGTGGCAACACGATCCGGACAGGCGACCTGCTCCCGGGCGACGAAATTCGCGAATTCCAACCTGATAATTCGCGAATCAGGCGCTTTAATTCTAGAATCCCGGCATGGCCAGACCTGACCGTTCTCCTGAAATCGACAGCGCCTTGTTGAAGGCGGTAGGCGAGCATCCTCGTGACCTCGTGGGCATGGTGGCGGGCCAGTTGGGACTCAGCCCTTCCCGGATCAGCATGCAGGTGCGGGCCTTGGTGGCAGGCGGTTATCTGGTCAAGCAGGGCAGCACGCGTCCGACGTACGCGCTGGGCGAGAACCGGCGGTTCGCGCGTGGATATCCACGTGCGGGGTTGGCAGAGGATCGGGTCTGGTACGCGGACCTGCTGCCCCTGCTGACCCATCTGCCTCGCAACGTCCTGGACATCGCGCAACACGGCATCACCGAGATGGTGAACAACGCGGTGGACCATTCCGAAGCCCCGCATGTGTCCGTGTGGATGGAATGTAGCGGCGGCTGCCTGCGGTTCTCCGTGGAGGACAATGGCATCGGCATTTTCCGGAAAATCACCCGTGCGCTCGATCTCCCGGACGAGCGGCTTGCCTTGCTGGAGCTTTCGAAAGGAAAACTGACGACCGATCCGCAACGGCATAGCGGTGAAGGAATCTTCTTCACATCACGCATGTTCGATGTCTATCGGATCGAATCTGGCAGCCTGATCTTCGATCACGATGCCAAGTACCATCTCGAGCTGCTGGACGATGCGCAGGAAATAGCAGGGACGCAGGTTGTGATGCAGGTCGCCACGGATTCGACGCGGACGGTGGAATCCGTGTTCAACCAGTACTCGAGCGGTCCTGACGATTACGCATTCGCACGCACTGTCGTGCCGGTGCGACTGGCCAAGGTGGGCGACGAGAATCTGGTGTCCCGCTCGCAAGCCAAGCGATTGCTGCAGCGCGTGGAGAAGTTCCGCCATGTGGTGCTGGACTTCGCCGAAGTCGCGGGGATAGGCCAGGCATTCGCCGATGAGATCTTCCGTGTGTTCGTCAATGCGCATCCCGATGTGGAATTGCTGCATGTCCACGCGGTGCCTGAAGTGCAACAGATGATCCGCCGCGCAGAGGCACTGCGCGACGAACAGGGCGGCCAGCTGCCGCTATTGAAATGAAAGGAACCCACGTGAACCTTCCCGGCTATCCCTCCCATCCGAAGCGCTTCGAGGTCCGTCCGGGCCTGTCGATGAACTACCTTGATGAAGGCCCGCGCGACGGCGAGGTGGTGGTGATGCTGCACGGCAATCCGTCGTGGAGCTATTACTGGCGCACGCTGGTGGCGGGGCTGTCCGACAAGTACCGCTGCATCGTGCCCGACCACATCGGCATGGGCCTGTCCGACAAACCCGACGACAGCCGCTACGAGTACACCCTGCAGTCGCGCGTGGACGACGTCGCCGCGCTGCTGCAGCACCTGGGCATCACCGGCCCGGTGACGCTGGCCGTGCACGACTGGGGCGGCATGATCGGCTTCGGCTGGGCGCTGTCGCACGCCACGCAGGTGAAGCGCCTGGTGGTCACCAACACCGCTGCATTCCCGATGCCGGCGGCGAAGGCGATGCCGTGGCAGATCGGGTTGGGTCGCGACTGGACCATCGGCGAGTGGATCATCCGCGGCTTCAACGCGTTCTCCGCGGGCGCCTCGTGGATCGGCGTCGAGCGGCGCATGCCGGCCGATGTTCGCCGCGCCTATGTCTCGCCGTACGACACCTGGGCCAACCGCATTTCGACGATCCGCTTCATGCAGGACATCCCGCTCGGTCCGCAGGACAAGGCGTGGCCGCTGCTCGAAGCGTCAGGCAAGGCGCTGCCGTCGTTCGCCGACCGGCCCGCGTTCCTGGGCTGGGGTCTGAAGGATTTCGTGTTTGACAGCCACTTCCTCGACGGCTTCCGTGCCGCGCTGCCGAACGCAGAGGT
The DNA here is from genome assembly GCA_946886405.1 of uncultured Pseudoxanthomonas sp. The sequence continues at coordinate 45,469 of CAMPIO010000015.1, forward strand.
GCATGCGTACGAGGACGCCGGCCATTACGTGCTGGAAGACAAGCACGAGATCCTGGTGCCGCTGATCCGCGATTTCCTGGATCGTCATCCGCTGGCGTGATCCCCCGCAGCGGGGCTGCACGTTCTTGCCGTAGAGCGGAGCTTGCTCCGCTGCTCTCTGCGCAATCCTGCAAGAAGCAGCCGAGCAAGCTCGGCTCTACGCCGGGCGATCAGAGCTCTGGCAGCGGATTCTTCTCCGCGTCAACAACGCCGGTCCAGTCCGCCTCCACCAGCAGTGGAAGTCCATGCGCCACACGCGCCTTGTCGCACTGTGCGCTGCGTTCGCCGAACTCCAGCGACGCCGGCACCAGCGCGCAGACCGACGGCCGCCGGTCGTGGATGCTGCAGCGGCTGTAGCGGCCGATGTCGGCATCCAGCGCCACGCAGCGCGGGTCCTTCTGCGAGGTGCCGCGCATCACGCGCTCGTGGACGCGCAAGGGTTCGGTCAGTTCGATCGGCACCACGCCGCCCTGGTCGGGGTCCGCCTCGCTCCAGTGGAAGCTGACGCGGAAGTGGGCGCAGCAGGCGCCGCAGGTCAGGCAGGGGTGCATCGGCGTGGAGTGGCGTCAGGACGCGGGCGGGACGCGCATTCTGCCAACGCCGGCGGCTGACGCAAGTACCGTCCAGCGGCGACAATGGCCGCATGACCGATCCGTGCAACATCGCCGCCAGCCTGCCCCGGCTGGCCCGCGAGCAGCCCGACCGCGTGGCCATGCGCTGCCCCGATGGCGCCGGCCGCTACACCCGCGAGCTCACCTACGCGCAGCTCGATGCCCGCAGCGACGCCATCGCCGCCGGCCTGGGCGCGTACGGCATCGGCCGCGGCAGCCGCACCGTGGTGATGGTGCGGCCGACGCCCGAGTTCTTCCTGCTGATGTTCGCGCTGTTCAAGGCCGGCGCCGTGCCGGTGCTGGTGGACCCGGGTATCGACCGGCGCGCGCTGAAACAGTGCCTGGACGAAGCCGAACCCGAGGCCTTCATCGGCATCCCGCTGGCCCAGGTCGCTCGTCGCGTGCTGGGCTGGGCCAGGTCGGCGAAGAAGATCGTCACCGTCGGCACGCGCTGGGCCTGGGGCGGCACCACGCTGGCGAAGATCGAGGCACGCGGCGCGAACGCCGGCCCGCAGCTGGCGGCCACCGCACCCGACGATGTCGCCGGCATCCTGTTCACCAGCGGCTCCACCGGCGTGCCGAAGGGTGTGGTCTACCGCCACCGTCATTTCGTCGCGCAAATCGAACTGCTGCGCAACGCCTTCGGCATGCAGCCCGGCGGCGTGGACCTGCCGACGTTCCCGCCGTTCGCATTGTTCGACCCGGCCCTCGGGCTGACGTCGGTGATCCCCGACATGGATCCCACCCGGCCCGCGAGTGCCGATCCGAAGAAGCTGCACGCGGCCATCGGGCGCTTCGGCGTCACCCAGCTGTTCGGCTCGCCGGCGTTGATGAAGGTGCTCGCTGACCATGGCGAACCGCTGCCCACCGTGCAGCGCGTGACCTCCGCCGGCGCGCCGGTGCCGCCGGACGTGGTGGCGAAGATCCGCACGCTGCTGCCGGAGGGCGCGCAGTTCTGGACGCCGTACGGCGCCACCGAATGCCTGCCCGTTGCCGTCATCGAAGGGCGCGAACTGGAATCCACGCGCGCGGCGACCGAGGCCGGCGCCGGCACCTGCGTCGGCCGCGCGGTGCCGCCGAACGAGGTCCGTATCATCCGCATCGTCGATGCGCCGATTGAACGCTGGGACGGGGTCGAGGTGCTGCAACAAGGCGAGATCGGCGAAATCACCGTTGCCGGTCCCACCGCCACCGACACCTACTTCCGTCGCGACGCTGCCACGCGCATCGCCAAGATCCGCGAAGCGCTGCCTGACGGTGGAGAACGCATCGTGCACCGCATGGGCGACGTCGGCTGGTTCGATGGCGAAGGCCGCCTGTGGTTCTGCGGCCGCAAGACGCAGCGCGTGGAAACCGCCGACGGCCCGCTTTATACCGAACAGGTCGAACCCGTATTCAACACCCATCCGCAGATCCGCCGTACCGCGCTGGTCGGCGTGGGCGAAGCGGGCCGGCTGCGGCCGGTGGTGTGCTACGAAGTCATGCCCGGCGTGGTTGTCGAGCGTGCGCGTATCGAAGGCGAGCTGCGCGCGATCGGCGCGCGCCATCCGCACACCGCGCGCATCGGCGCATTCCTGCCGCATCCGGGTTTTCCCGTCGATATCCGCCACAACGCCAAGATCGGCCGCGAGACGCTGGCCGTGTGGGCCGCCACGCAGAAGGAGCACCAGGCATGAAAATCCTCGTCACCGGTGGCGGTGGATTCCTGGGCCAGGCGCTGTGCCGCGGGCTGGTCGAACGCGGACACGAGGTGATCAGCCTCAACCGTGGCTACTACCCGGTGCTGCGCGAACTCGGCGTGGGGCAGGTGCAGGGCGACCTCGCCGACGCGCACGCAGTGCGGCATGCCGCCGACGGCGTGGACGCGATCTTCCACAACGCGGCGAAGGCCGGTGCCTGGGGCAGTTACAAGGGCTATCACGACGCCAACGTGGTCGGCACGCAGAACGTGCTGGATGCGTGCCGCACGCACGGCGTCGGTCGCCTGGTCTACACCTCCACGCCCAGCGTCACCCATCGCGCCACGCATCCGGTGGAAGGCGGCAGCGCTGCGGACGTGCCCTATGGCGAAGGCTTCAAGGCGCCGTACGCGACCACCAAGATGATCGCCGAGAAGGCTGTGCTCGCCGCCAACGATGCCACGCTCGCCACGGTGGCACTGCGGCCGCGCCTGATCTGGGGTCCCGGTGACCACCAGATCCTGCCGCGGCTGGTGTCGCGCGCGCGCACCGGGCGCCTTCGCATCGTCGGCAGCGGCGAGAACCACGTCGACACCACCTACATCGACAACGCCGCGCAGGCGCACTTCGACGCCTTCGATCACCTCGCGTCCGGCGCCGCCTGCGCGGGCAAGGCGTACTTCATCTCCAACGGCGAGCCATGGCCGATGCGCAAACTGCTCAATGCGCTGCTGGAGTCGGCCGGCGCGCCGCGCGTGGACAAGCACCTCTCGTTCAAGGCTGCCTACCGCATCGGCGCGGTGTGCGAAACGCTATGGACGGTGCTGCCGCTGAAAGGCGAACCGCCGATGACCCGCTTCCTCGCCGAACAGTTGAGTACCGCGCACTGGTACGACATGGCGCCGGCGCGACGCGACTTCGGCTACGTCCCGCGCGTGTCGATGGACGAGGGTTTCGAGCGCCTGCGCGCCTGGCTGCGGGACCATCCGGTCTGACGCGCCGCGTGTCGTTGCCCTTCACGTACGAATCACGACGCTGAAGCGTGTCCATATCGGCCCGCGCGACACTCACGCGGCGATGACTCCCGGCATTCCAGCATGGCGCACGCCACTACCGGCTGTACCACTGGCCAGATGCCAAAGGGAGCTTCCATGCTGCGCTACGCCATCATCTTTTTCGTCATCGCGCTCATCGCCGCCGTGCTGGGTTTCAGCGGCATCGCCGGCGCCGCCACCAACATCGCGTGGGTCCTGTTCGTTGTCTTCGTGATCCTGGCGATCATCTCGCTGCTGCGCGGCAAGCGCGTCTGACGCATCACCGTCTCTCTCCGCCGGGACGGCATGATGCCGTCGAGCCCGCCCCGAGCCTGCATGAAGCAGGTGGACGGGCGGGCAGGGCGTACAGGGTTTGCCGCTAGAATGACGGCATGGACCTGTCTCCGTTCGATGCTCTGAAACCCCTTGCCGGCCGGGCGCTGGAAACTGCGCTCAACCAGGCGCTGGCGCTGGATCCCGACACATCCGCGGCGTTGGTTCCGCTGGAAGGTCGCCGCATCCAGCTCAGGGTTGATGCGCCGCCGCTGGCGATGGACATCACCGTCGGTGGTGGTCGCTTGCAGGTCGGACCTGCCAGTGAAGTACTGGAAGCCGACCTGGCCGTGCGAAGCACGCTGGGCGGCCTGCTGGGCCAGCTGCCTTTCTTCCGCCGCGACCATGCGACGCCGGTCGGCAAGGTCAAGGTCTCCGGCGACGCCGAACTCGCACGCCGCCTGCAAACGCTGGCTACCCGTTTCGATCCCGATTGGTCGCTGCCGTTCACCCGGGTGTTCGGCGATGTCATCGGCGTGCAGGTGGCGAACGCGGTTCGCGCCGGTCTGCAGCATGTGCGCGTTGCCTCCGCCAACCTGGCGGAAAGCGCCGCCGAATACGTCACCGAGGAGTCGCGCGACATCGTCGGCCGCGAGGAACTCAACGCCTTCCATGACGACGTCGATGCGATCCGCGACGATGTCGAACGCATGGCGGTACGCGTGGGCCGTCTGGCCGCGCGCGTGGAGCACCGCGCATGAAGTCCGTGCTGCGGGCCAGCCGCATCGGCCGGGTGTTGCTCCGCTATCGCCTCGATGACCTGCTCGATGGCACCCCGGTCGAGCCGTGGCTGCGCCTGGCGCGCCCGTTCGTGCCGCGGGCGTCGGCGGAGATCGCGGCACAGGCACGCGGTGCGCGCCTGCGCCTGGCGCTGCAGGAGCTCGGCCCGATCTTCGTCAAGTTCGGGCAGATCCTGTCCACGCGACGCGACCTGATTCCGCCGGACATCGCGGAAGAGCTGACCCTGCTGCAGGACCGCGTCGCACCGTTCGATGGCGACCGCGCACGCGCGCTGGTGGAAGAAGAGCTCGGCCGTCCCATCCACGAGGCATTCGACCACTTCGACACCACGCCGCTGGCCTCCGCGTCCATCGCGCAGGTGCACGCGGCCACGCTGCCGGGCGGTCGCGAAGTGGTGGTGAAGGTGTTGCGTCCCGACATCCGCAAGCAGATCGCCGGCGACATCGCGCTGTTGGAAAGCGTCGCGGCCATCGTCGAGCGCGCGCATCCGAATGCCGACAAGATCCGCCCGCGCGAGATCGTCGCCGAGATCGAGAACACGCTGGCGGCCGAACTCGACCTGCAGCGCGAAGCCGGCAATGCCAGCCTGTTGCGGCGCAACTGGTCGGAGTCGCCGGACCTGTACGTGCCCGAGGTGATCTGGTCGCACACCGCCGAACGCGCGATGACCATGGAGCGCGTACGCGGCATTCCGTCCGACGACATCGTCGCGCTGGACGCGGCGGGCATCGACCGCAAGGCGCTCGCCGCCAAGGGCGTGCGCGTGTTCTACCAGCAGGTATTCCGCGACAACTTTTTCCATGCCGATGCGCACGCCGGCAACATCTGGGTCGACCCCGAACGGAAGACCGATCCGCGCTTCATCGCGCTGGATTTCGGCATCATGGGCCAGCTCTCGCGCGACGACCAGTTCTGGCTCGCCGAGAATTTCATGGCGATCTTCAACCGCGACTACCGCCGCATCGCCGAACTGCATGTGCAGGCCGGCTGGATGCCGTCGCATATCCGCATCGACGAACTGGAAGCCGCTGCGCGCGCGGTGTGCGAGCCGTACTTCACCCGTCCGCTCAGCGAGATCTCGCTGGCCGAGGTGTTGGCCAAGCTGTTCCGCACCGCGCAGCGCTACGAACTGACGCTGCAGCCGCAGCTGATCCTGTTGCAGAAGACGTTGCTGAACATCGAGGGCGTCGGTCGCCAGCTCGATCCGCAGATCGACATCTGGGCGGTGGCGCGGCCGGTGCTGGAGCGCATCCTGCTGGAACGCTACAGCCCGCAGCGCGCCGCGCAGGAATTCCGCAAGCGCCTGCCCGAAATCATGACCCATGCGCCGGACATGCCGCGCCTGGTGCATGCCTGGCTGAGCCAGCAGGTCGATGGCCGCCATGAGCTGTCACTGCGCTCGAAGGATCTCACCGACCTCGCGCACACGATGAAGGGCATGCAGCGTCGCGTCGTCGCTGCCATCCTCGGCGTGGGGCTGCTGATCGTCGCGGCGGTGCTGTATGCGCTGGAGGCGGGCGGACCGCGCCTGTTCGACATTCCCGCCGCGGCCTGGATCGCCGGCATCGGCGGCCTGTGGGCGCTGCTCGCGGCCTGGCCCAGGCGATGAAGCGAGAAGTGAGGGGAGAGAAGTGAGGAGTGAGGAGTGAGGAGTGAGGAGTGAGCGAAAGCCCAGCGTCGGATGCCTCTGCTCACTCCTCACTTCTCTTTACTCACTCCTCTCCCCACCACCAGCCACCAGCCCAGCCACACCTGCAACGGCAAGGTCAGCAGGCAGGACAGGGTGAACCAGCGCGGGAAGTCGTCCCATGCCACCACGGTCGCGTACAGATCCAGCGCCAGATAAAGCGCGAACAGCGCCCACGCATGCGCGGTCCTCGCCACCGCGGCCACGCCGACCATCAGGACAGTGCCGACGAGGCCCGCCAGGAAGACCCATGCCAGGTCATAGGCCAGCCGCGCATCGCCGCCCGGCGGGAGCGCCAGTCGCGTAGCGAGCTCGCCGCCGGCCAGATTCACCAGCGGAATGGCGAGGATGGCGAGCGCCAGCGCGACGGCGCTGCGCAGCACGATGATCGCGCGGTTCTGCATGGCGACTCGCTCCAATGAACGGGTGTACTGCCATTGAAGCACGAAGGTTGTCGACGTTGACGCAGTCGCAACGGTTTCTTCGCGTGGCGTGCGCACGCCGCACGTTACGGTGCAGGCTCATCCACACGGGAGTCATCCCATGAGCCATCTGACCGGAAAGCGCGTGGCGATCCTCGCCACCGACGGCTTCGAGCAGTCCGAACTGACCGAGCCGATGCGCGCATTGAAGGCGCACAACGCGCAGGTCGACGTCGTCTCGCTGGAAAGCGGCCGCATCCAAGGCTTCAAGCACTTCGACAAGGGCGACCAGGTCGAGGTCGATCATGTGCTGTCCGAGGTCAGTGCAAAGGATTACGACGCACTGGTCATCCCGGGCGGCCTGTTCAATCCCGATGCGTTGCGCGTGGATGACCAGGCGCTGGTGTTCACCCGTGACTTCTTCGAGGCGGGCAAGCCGGTCGGCGCGATCTGCCATGGACCGTGGGTACTCGCCAATGCGGATGTGTTGAAGGGTCGTACGGTCACCTCGGTGCCGAACATCCGCAAGGACCTGGAGAACGCGGGCGCGAACTGGAAGGACGATGAAGTGATCGTCGACAAGGGCCTGGTCACCAGCCGCACGCCGAAAGACCTGCCCGCGTTCTGCGCCAAGCTGGTGGAGGAAATCGCGGAAGGCCAGCACAGCGGGCAGCGACGCTCGGCGTGACCTGAGGCGATGCGTCGCCCTCAGGGCAATGACGTGGCGGCATCTACCGCTGTCGCGCATTGCGGTAACGGCAATGGGCCATAGATTCTTGTGGTGCCGGCGAATCCACCTACTTCGATGATAAAGGTGGATTTGCGTTCAATATCCATCACCAGTGAGTGCTGGTAACCATCAAAGATCACAGCATCCTGTGGAAAGACCACGCCGAAATCCCGTTCGAGCGCTCGCGGCAGTCGCTCTATCACCGGCCAGGACTGCTGTATTCCCATGGGCGTAACGAACGGGCTCAATCGGCTGATTGCGCATTGCTTGGCCGCGTCAGGGTCAGGGCGATGAAGCGGAATGGTCAGCTTGCCGGCGACCTGGTCCAGGTCCTGGATGGTCAAGCGGTCCTCACTGATGTCGAGTGTTGGCGGTGAGATCTGCAGATCGTTCGTTGCGGGTAGCGCGATGGTGGCGGTGACGGCGAGCATGAAGAAGATCATCGACATAAGAGTCAATCCTTGAAGTTCTAGCCGTATCGTGCGCGCCCTATACTGCGGGAGGTTCCCAAGGCGAGAGGCGTATGACGAGCATCGCACGTGGCATTGCATGGGTGGCGCTCGTAGTGGCTTGTGGTTTCAGTGCTGGTTCACTCGCCGCCGACACGCCGCTCCGCATCATGAGCTTCAACATCCGCGTGCCCGTCGAGCGCGATGGCGTGGACTACTGGGAGACGCGCAAGCCGTTGGCGGTGCGCATGCTGGAAGAACAGCAGCCCGACGTGATCGGCCTACAGGAGCTGGTGGAGACACAGGCCGATTACCTCGCGAGCGAACTGCCGCAGTACGCGTGGTTCGGCCGCGGGCGCGATGCCGACGGTGGTGGTGAACGCATGGGCGTGTTCTATCGCAAGGACCGGTTGAAGGTGGTCGAGTCCGGCGACTTCTGGTTGTCCGATACGCCTGATATACCGGGTAGCATCACGTGGGACCATCTCTATCCGCGCATGGTCACGTGGGCGCTGTTCGAGCAGCGCAGCGACGGTAAGCGCTTCTACTTCTTCAACACCCACCTGCCTTACCGTGAGCAGGACGAAGCGGCGCGCGTGAAGGGCGCGGACGCCATCGCGCAGCGCATCGCCGCGCTGCCGGCGGGCGTGCCGGTGGTGCTGACCGGCGACTTCAACACCACCCCCGACAGCGACGCGCACGCCGCACTCGCCCGCACGCTGCAGGATGCGTGGACGACCGCGCCACGTGTCGAGGGCAGCGACGCCACGTTCCACGGCTTCACCGGCACCGCCGACAAACGCATCGACTGGATCTTCGTGAGGGGCGCGCAGCCGGCGTCCATCACCTCGGTGACCACGCGCTGGCACCAGCGCTATCCGTCCGACCATTTCCCGCTGGTGATGACGCTGCGCCTGCCGTAGCCGCTCGGGCGGAAGATCGCCCTCGGCGCCCCGACGATGGGGCCCGGAATGTCAGACGCGGGGCTCAATGTGCCATCGATGGCATTCCGAGCATCATCGATGGGATTCGGAGGGCGATGGGATGGCATTCGGAAAGCGATCGATCGGTTTCTGAAAGCCATCGATCGCTTTCTGCGAGCCATCGATGGGTCTGGATGTGCCATCGATGGCTTTCAGTGTGAGAGAGATCGGGCTCGGAAACCCATCGATGGCATGCAAGGGAATCATCGATGGCGTTCCGAAGGCCATCGCCGGCATGCCGGGTGCCATCGATGGGGCTCGGAGCCTTGCGCGCGGGGCTCAATGTGAGACGAATGGGGCTCGCAAGGCGTTCCCTTCTCCCCACGCGGCGGGGAGAAGGTGCCCGGAGGGCGGATGAGGGGCGCGCGCGATGAGCGGTCACGCGGGATGCGTGGTCGTGGCCGAGTCTGGCAACGGGAGGGGCGTGTTGTACGTCGCCTCTCCGTTCGCCCCTCACCCGCCTTCGGCACCCTCCCCCCGCACGCGGGGAGAGGGAGCATCTGCGCAGGAAAGGATCTTCTGCGAGCGCGGAAACGAAAACGGCCCCTTGCGGGGCCGTTCCGTGTCACGTCGTGGGGTTTACTTCGTGGGCGCCGCCGCGGGGGCGGCCGGCGCCTTCTTGGCGAAATCGCCGGCCAGGAACACGCTCAGCGCCTCGGGCTTGAGATGCTTGCGGATCGCCGCATTGACCTGGTCCAGCGTCAGCGCGGCGTACTTCGCATCCAGGTCGGCGGTGAACTGCATGGTGCGGCCGAAGAACAACTGATCGGTCAGCATGCCGGCAACGCTGCCGTCGTCCGCACGGCCCTGCTCGCGTTCGGTCAACGTACCCGCCACCGCGTCCTTCAGTTCCTCGGCGGTGATGCCGTCCTTGACCAGCTTCGCCAGCTCTTCGCGGACCAGCGCTTCCACCTTCGCCATGTTCTGCGGCGCGGCGATGGCCTGGATGGTGAGGCTGCCGGCATCGTCCTGGCCGGTGCGGCTGTCGTCGGCGCGCACGCCGCTGGAGACGCCGTAGCTGAGGCCTTCCTGCTGGCGGATGCGGTCGCCCAGGCGCGACTTCAGCGCGCCGCCGCCGAAGATGCGGTTGGCCACCACCATCGCGGGATAGTCGGCATCGGTGACTTTCAGCGACAGGTTGTGGCGGGCCAGCAGTACCGCGTTGGGCTTGTCCGGCGTCTCGAAGCGCTCCTGCTTCGGCGCGACATCGGTATAGCGAGTGGCGATGGACGCGTACGGCTTGCCGCTCTTCCAGCCGACGAACAGCTGTTCGAGCTGGGCGCGCACGGCAGCCGGATCGAAGTCGCCGACGATGGCGATCTCGCCGTTGGCGGTGCCGTAGAAGTCGCGGTGGAATGCGCGCACATCGTCCAGCTTGAGTGCCTTCAGCTCGGACAGCGATTCGTCCAGCGTGCGGTTGTGCAGCGGGTGGCCGGCCGGCCACGGATCGAAGTACTGCGCCAGCGCGCGGCCGGCGATGGCGCCGGGCTCGAAGCGCGAGGCCTCCATGCCGGTGATGGCCTGCGTGCGCAGCTGCTCGAATTCGCTCTCCGGGAACGCCGGGTTGCGCAGCACGTCGG
>CAMPIO010000016.1 GCA_946886405.1 uncultured Pseudoxanthomonas sp.
AACGACGCTCCGGTCGCCGGCGCGCTCGTCGAGAGCGTGCTGTGCCAGGCCGCGCGTGGTTGCAGCGGCTGTCTGGTCCGTCATCTGGCCTTCTGCGCGGCCTTGCCGGTGGAGAAGGCCCATGCCATGGAGGCGCTGGCGGACGATGCGCGGCTGAAGGCGGGTGAGGCGCTGGTTCGCGAGGGTGAGCCGAGGCGCGGCGTGTTCACCGTGACCAAGGGCGCCCTGCGCCGCATCCGACTGCTGCCTGACGGTCGCCGGCTGGTGGCCGGCTTCCTGATGCCGGGTGATTTCATCGGCTTCTCGGGTACTTCCCACTACAAGCACACGATCGAAGCGATCACCGACAGCACGCTGTGCGAGTTCTCGATGGCCGACATGCGCAGCCTGTGCCATGACCATCCGGAACTGGAGCGCGAGCTGCTGGAGCGGGCCTGCGTGGAGCTGGATGCCACCCGCGGCAACCTGATGGCGCTCGCACGGCTCAATCCGATGGAGCGGCTGTCCGGGTTCCTCGTCGACATGGCGCAGCGTCGCCGTCGCCAGGGTCAGGACGACACCGAGGTGATCCTGCCGATGACGCGCACGGATATCGCCGACTATCTGGGCTTGACCGTGGAAACCGTCAGCCGCAGCTTCACCCGCCTGCGCCAGGAAGGCAGCATCGCCACCGACGACCCGCACCACGTGCGGCTGCTCGACCGCAAGCGCCTGGACGCATTGGCCGAAGCGCGGGCTTGAGGTTTCGTCGCCAGGTCAGCCCGGCACGCGAACATCCGGCGCCGATCGCACGTCCAGCGCCTGGGTGCCTGGGGCTCAAGGGCGCGGCCTCGCCTGGCGATACTGGCGCTTCTCGCCCATGTGCTGCCCCTTGGGATCCTCGTTCGAGCAGATGCGGCCGCCGCAGACCACGGCATCGGAGGCATAGAACGCCCGGACGACGGGCGCGGCGTCCTCGTAGCGCTGCAGTTCGTCCTGCACCGCGGCCAGCTCGCGACGGTAGTACCCCAGCACGGCCCAGCACGCCATCAACACCAATCCCAGCAGTACCGTCGCGCCACCCAGCCACATCCACATCAGGCTGCCCGTCTGCTTCAGCCGCCTCGCGGTCGCCGATACGGCATGGTCGTACTCGATGGCCGCCGGAGACAGCACGTCCCTTGCGTCGCTGGCGATCCTGGCGCCTGCCCCGTCGACGATGGAGGCGACGTCCCGGCGGAACTGGCCGACCTCCTGCCTCAGCGATTGGAGCTGCTGGTCGAGCGACGCTTCCCTGCGCGCTTCACGCTGCGAGACCTCCGACAGCAGCGCCAAAGTCGCCTTGGCGGCATTCTCCAGCGCCGTGCGTGCCGATACCGACTCCCCGTTCTCCATGCATCCTCCCTGAAACACCGTCGTTGGCCATCATCGGCTGATGGCCATCTCCTGCGCCGCGTGGGCCCGCTGCTCATGGAGGTCCGGCAAGGCCATCGCCGGCGTCTGCCTGTGCAGCGCATCGCTCCCTTGCAAGAGGCGTTGCCCTTCCTCTGATTTCGCAAAGTCGAGCGCGATACGGTCAAGCCGTTCCCCGTCCCCTGCCATCAGCGCGGCATACGCCTGGTTGAGATGCGGGTTGTCGAACGGATCCCGGCGGGTTTGCGGGGCCAGCTTGTGGGCCTCCAGCCACTGCCGGGATTCGCGTTCCATCGCGTCGGTGTCTGCCTTCAGGCTCGGCAGGACCGTGGAAGCCATCAGGTGCCGTTCCGTGGCCTCGACCGCGGCGGCGGACGCGTGCTCGGAGAGTTGCGGTAACGTCCGTGCCAGTTCGGTGAGATCCGGTGCCGCCGCAGGATTCACGATCGGATTCAGGCTGGCATGGGTCGCCACCGTGCCACCCAGCACGGCACCGGCTGCCGGCGCATGGTCCGTGACGGCCTTTACCTGGCGCCCGGCCTCCTCCAGCACGTCATCCACCTGCGCGGTGGCGCCCTCGATCGTGTTCCGCTGGGTGCGATCGACAGTGACATGCACCGTTTCCATCAGCTGGCAGACATCCTCGGCCGCCGCCCGGAGGGCGTCCGCGTCGCGGACCGCATTTTGTCGCGCCGCTTGCGAATCGGCTTCCGCCGCATCGCGGGCCTGCACGTTGTCGGCGATGGTCTGATCCACACGAACGTCAGCGAAGCGCTCCAGCGCGCTACCGTGCGGCGCCAGATTGGCCACGCCCTGCCAGAACACGCCCTCGGCCGCGGTGGCGGTCGTAGCGATGTCCGCTTTCAGTTCATCGGCCCGGGCTTCCACCGCGCCCGCCGCAAGGCGGGCTTTCGCGGAAGCCTCGGCCAGGGCGTCGCCGGTGGTGCAGGACGCCCACGCGATGCCCTCGCCGGCGGCGGACATGGCCTCGGAGGCGTGCGCGCCGCCCGCGCGCACCGCATCGCCGCTGGCGTCCAGCGTGCGCTGCGCGAGGCCGCCGGCTCCCTGCACGATCTCCCCGGCCTCATGGCCCAGGTGCGCGCCGGCCTGCACGTCGCGGACCGCGCGCAAGGCCGGTCCCGCGAGGGCCAGCACCTGGTCCAGAGGCATTTCCGCCGGCCGCTGCACGATCCGGCCGTCCTGCCAGGAACGGGCGTCCAGCGTGTGCACCTGGCCGGCCGCCAGCGGCAGTTCGCGCAACATGCGGTCGGCGTCGCCGTCGGCGAGCGTGTCGACAAAGCGGGCCACCGACTCGCGGGCGTGGACGGGCATGTCCGTCGACTGCAACTGCCGCGTGAGCGTCTGCTTCAGTTGCGGCACGTCCTGCACCAGGTCCGCCGTCTCCTTCAGTACCGCGCCCAGCACGCGCCGCTGGGCCACGTCCATGCGCTCGACGTTGTTCTGCAGGCCATCGGTCAGCACCTCGCCGCGCACCTGGTACGCGGTGATGCGAGCCTGGGGGTCGTACAGGCGCACATCGGGATTCTCCTGCTGGAAGCGGCGTGCGGTGTCCGGATGCAGGCCGGCGGCATTGAAGGTGGTGCCGCGCTCGCCGCTGACCGCGACCGCTGCCGAGGCGAGACCGCCGCCGAGGGAATGGCCGGCGTAGTCGACCGACACGCCATACATCTTGAGCGTGTTGGCCAAACGCATCGCCCGGTCGTAATAGTCCGTCTTCAAGCCGATGGCCTGCGGGAAGTTGTTGGCGCCGAAATCCTCCGGGCCTGTCTCCCGGCGGGAACCATCCGCCTGCAGCACGTCGCCATTCGAACCCTTGAACACGACCGTGGGCTTGTAGCCGGGGCCGAGTACCACGGGGTCGGGTAGGTAGATCTCGGCCCGGAAACCGGATTCATTCGGTTTCAGCATGTTCAAAAGGGTCTTGTCATCAATGCCTGCTAGTTCCGGCATGTGCTGGCGCAGCAGGTCGAGGTTCTCGCTTCCCCGCATCCAGCCCACCGGAGGCTCGCCGCCGCCGCGGGCTGCCGCGTACACGTCCTCGCTCACCAGGCCCATCTGCTCGTCGTAGTGGCGCGCCTGCAGCGCATCTGCCTGTGCGTGTGCATCGGGCTGGCCACTTGCCCGCAGGTCGACGATCAGCTGCCGCTGGGCCTGCATCTCCGTTTCAGTCCGCATGGTGCCACTCCTGTGTCATAACAACGGGATGTCCTTCTCGTCGGTCGGGAAGCCGAAGGCCTCGCGCATCCGGCGGTAGCTGTCGGGCATAGGGGGACGTTGGTAGCCGCGCTGGAGCAGCCATTGCTGGCACCGGCGCTGCCAAGTAGGGTCCTCAGGGTTGCCCGGGTGCCAGAAGATGGATTCGAGGGTGTACTGCTCGGGACGTGCCCCGTGCTCCAGCAGCCAGTGGGTCTGCATGAAGCCACCTAGGCCGGCGAATTCATCCACGAAAGCCATGCCTTGACTCTTGGCGTTCACATCCGCCCCGCGCTCGACCAGCAGCTTCACGTTCTCCCACTGGTTGCTCATCAGGCGGGCTTGCACCAGGAGGGTCTCGTCGTTGCTGTTACGCGTATCCGGGTCACCGCCATGATCCAGCAGCAGTCGGAGATGGATCGGGTCATCGGCCCTAGCGGCCCAGACCATGGCATTGTTCTTGTAGTAGGTGCCGACGCTCCCATCCTTGTAGCGCACGATCGTGGGCGTCTGGACACGTGCATTGGGATCGGCCCCGTTCTCCAGCATCGCCTTCAGCCCGGCCGGGTTGCCGGTGAGGATCGGCCAGGCCAGCAGCGGAAGGCCCTCGGGGCTGAAGATGGTGTCCGGGTCGATGCCTTCCTCCTTCATCAGTCGACGGATTTCGCGGGCATCGCCGCGCTCGGCCGCTACCGCAAGAGCCTGCGCCTTGGGATCGCCGGGGAACGACTGCTCCAGGTCCAGGAACGAGTTCGAGGTCGGCGGCGGGGACTGCAGGCAGGCGGTCAGCAGCAGTGCCGCGCAGAGTCCGAGTGCGCGTTGGACGAAATCCGTTCTCATCACATCATCCTTCGGCATCTGGTCCTCCCTGCGGTCATCGCCGCGTTGGCCATCCACGTCATGCCGTCGTCGTTCGCAGGTCGGTGATCAACAGCCGCATTGAGGCATTCATTCCAATCCGCATGATGTCGCTCCTGTGTCATAACAACGGGATGTCCTTCTCGTCGGTCGGGAAGCCGAAGGCCTCGCGCATCCGGCGGTAGCTGTCGGGCATAGGGGGACGTTGGTAGCCGCGCTGGAGCAGCCATTGCTGGCACCGGCGCTGCCAAGTAGGGTCCTCAGGGTTGCCCGGGTGCCAGAAGATGGATTCGAGGGTGTACTGCTCGGGACGTGCCCCGTGCTCCAGCAGCCAGTGGGTCTGCATGAAGCCGCCCAGCCCGGCATACATCTCTACAAGTGTCATGCCTTGACTCTTGACGTTCACATCCGCCCCGCGCTCGACCAGCAGCTTCACGTTCTCCCACTGGTTGCCCATCAATCGAGCCTGCTTTAGCAGCGTTTCGCCATTGCTGTTGCGGGTATCCGGATCACCGCCATGATCCAGCAACAGCCGGAGGTAGATCGGGTCATCGGCCTTGGCGGCCCAGACCATGGCGTTGTTTCGTATGCGGCCCTTGAATCGTGTCGTGTGCTGCAGGGGGGTGCAGCACGGCGGCATTGGGATCGGCGCCGTTCTCCAGCATCGCCTTCAGTCCGGCCGGGTTGCCGGTGAGGATCGGCCAGGCCAGCAGCGGCAGGCCCTCGGGGCTGAAGACCGTGTCGGGGTCGACGCCTTCCTCCTTCATCAGCCGACGGACTTCGCGGGCATCGCCCCGCTCGGCCGCTACCGCAAGAGCCTGCGACTTGGGATCGCCGGGGAACGACTGCTCCAGGTCCATGAACGACTGCGAGGTCGGCGGCGGGGCCTGCAGGCAGGCGGTCAGCATCAGTGCCGTGCAGAGTCCGAGTACGCGTTGGAAGAAATCCGTTCTCATTTCGTCACCGTTCGGCATCTTGCCTTCCGTGTCGCATCACCGGAGTAGAGTTCCAGCACATGCTGTCCCACGACAGTCGTCATCTCCCTGGCTGCATCGCAGCCAGCATTCCATGGACCAGTCCTGCCTCCGAAGCAAGACGCCGTACACGAAACGACATTGCCGGGAAGCTAGTCCGTTTCGAGCGATCGTACAACTCACATTCTCACTGCCTTCCGTGTCAGATACCGCCGGATTCTGCTCGCGAATCCCGTTCCTTGGCCAAGGTTCCGTCGCGCAGCCGGTAGCGCGTATCCACCACGCCCTCGGGCAACGTCGCATGGCTGATGATCAGCACGCTGCGTCCTTGGGTTGCCATCGCCAGATCGCGCATCAACGCATCGGCGGTGTCCTGGTCAAGGCCCTCGGTCGGTTCATCGAGCAACAGCAGGGGCGCATCGCGCAGCAGGGCGCGCGCCAGTGCAAGTCGGCGCGATTGGCCGGCGGATAACGTCGCGCCGTTTTCGCCCACCCAGGTATCCAGGCCGGTATCGCGGAAGCGGGTGTCCAGCCTCACCTGAGTGAGGACGTGCCAAAGACGCGCGTCATCCGCATCCGGATCGCCGAGGTGCAGGTTTTCGCGCACGCTGCCCGAGAAGACCGGCGCATCCTGCGGCAGCCAGGCGATGCGGGTGTGCCAGAGCGCAGGGTCCAGTGTGCGCAGATCGTCGCCAGCGAAGCTCACCCGTCCTTGCTGCGGCGTACGCAATCCGAGGACGAGCGCCAGCAGCGACGACTTGCCTTCGCCGCTGTCGCCCGCCACCAGCACGCGCTCGCCGGGTGCGACATGCAGGCTGGCGCCATCGAGTACGCGCCGCGTCGTGCCAGCCCATGCGAACGCGACGTCCTGCAGTTCCAGCGCGCCCCGTCCTGCCGGCGACCGTGTACCGGTGGCGTCGCTTCCCGCGGCGGGAGGATCGACCACCTCCTGCAACCGTTGCGCGGCGACGATCGCCGCGCGCCAGGCCTGCCATGCCGGTCCGATGGCGGCACAGGCTTCGAGCACGGCGACGGTCATGAAGAACAGGCCGCCCGCCGCTGCGGCGCCGATGCGCTCCACGTGCACGGCCTCCAGCAGCACCCACAGCATCGCCGGCAGCGTGAGCGCCGTGACCAGCGCATGGGTGAGCGTGGCCAGCGCGAGTCGCTGCTTGCGTCGGTCCTCCCAGCGCGCAACATCGCGACTGCGGTCGTCCAGCGCGGCGAGCCACGCGGCCGCCGCGTCCATCGCCACCAGATCCTGCTGGCCTTCGATGCCCTCCTGCACGGCGGCGCGCAGGTGCATGCGGGCTTCCGCGCGCTCGTCTTCCAGCGTGGCGACGCTGCGTGCCGCCAGCCACGGCGCCAGCAGTGCGATCGTCGCCAGCGCGAACATCAGCACGGCGCCAGCCAGGGGCAGCACGGCCAAGGCCACCGCGGTCGCCAGTGCGCACAGCGCCAGCACGGCAAGCAATGGGCCGATGGCGCGGACCAGCAGGCCGTCGACGGCGTCGATGTCGGCCATCAGTCGCGCCATCAGATCGCCGACCCGGAAGCGGCCAAGTCCCAGCGGCGCCAGCGGCAACGCGCGGCGGAAGAGCCAGGCGCGCAGGTCGCGTGCGATCCGCAACGTCACGTCGTGGCCCAGCAGCTTCTCGCCGTAGCGCGACAAGATGCGCACGAAGGTCAGCGCGCGGATGCCGGCCGACGGGCCGAAGAAGTTGAAGCCGATCGCAGCGCTTCCCGCCAGCGCGGCGGCCGTGAGGAAATGCCCGGACAGTCCCAGCAACGCGGTGCCTGCCAGCAGCGTCAGCAACAGCAAACCGATGGACAGGGCGATGCGCGGACGGTGCGCGGCCACCACGCTGCGCAGCGTGTCCGCATGCTTCTCCCGGCGTGCGGTCATGGCGTTCCCTCTTCCACGTGCAGGCGGGCGTCGCGCACACGCCATGTCCCGGTCATCGCGGCCTGCGCCGCCGCACTGTGGGTGGCCATCACTACGGCGCGCCCGCGTGCGAACTGCATGATCGCGCGCAGGACGTCGGCTTCGGTATCGGGATCGAGGAAGGCCGTGGGCTCATCAAGCAGCAGCAGGTCGGGCTCGCGCAGGAACACGCGCGCCAGTGCGACACGCCGCGCTTCGCCACCGGACAGGCCGAAGCCGCGTTCGCCGATCACCGTGTCCAGCCCGTCCGGCAGGCGCGCCGCGAAGCGCATGACCTGCGCCGCGTCGGCTGCCTGTTCCAGTTCCGCATCGCGGGCGTCGGGCCTGGCCATGCGCAGGTTGTCGCGCAGCGTGCCGGCGAACAGGAACGGGCGCTGCGGCGCGTAGCCGATGCGCAGGCCGGACGCGTGCCGGAGCGTGCCTGCGTGCGCGGGCACCCAGCCGGCCAGGGCTTCAAGCAGCGTGCTCTTGCCGTCACCGCTGGCGCCGGTCAGTGCGATGTGCTGGTCGCGTCGCAAGTCCAGCGTAATGTCGTGCAGCACGTCGCGCGTGCCGGTCGGATGGCGTAGCGCGACGCCGTGCGCGCTGACCAGCGATGCGGTGTGTGCTGGCGTCACGGCGTCAGCGGTGCGTGACGTGGCGGATGCAGCGTCGTCCATCAGCAGCGCGATCTCATCCATCGCCGCCAAGGCGGCCGCACGGTCGTGGTAGTGCGTGGCCAGGCGTCGCAGGGGTGCATAGAACTCCGGCGCCAGCAGCAGGCAGAACACGCCCATGCCGAGCGTCAGCGGCGTGCCGCGCAGGTCCAGCATGCCGAGATAACTCAGGCCCAGGTACAGCGCAATCATCGCCACGCTCAGCGAGGCGAAGAACTCCAGCACGGCCGACGACAGGAAGGCGATGCGCAGCACGCGCAGGCTGCGTACGCGCAGTTCCTCGGCGGCGGCGCGGATGCCCTTCAGTTCGGACTCGCCGCGACCATACAGGCGGATCAGTCCGAGGCCACGCAGGCGATCGGCGAAGTGTCCGCCCATGCGGGTGAGGGCCTGCAACTGGCGCTGGCTTGCGGCCTGCGCACCCCAGCCGACCAGCATCATGAAGACGGGCACCAGTGGCATCGTCAGCAGCAGCACCAGGCCGACGGTACGGTCGACAAGGAACACCGCCAGCAGGATCGCCAGCGGCACGGCCACCACTTCAGCGCGCAGCGGTACGAAGCCGCCGAAGTAGCCTTCCAGTGCGTCGACGTGCGTACCCATGCGTTCGGCCAGCGCGCCGCTCTGCTGCGAGCGCACCCAGACCGGTCCGCGCGCGACCAGGCCGCGTGCGATGCGTGCGCGCAGATCGATGCGGATGCGCTCGACGGCGCGGTCGGCGAGCCGACGGCTGGCCCAACCCAGCCCGGCGCGCAACAGCAGCGTCGCCAGCAGGGCCGCGAGCAGAGGCAACACAGCGGCAGGAGCCGCGCCTTCCATGAACGCGCGCTGCAGGCACAGTGCGATCAGGGCGGCTTGTGGCAGCACCAGCACGCCGCCCATCACGCCCAAGGCGGCGGCGGCGCGCAAGGGCTTGCGTGCTGCATCGCCGAGCGCCAGCAGGCGTGCTTTCGCTGTCGCGCCCGACGGCACTTCCTTCGTTGGCGTGCTCATGCCGGCAGTGGCTGGCAGCCGAGCGCAGCCAGCACGCCATGCAGGGCGGGATGCCGCATCAACCAGGGCGATGCGATCGTCAGCATGCCGGCGAAGAGGACGAAAGCCGCCGCCGCGCGACGCACCGACGTGCGCTGCCAGTGGCGACCGAGGCGTGCGCCGGACCAGGTCAGCGTCACCATCATCGGTAGCGTGCCCACGCCGAACATGGCCATGGTCAATGCGGCGTCGCGCGCGTTCGCCTGCAGCCACGCCACCGTCAACAGGCTGAGGCTCAACCCGCACGGCAGCCAGCCCCACAGGGCGCCCGCCACCAGGCGTCGCGGCAGCGTGTCCGCCGGCAGCACGCGCGCATGCAGCCGGCGCAGTACCTGCCATACCTTCGCGCCGGGTCGCGCGAGGAAATCCAGCCGGCCACGCTGGTCGAGCAGGCGCAGCGCCAGCACCACCAGCGCAAGCCCCACGCCGACGCGCATCGCAAGGGTGGCGGTCTCATGCCGTGCCAGCGACAACAGGCCACCGCCGAAGGCGCCGACGATCGCGCCCGCCAGCGCGTAACCGGCGACGCGGCCGAGGTTGAGCTGCAGGGCACCGCTCCAGCCTGGTTGCCGGGAGGCCATCGCGGAGAAGCCGGTGGCGATGCCGCCGCACATCACCGCGCAGTGCGTGCTGCCCACCAGGCCGGCCAGCAGCGCGGCGAGCAGGACCGGAACGTCAGGCGCCATCGTCGCCTTCGCGGAGGGGGGGCGTGGCCGGCGCGCGCGGTTTCGGCGGTGCGTCGTCGAGGATGTCCAGCGCGGGGGTGTCGAGATCGTCGAACTGGCCCTTGCGCACCGCCCACGCGAACGCGGCGATGGCCAGGCCCAGCAGGACCAGGCTGATCGGCAACAGCATCAGCAGGATGTTCATGCCGCCATCTCCGTGGAGGTGCGCGCCAGTCGCAGCGCATTGAGGGTGACCACCAGCGAGGATACCGCCATGCCCAGCGCGGCGATCCATGGCGTGACCATCCCGGCCGCCGCCAACGGCACGGCGAGCAGGTTGTAGCCGGCCGACCAGGCCAGGTTCTGCTTCACCAGCCGGCGCGACAGGCGCGCGATGCGCACGGCGTCGGCGATGCGCAGCAGCGACGGACCGGTGGCGACGAGGTCCGCGGCCTGCTGCGCGAGCGGCGCGCCTTCGCCCATCGCGATCGAGACATCCGCGCCGGCCAGCACCGGCGCATCGTTCAGTCCGTCGCCGACCATCGCCACGATGCGGCCTTCCGATTGCAGCTGCCGCACGCGTGCCAGCTTGTCTTCCGGCGACTGGCGGGCGAGGGGCGACACGATGCCGAGCACGTGCGCCAGGCGCTGCACGGCGCCCTCGCTGTCGCCGCTGGCCAGATGGACGTCCAGGCCCTGCGTGCGCAACGCCCGGATGGTGGCCGCAGCATCCTCGCGCGGTCGCTCGTTCAAGGTGAAGCGGGCGACGCCGTGCGTGCCATCGCCCAGCCACAGGCCGCCATCGTCTGCCCGGTGCGCGGCCCAGTCCGCGCGCCCGAAGCGCCAATGGCGACCGTCGACATCGCCTTCCACGCCCTGGCCTGGACGCGCGACCACGGCCTGCGCCCATGCGCGTGCATCGATATCCGCGAACGCGGTCGCGATCGGGTGGCCGCTGTCCTTTTCCAGCGCGGCCACGATGCGGGTGGCCGCGTCCGCGTCGAGTTCGCCGAACACTTCCACGGCCACGCGCGCTGGTCGGCCGTCGCTGAGCGTGCCGGTCTTGTCGAACACCACGTCCGTGGCGCGTGCCAGCGTGTCCAGCGCCTCGGGCCGCGTGGCGAGAACACCGGTGCGCGCCAGCGCACCGTGCGCGGCGGCGAGCACGGCGGGCACCGACAGCGACAGTGCGCAGGGGCAACTGATGACGAGCAGGGCGAGCGTCACTTCGAACGCGCGTTCGGGCTGGTACATCCGCCAGCCGATGTAGACGCACACCGCCAGCACCAGCAGCGAGACCACGAAATGGCGGCCCACGCGATCCGCCAGTTGCGCCATCGGCGGGCGATGCCCCTGCGCGCGGTCGACCAGTTCCGCCAGCTGCGACAGCCGCGTCGCGGTACCGGTGGCGGTCACACGCAGCCGTGCCGGGCGCTCGCGGCAGGTGGTGCCGGCATACACGGTTTCGCCTGCGTGCCGGCGCACCGGTCGCGACTCCCCGGTCAGCAGCGCTTCCTCGAAATCGGCGGCATGATCGAGCAATACGCCATCGGCGGGCACGCCTTCGCCAGCGGACACGCACACCACATCGGTCACCCGCAGCGCCGACGGCGGTACCGATTCGCGCGTGCCGTCAGCGCACTCGCGGATCGCGAACACCGGTTGCGCGCGCGCCAGCGCATCCACCTGCGCGGTGGCGACGTTGCGCGCGCGCTGTTCCAGCATGCGCGCGGCCAGCAGCAGGAACACGAACATCACCGCCGCGTCGTACCAGACATGCGTGCCGCCGCGGATCGTCTCGACCAGGCTGGCGAAGTAGGCGAGCAGGGTGGAACTGGCGATCAGCGTGTCCATGCCCACGTGGCGCGCCCGCAGTTCGCGCGCCATGCCGGCGAGGAACGGCCAGCCGCTGTAGAACACCACCGGCGTGCTGACGAGGAATGTCAGCCAGCGGAACAGGTCGCGCGTCGGCAGCGGCATGGTCGCGTTGACGTCGAGGTACAACGCCTCGGCCAGCATCATCGCCTGCAGCGAACCGAGGCCGGCCACGCCGAGCCGCAGCAGCCAGCGGCGGCGTTCGGACAGGCGCGCCTGTTCGCGGGCATCGCCGGTGGCGAGATACGGACGGTAGCCGAGCATCGCCAGGCGTTGCAGCAGCGCGGAAAGTCTCGTGCATGCCGGGTCCCACGCGATGCGGATGCGGCCGGTGACCGCATTGGCGGTGGTGTCGAGCACGCCGGCTTCGCGTGCGAGTGCGCGATCGATCAGCCAGGCGCAGGCGGCGCAGCGCATGCCGTCGGTGAGCAGCACGATTTCGCGCCCGCCTTCGACGGCGCGACTGTGTTCGTCCAGCAGTTCGCTGCGGTCCCAGCTTTCCAGGTCCAGCCGGTCGGCCTGCACGCGGTTGGCGTTCGCGCTGCGCAGGCGGTAGTAACTGCCAAGGTCGGCATCCTGGATCCACGCCGCCGCCGCGGCACAGCCTTCGCAGCAGAACCTGCGGTCGCCCGCGGTGACCGGATGCCCGCCGGCGACCGGCTCGCCGCAGTGATGGCAGGGCACCACGGGGATATCCATGCGGGGTGCTCAGCCGGTCCCGCGCGAGGGCGCCAGCCGCACGGCCTGGGTGTCTTTCTGCAGGCGTCCACGGATACGCCATGCGCCGTCCTGCGGCGCGAGCTGTATGTTCCAATCGTGGGTGGTTTCGATTTCGGCGGGTGCGGTCCAACTGGCGGTGTCGCGTGCCAGGGTCAGGACGACGTCCTTCGCGGCTTCCGTCGGATGGGCGAGCGTCAGCACCAGCGGGGACGTACCCGCGAAATCGCCGGTGACGGCGATCATCTCGACGTGATCCGTGCGGATCTGCACGATCGCGCTGAGCTTGCGTTTCGCGGCATTGTCGTCGGGCCCCAGGTCGGTGGTCTGGATCTGCGACACGCGCTGCACCTTGTCGGTGACGGAATCCGCTCCACCCGCGCGCACGGCGGTCACCACCAGCCAGATGCCGGCGACGACCGAGGCCAATGGCAGGCCCCACACCAGCCACACCATCGGCTCTTTCCAGAACGGGCGATGGGCGCCGGCGGGCGAATCGGGTTTCGTGGTCATTGGATCGGTCCGAAGTAACTGCTGTCCACGGTCTTCTCGGTGCCGGTGTCGACGTCGAGGACGGTGAACGTCACGGCATGGCGGCCGCGAAGGGTGGCGGGCGCCGTGGCGGTGACGGCCAGCGACAGGACTTCCTCGGGTTCGGCACGCACCGTCAGGTCGCCATCGCGCAGGCGGATGCCAGCCGAGCCGGACGCCAGCGTCACGAGGTAGCGATGCGATTGCTGGTCCTTGTTGACCAGCTTGAGGGTGTAGTCGTTCTCGACCTGCGCGCCGGCCACGTCGCGGTACAGCGCATTGCGGTCGCGCAGCACTTCCGCGATCAGCACGTCGCGGTTGAACACGCCCCAGCCCCACGCCGCCACCAGCGCCAGCAGGATGGTGCCGTAGACGAAGATGCGCGGCCGCAACACGTTCGACGGTTTGCCGTCGATGGCGTTCTGGGTGGTGTAGCGGATCAGGCCCTTCGGGTAGCCCATCTTGTCCATCACGTCGTCGCAGGCGTCGATGCACGCGCCGCAGGCGATGCACTCGTACTGCAGGCCGTTGCGGATGTCGATGCCGGTCGGGCAGACCTGCACGCAGATCGTGCAGTCGATGCAGTCGCCCAACTGGTCCGGAACGAATTTCGGCAGCGGTTCGATCACCGCGCCGGCGCCGGCGAAGGTGATGGTGCCGTGCGCGCCGAGGCGCTGGTCGGCGGCGCTGGGATGCGCGTTGGCACGCACCACGTAGTCGTAGGCGGTGATCTGGTCCAGCAGGCCGCGCGCACGTTCCAGCACGCTGCCCAGGCCACGCTTGCGCGGGCCACGCGGTTCGCCGCGCATCGGGTCGTAGGCGATGATCAGCGTGTTGCGATCGAACATCGCGCTCTGGAAGCGCGCGTACGGGCACATGTACTTGCAGACCTGTTCGCGCAGGAAACCGGCGAAGCCCCACGTGGCCAGCGCATAGAAGAACACCCAGAACGTCTCCCAGCCGCCCCAGGCGAACGGCCACAGGCGCGCGCCGAGATCGAGGATGGGCGTGAAGAAACCGACGAAGGTGAAGCCGGTCCACAGCGCGAACAGCGCCCACAACACGTGCTTGCCGCCCTTGCGCATCAGCTTGTTGGTGCTCCATGGCGCGGCATCCAGCTTGATGCGCGCGCTGCGGTCGCCTTCGGTCCAGCGTTCCATCCACAGGAACACTTCCGTCCACACCGTCTGCGGACACGCATAGCCGCACCACAGGCGGCCTGCCAGCGCGGTGAAGAAGAACAGCGACAGGGCCGCGATGATCAGCAGCACCGCGAGCAGCAGGAAATCCTGTGGCCAGAACACCAGGCCGAACACATAGAACTTGCGCGCGGGCAGATCGAACAGCACCGCCTGGCGGTCGTCCCACTTCAGCCACGGGAACACGTAGTACATGCCCAGCAACCACCACACCGCGGCCACGCGCAGGCGGTTGAGCGTGCCCGCCACGTCGCGCGGGTAGACCTTGCGTTCGCTGACGTAGAACGAGTTGCCCTGCGCATCCACCACGTCCAGCGGAATGCGCCGCTTGGCGGTGTCGGATGCCGGGGAGGGAGGTGGTGCTGGCGTGGACATGGGCGACTCTGTCTTGGCTGGCGTCATGCTCGCGCCGCATCGGTGCGCGAGGGAGCGACGGTTTGTCGCAGGCCGTGCTCAGTCCGGCGGCAGCGCGCGGTTGAAGCGGCTGGCCGGGCGCAGCAGGATCCAGGTGAACAGGCTGCTGGCCGCTGTCGCCAGCCAGAACATGAAGAAACCCAGCGTGTAGCCGAGTTCGCGACTGATCGCCAGGTCGGGGAAGGTCATGTCGCGCAGCGTCAGCGGGTCGACGAAGGCGAAGAACACCATCGTGGCCACGCCTGCCGCGAAGAAACTCGGCCAGAGCACCGCCCCGACGCGCTGCGCGAGCGGCCGGGGCGGATGGTCGAAGCGGGGCTCGGTGAAATCGGTCATTTCGCGCCGGCAGTCGCCTGGTCCTGTTTGTGCGAGAGCGACCAGACATAGGACGCCACCAGGCGCGCACGCGTGTCGCCCAGCAGTTCGCGGTGGGCAGGCATCACGCCATGACGTCCCTGGTTGATCGTGGTGCGCATGCTTTCCTTGCTGTTGCCGTACAGCCAGTAGTCGTCGGTCAGGTCGGGGGCGCCCAGTTCCTGGTTGCCCTTGCCGTCCACTCCGTGGCAGGCGACGCAGAGACCATCGTATAGCGGCTTGCCCTGTGCGGCCATGAAGTTGTTCTTCATGCCTTCCTGCGGGTTGCCGAGCACATTGACGTAGGCGATGACGTAATCGACGGCGTTCGCTCCGCCCATGTTGGTCAGTGCGGTGCCCCATTCCGGCATCACGCCCTCGCGGCCGTCCAGTACCGTCTGCAGCACGAGGTCCGGCGTGCCGCCCCAATGCCAGATGCCGTCGGTCAGGTTGGGATAACCGATCGCGCCCTGGGCGGTCGAGCCATGGCAGGTGGCGCAGGTGTTGTTGAAGATGGACTGCCCCAGCGCCAGCGCCTTCGGATCCTTGGCCAGTGCGTCGATCGACTGCCCGGCGAAGGGCGCGAAGGTCGCTTCCAGCTTCTTGTCCTGCACCGCCTTCACTTCGTCGTGCTCGCCCGTGGACGACCACTTGGCGTAGCCGGGAATCACGCCCAGTCCGCCGTACCACGCGATATAGGCGATGCTGAAGACGATGGTGATGTAGAACAGGTTGATCCACCACCGCGGCAGCGGCTTGTTGTACTCGGTGAGGTCGCCATCCCACACGTGCGAGGTGTCTTCCGGTGCCGGGTCACCCGGACGGCGACGGCCGGTCCACCACAGCAGCCATACGCACCCCAGGATGTTCAGTACGACCAGCGCGACGATGAACCCGATCCAGCCAGCGCTCATGGGTTGTTCTCCCCGTCCTCACCCAGCGGCATGCGTGCCGCATCCTCGAAATCCGCTTTGCGGCGTGGGCTCCACGCCCATGCCCAGCCAGCGATGAAGAGCACGATCAGTGCTCCGGTCACGATCCCCGATACCATGGCTCAGCCTCCCCTCGGTGCGGCCTTGCCCAGCCCTTGCAGGTAGGCGACCACGGCGTCCAGTTCTGTGCGGCCTTCCACGTCGGCCGCGGCGTTGTCGATCTCTTCGTCGGTGTACGGGTCGCCGATGCGCTGCAGCGTCTTCATGCGCTGGGCTACGTCGGCGCCGTCGACCTTGGCGTTCTCCAGCCACGGGAAGGACGGCATGTTCGATTCCGGCACCACGTCGCGCGGATTGATCAGGTGCACGCGGTGCCAGTCGTCGGAGTAGCGCCCGCCCACGCGGGCCAGGTCCGGCCCGGTGCGCTTGCTGCCCCACTGGAACGGGCGGTCGTAGACCGATTCGCCGGCCAGCGAGTAGTGGCCGTAGCGCTCCGATTCGAAGCGCAGCGTGCGCACCATCTGCGAGTGGCAGTTGTAGCAGCCCTCGCGGATGTAGATGTCGCGGCCGGCCAGTTGCAGGGCCGGGTAGGGCTTCACGCCTTCCAGCGGCTTGATCGCCTCGGCCTGGAACATCAGCGGCACGATCTCGGCCAGGCCGCCGAACGACACCGCCACCGCGATCAGTACCGCCATCAGGCCGACGTTCTTCTCGACTTTCTCGTGTGCGTTTGAATTCTTGCTCATGTCGTCGGTTCCTCAGGCGCGCGCTTGGCTGGCATCGGGCGCCAGGATCGGCTGCGGCGCGGTGGACTTGGCGGCCTGGAAGGTCTTCCACGTGTTCCAGGCCATGATCAACATGCCGGTGAACACCAGCAGGCCGCCGCCCAGGCGGACCAGGTAGTAGGGATAGGTGGCGTTGAGCGCTTCGACGAAGCTGTAGGTCAACGTGCCGTCGGCATTGGTGGCGCGCCACATCAGGCCCTGCATCACGCCGGCGATCCACATCGAGGCGATGTAGAACACCACGCCCAGGGTGTGCAGCCAGAAGTGCGTGTCGATGGCCTTGACCGAGAACATCTGCTCGCGGCCCAGCAGCTTGGGCAGCATCGCGTAGACCGAACCGATGGTGATCATCGCCACCCAGCCCAGCGCACCGGCATGCACGTGGCCGATGGTCCAGTCGGTGTAGTGGCTCAGCGAGTTGACCGTCTTGATCGACATCATCGGACCTTCGAAGGTCGACATCATGTAGAACGACAGCGAGACGATCAGGAACTTCAGGATCGGGTCGGTACGCAGCTTGTGCCACACCCCCGACAGCGTCATCACGCCGTTGATGGCGCCGCCCCAGCTGGGGGCCAGCAGGATCAGCGAGAACACCATGCCCAGGCTCTGCGCCCAGTCCGGCAGCGCGGTGTAGTGCAGGTGGTGCGGGCCGGCCCACATGTAGATGGCGATCAGCGCCCAGAAGTGCACGATCGACAGGCGGTAGGAGTAGACCGGGCGACCGGCCTGCTTCGGCACGAAGTAGTACATCATCCCCAGGAAGCCGGCGGTCAGGAAGAAGCCCACCGCGTTATGGCCGTACCACCACTGCACCATCGCGTCGACGGCGCCGCTGTAGATCGGGTAGGAATGCAGCAGGCCACTCGGCAGCGCCAGGCTGTTGACGATGTGCAGCAGCGCCACCGCGATGATGTAGGCGCCGAAGAACCAGTTGGCCACGTAGATGTGCTTGACCGCACGCTTGGCGATGGTGCCGAAGAACAGCACCGCGTAGGACACCCAGACCACCGCGATCAGCACGTCGATCGGCCAGATCAGTTCGGCGTATTCCTTGCCCTGGGTCAGGCCCAGCGGCAACGAGACAGCCGCCAACACGATCACCAGCTGCCAGCCCCAGAACACGAAGGCGGCCAGCTTGTCGGAGAGCAGCCGCACGTGGCTGGTCCGCTGCACCACGTGCAGGCTGGTGGCGAACAGCGCGCAGCCACCGAACGCGAAGATCACCGCGTTGGTGTGCAGCGGGCGCAGCCGCCCGTAGCTGAGCCACGGCACGTCGAAGTTCAGCGCCGGCCAGTACAGCTGGGCGGCGATCAGCACGCCGACCAGCATCCCCACGATGCCCCAGACCACGGTCATCACCGTGAACTGCCGCACCACCTTGTCGTTATAAGTCCCCTGCACGCTTTGCACGCGGCCTCTCCTGGTTTTCCACGAAGGAATTCTCGGGCCCGGAGTGCCGGGACCGCATTGATCCTGATCAAGCCCCCCGACTGTCCCCGAGGGAGGGCGAAAGGATGGAGGATAGGCGCGCGCACGGGGTGCGACACAAGGTCGCGCCCCTCGGCCCGACGGACGGGTCTAGAATCCCCTGCAAGGTCCCAGGAGCTCCCCCATGCCCGACATGACCGTTGTCGAACTGTCCCGGCTGCAGTTCGCGCTGACCGCGATGTACCACTTCCTGTTCGTCCCGCTGACGCTCGGGCTCTCCTTCATGATCGCCATCATGGAAAGCGTCTACGTCATGACCGGGCGCGACATCTGGCGGCGCATGACGCTGTTCTGGGGCACCCTGTTCGGGATCAACTTCGCCATGGGCGTGGCCACCGGCATCGTCATGGAGTTCCAGTTCGGCATGAACTGGTCCTACTACAGCCACTACGTGGGCGACATCTTCGGCGCGCCGCTGGCCATCGAAGGCCTGATGGCGTTCTTCCTGGAGGCCACCTTCATCGGCCTGTTCTTCTTCGGCTGGGACAAGCTGAGCAAGGTGCAGCACCTGGTGGTGACCTGGCTGGTCGCGTTGGGGTCGAACTTCTCCGCGCTGTGGATCCTGGTCGCCAACGGCTGGATGCAGAACCCGGTCGGCGCCGTCTTCAATCCCGAGACCATGCGCATGGAGATCACCGACTTCATGGCGGTGATCTTCAATCCGGTGGCGCAGGCGAAGTTCGTGCACACGGTAAGTGCGGGCTACGTGACCGGTGCGATGTTCGTCATGGCGATCAGCGCGTTCTACCTGCTGCGCGGCCGCAACGCCGACTTCGCCAAGCGCTCGATGGCGGTCGCCGCCAGCTTCGGACTGGCCGCGGCATTGTCGGTCGTCGTGCTGGGCGACGAGAGCGGCTACGCCACCAGCGAACACCAGAAGATGAAGCTGGCCGCCATCGAGGCGATGTGGGAGACCGAGCCCGCGCCCGCCGGCTTCAATGCCTTCGCGATCCCCGACCAGAAGAACCAGACCAACCACTACGCGCTGCACATTCCGTATGTCATGGGGCTGATCGGCACGCGCTCGTTCAACACCGAGATGCCGGGCATCCTGGATCTCGTCGAACGCGCCGAGGGCCGCATCCGCAATGGCCTGATGGGCTACGAGGCGCTGCAGAAGCTGCGCGCGAACCGCAACGACGGTACGGCGCGCTATATCTTCGAGGCGCACTGGCGCGACATCGGCCACGCCCTGTTGCTCAAGCGGTATCGCGAAGACATCGGCAACGCGACCGAGGAGGAAATCGTGAAAGCCGCGCACGACACGATTCCGCACGTGGCGCCGCTGTTCTGGAGCTTCCGCCTGATGGCGGGACTGGGGTTCTATTTCATCGCGTTCTTCACGGTCGCGTTCTACCTCGCCAGCCGGCAGCGGCTGGACCGTTACCGGTGGTTCCTGAAAGTGGCGTTCTGGAGCCTGCCGCTGCCGTGGCTGGCGATCGAAGCCGGCTGGCTGATCGCGGAGTACGGACGGCAGCCGTGGATCATCGACGGCGTGCTGCCGACGTTCCTGGCGGCGTCCGGGCTGAAGCTCCACCAGATCCTGATCACGCTCACCGGGTTCGTGTTGATCTACACCGTGCTCGCCATCATCGAGGTCTGGCTGATGCGGAAGCTGATCCTCAAGGGACCCGAGCACCTGTCGGAACCGCAGCCCGATGCGGAAGGCGTACCACAACCGGCCCCGGCGGGCTGACGGGAGACGACCATGGACACGATTCCCCTCGACTACGCCACGCTGCGCCTGATCTGGTGGCTGCTGCTGGGCATCCTGCTGATCGGCTTCGCGGTGATGGACGGCTTCGACCTGGGCATCGCGACCCTGCTGCCCGCGGTGGCCCGTACCGATGAGGAACGCCGCATCGTGCTGAACGTCATCGGCCCGGTCTGGGAAGGCAACCAGGTGTGGCTGATCCTCGGCGGCGGCGCCATCTTCGCGGCGTTCCCGCCGCTGTATGCCGTGAGCTTCTCCGGGTTCTACATCGCGATGTTCCTGATCCTGTTCGCGTTGATCCTGCGGCCGGTCGGGTTCAAGTTCCGCAGCAAGGTGCCCGATCCGCGCTGGCGGACCGCGTGGGACTGGGCGCTGTTCGTCAGCGGGGTGGTGCCGGCGCTGGTGTTCGGCGTGGCGATGGGCAACGTGCTGCTCGGCGTGCCGTTCCATTTCGACGAGACGCTGCGGATCTTCTACGAAGGCGGGCTGTTCGGCCTGCTGACGCCGTTCGCGTTGCTGTGTGGCCTGGTCAGCGTGTCGATGCTGGTCATGCATGGCGCCGGCATGCTGGCGATGAAGACGTCCGGCGCGATCGCCGAGCGCGCGCGGCGCTACGGCAGCATCGCCGCGGTGGCGACAGCGATACTGTTCGTGATCGGCGGCCTCTGGGTCGCGCGCATCGACGGCTATGCGTTGCAGGTCGCGATGGATACCGCCGGTCCCTCGAACCCGCTTGCCAAGATCGCGGTGGCGCAGCCCGGTGCATGGATGGACAACTACGCGAGGTGGCCGATCACTTGGTTGCTGCCGGCGCTGGGTGTTGCAGGTGCGCTGCTGAGTGCCTTGCTTCTGCGCATGGGGCGCGCGGGGCTGGCGTTCCTGGCCTCGTCGATCAGCATCATCGGCATCATCCTGACCGAAGGCGTGGCGACGTTCCCGTTCCTGCTGCCGTCATCCACGCAACCCGGTTCCAGCCTGACCCTGTGGGATGCCTCGTCCAGTCACATGACGTTGTTCATCATGCTGCTGGCGACGGCGTTCTTCCTGCCCATCATCCTGCTCTATACCGCCTGGGTCTTCCGCGTGCTGCGCGGCAAGGTCGACCAGGACGGCATGGGGCGCAACCCGAACGCGTACTGAGGAGGATTCCGTATGTGGTACTTCAGCTGGATCCTTGGCGCCGGACTGGCGGCCAGCTTCGCCATCCTCAACGGCATGTGGTACGAGATGCGCGAGAATGATCGCGAGGCCAGCGCACGCGACGACTGACCGTTCAGCGCCTCCTACAAAGAAGAAGCCCCGGTTCGCACCGGGGCTTTTCTTTGCCATGTTCCGGCGCGTGGTGCGTCAGAACTCCTGCGAGAACCGCACCCCGATCGTCCGGGGTTGCGACACCACCGTGTAGACCTGTCCGTTCGGATACTCGGGTACCACACCCGCCGCGCCGCACACCGACTCCGCGCATTGGGTGAAGCGGTTGAGTTCGCCGCGTTCGTCGAACAGGTTGTTCACATACACGTCGACCTTCCAGTTGCTGCGGCGGAAGCCGGCCGACACATCCACCGTGGTGTAGGCGTCCAGGTCGCCGAGGATCTCGCGTTCGGCGATGCGCAGGTCCGACGTGCGTTCGCCCACGTGCACCACCGCTCCCTGCAGGAAGGCTTCGCCACCCGCCACGTCGAACGTGTAGCGCGCGGTCAGGTTGCCCTTGAACTTCGGCGTGACCGGCAGTTGCGTGCCCGTCGGTGCTTCGGGATCGGCGCACTCGGTGACCGGATTGCCGTCGTCGTCGGTGAAGCCGCAGTAGTTCTCGGTCAGTTCCGCATCGTAGAACGCCGCGCCCGCTGTCAGCTGCAGGTTGTAGGTGGCTGCGAACGCCAGCGACGCTTCGGCGCCGTTGATCTTCGCCTGGTTGGCGTTCTTGATCTCGGTCAGGCCGTTCGCACCCAGGATGGAGAACTGGAAGTCCTCCCAGTCCTGCCGGAACACCGAGCCGTTGAAGGACAGGCGGTTGTCGGCCCACGTGGTCTTCCAGCCGAACTCGTAGTTGGTCAGGTAGTCCGACAGGTACGGTGGCAGCGTGCCGCGACGGTTGATGCCGCCGGGACGGAAGCCCTCCGACCAGGTGCCGTAGATCATCTTGGTGTCGTTGATGCGCCAGGTCAGGTTGACGCGGCCGATGTGGCCGTTCTCCTTCACCCGCTTGTCGAAGAAGCTGCACGGCGCGCCATTGAAGGTCGGCGCGCCATCGGGGCACGCCGCCTCGCCGTAGCTGGACACCCAGCCCCAGTCGGCGAAGCCGAAATAGCCCTGCAGGCTGTTGTCGACCTCGAACCAGCGTGCGCCCGCCGTGGCGGTCAGGTTGTCGGTGATGTCGAAGCTCAGTTCGCCGAACACCGCCTTGTCCTTGTCCTGGCGCAGCTGCTTGGTGAGCCAGATGGTGTCGGGCCAGCCGGTGACCGACTGCACGGGCGAAAGGCCATCGATCTTGTAGCGCTGTTCGATGTCGTGTTCCTGGTCCTGCATGAACACGCCGGCGACGAAGCGGAAGCGGTTCTCGGTCGGCGACGCGATGCGCAGCTCGTGGCTGGTCTTCTTGTAGCCGTCCACGCCCTGGATGTACTGCGACGGATTGACCAGCGAGCCGGGCGCGCAGGTGAAGCTGTCCGGATCGAAGTCGGAACACGTGTAGGCGCCATACGCCGCCAGCGTGTCGTACCAGAACGCGTAGTCGTTGTAGTCCTGCTCCACGTCGACGTCGCGATTGAGCCGGGCGAAGGCGTAGGTCAGGTCGAAGTTGCCGATCTTGCCTTCCACCGTCAGCGCCGCCTGCCACCATCGGTCGTCCGAGCTTTCCGGGTAGAAGTGCGTCAGCGCCAGGTCGCCGACCTGCGGGTCCACGGCGAACGCGCCCTTCGCCTTCTGCTGTTGCCCCATGATCGTCGGCGTGATGGACCAGCTGTCGTTGAGGTCCACCTTCAGCGCAAGACGCGCGCCGGTGGTGTCGACCTCGTTGTAGTCCTTCTTCACCCGGTCCGCGTTGTCGATGGTGCCGTTGCCGCCGGAATCCGCGTCCCACGACGGGAAGGTGCGGGTGCCGTACACATTGTCGATGTAGCCGGCATCGTGCTTGTTCCACGCTACCAGGCGGATCGCCGCGCGTTCGTTCAACGGCAGGTTGACGAAGCCCTCGGCCACGTGGCCGATGCCGCCGTTGCTGACGCTATTCACTTCCAGTCCGTAACCCGCGGCGAAGCCGGTCGGGTCGGGCTTGTTGGTGATGATGCGCAGCGTGCCGGCCTGCGAACTGGCGCCGTACAGCGTGCCCTGCGGACCGGCCAGCGACTCGACGCGATCGATGTCGTAGATGTGGATGTCCAGCGGCCCCTGGATGGTGGTGACCGGCTGTTCATCGAGGTACACGCCCACGCTGGGCAGCGAACCCGAGTGGTTGCCGTCGCCGCCGCTGGCCACGCCACGCATGTAGATCTGCGCAAAGCCTGGTCCGGCCGACTGGTACGACACGCTGGGCAGGTACTTCACGTAGTCGTCGAAGTCGGTGACGTTGAGGTTCTTCAACTGTTCCGTACCCAGCACCTGGATGCTGATCGGCACCTCCTGCAGGTTCTCCACGCGCTTCTGCGCGGTCACCGTGATGGTGTCCAGCGTGGCCGCCGCGCGTTCGCCCTCGGCAGGCGGCGTGGCGGGCGCGTCCTGGGCCATGGCGGTGGCGCCGAAGGCCAGGTAGATCGCGGCGGTCAACGGGAACCTCGCCAGGGTCGACGGATCACGCCGCCCGGGTTTTCTTCTGTTGCGCGTACTCATCCAGCTCACCTCTCTCCAGTGATGACGGTCAATCGGGGGTGTTGCAGGCCTCCGTGAAGTCCGGAACCGCCGGATAGGCGCCCAACACGGGCCCCAAGGCGTTCTTCAGCGGCTCCAGCCACGGTTCGTAATGCCGCCAGTGATCCACGCCATCGCGGTAGATCGGCTGGCGGACCTGTTCGGAACTGGCGGTGCGTACCGGCCGCGCGTTCTCGAAGAAGCGCAGGCAGCCGTCTTCGAACGGCAACCCGCAATAGTCCAGCAGGCGGCGCACCTCGGCCTCGGTGTCGTCCACCAACTGTTCGTAGATCACCCGGTGCACGCGCCCGGGCAGCACCGCGTCG
Organism: uncultured Pseudoxanthomonas sp.; assembly: GCA_946886405.1. The sequence continues at coordinate 23,918 of CAMPIO010000016.1, forward strand.
TAGTGCGCCATCAGCGCCACGTAGTCGTGGTAATAGCGACCAATGTCCTCCAGCCCGTAACTGAAGCCCTGGCCGCGAGCGAAATGCTGCTTGTAGCCCGAGAAGCAGCAGGCCAGAGGATGCCGCCGCGCGTCGATGATCTTCGCGTTCGGCAGCATCAGGTGGATCAGGCCGGTGTGGGCGAAGTTGTTCGGCATCTTGTCGATGAAGAACGGGCGCCCGGACTTGCGGTGGATGCGGGTCGTGTCCAGGTAGCGCTGGCCGAGCGCGCGCAGCGCATCGCCGTCGAGCGTCGCCAGCAGGTCGTGGTACGTGTCGGTGCCGCCCGCCCGTGCCTGTTCGCGCAGGTCGCGCGTGATGGACGTGATGTCGGGCAGCTCCATCGTGCCTTCCACGGCGGAGTGGCTGGACAGGATCTGCTCCAGCAGTGTCGAGCCGGCGCGCGGCATGCCGACGATGAAGATCGGATCGGCTGCCTCGCACCCCAGTCCTGTGCGCTGTGCGAAGAAGGCAGCAGTGTGCGCAGCGCGCAGTCGCGACACGCGGGCCGTGGTGTCGTCGGCGCTGTAGCCGAGTTGCGTGCCGCGCAGCACATTGCCGTCGCGGTAGTGGGTGAACGACGCGGCGTAGTCGCCCGCATCTTCCAGCGCCTTGCCCAGTGCGAAATCCAGGTGCAGGCGATCTTCATCGGCGAGGTCGGCGCGTGCGCGCTGTGCATGCATCAGCGCGATGTCATCGTCGCTGAAGCGGAACGTCTTCAGGTTGGCCAGGCTCCACCACACTTCGCCGGCACCCGGTTCCAGCGCCAGCGCCTGGCGGTACGCGTCGATCGCGCGCGCGGTGTGGCCGGCTGTCTTCAGCGCGTGGCCGTAACTCATCCATATCCGGGACTGGCGCGGGTACGACGCCAGCACGCGGTCATACAGCGCCAGGGCCGGTTCGTAATCGCCGATGCGGCACAGCACGACCGCCTTCAGGTTGAGGTGGGCGGGATTGTCCGGCTCGTGCGCGAGCAATCGATCGATCTGCCGCAGCGCTTCTTCCGGCTTGTTGGCCCGGTGCAGCACCAGCGCGAAGTTCTGGCGTGCCGCGTGGAAGTCGGGTGCCAGGTCCAGGCAGCGGGCAAGCAGCGCCTCGGCATCCTCGCCTTGTCCGACGCGCGCCGCGACTTCGGCCAGCATGCGGATGGCCGCCACGTCGGTCGGTGTGCGCTTGAGGCGCGCACGCAACAGCGCTTCCGCTTCGGGTATCCGGTTGTCGGCGAGTGCGGCGGCGGCCTGCATCAGGTCCGGATCGCGCGTGGAGTGACGCGTATGTTGCAGGTACGCATCTGCCGCGCCGTCGATGTCGCCCATCGCGGAAAGATGGTCGCCAAGCTCGCGCCACGCCTGTGGCAGATCGGGCTTCAGCGCCAGCGCGCGTCGCAGCGCGGGAACGGCATCGCCCCCGCGCCCGGCACGGCCCAGCACGAGGCCATGTTCGAGATGCGCCAGCGGCCATTGCGGGTGTTCGCGGACCAGCGGCTCCAGCACGTCGAGCGCGTGGGGCAGTTGGCCGCGCACCCGGTGCGAGGCGGCAAGCACCAGCAGCGCCATCGGGTGGCGTCCGACCACGCGGATGATCTCGTCGGCCTGCTGGGCGGCCATTGCGGGATCGATGGCCAGCAGCTGGCGCGCATGGTCCAGCGCGGTCTGCAGCGTGCCGCTCGGGCTGGCGACCGCGTTCATGCACCGTCTCCGTGCAGCAGGACGGTGATGCATGCGCAGTCGGCCATCGGTCGAGCCAATCCGGTATCCCGTTGTGGTGGCGTATCCCTCGCCTCCAATCTATAGGCGAACCGGGGGTGCTGGATAGAGCGCGAACACGCTGGAATGCACGCTTTTTTGCTTCGCAGAAAGTAATCAAACTTTCGCCTGGGGCATCTGCACCGTGCGGGTGCGCGGGGTGCGGGATGGAGGTGCATGATGGTGCGGCAGGGGGCTGTGCCGGACCCCCGTCCACCGCTTAGGCTTGGCGCATGCCCGGCGGCAGCAAGGCCGGGCGATACCTCCCGACGGGAACGCCATGCCGGACACCGCCCTTCCCCTCTCCCTCGACCGCGCCCGGGCATTGCCCGCCCGCTACTACGCCGGCGAGGCCATGCTGGCGATGGAGCAGGGCGCGGTCTTCCATCGCAGCTGGCAACTGGTGGCGCACCAGGGACAGCTGGCCGAGCCGGGCGACCATGTCGTGGACCAGGTCGGCGGGGTGCCCGTGCTGGTGGTGCGCGGCCAGGATGGCGTGCTGCGCGCCTTCCCCAACGTGTGCCGCCATCGCGCCGGCCCCCTTGCGCTGTGCAACGGCAAGGGCGCCCGCGCGCTGCACTGCAAGTACCACGGCTGGACCTACACGCTGGAAGGCCAACTGCGCAGCGCGCCCGAGATGCAGGGCGCCGCCGATTTCGACGTCAATGACATCCGCCTGCCGCCGTTGCGCGTGCATGTCTGGCAGGGGCTGGTGTTCGTCGCCCTTCACGAGGGCGCACCACCGTTCGAGGAGGTCTACGCCGGCATCGCCGAACGTATCGCGCCGATCGACCTGGCCGCGATGCACTTCCAGCGCCGCGACAGCTACGACATCGCGTGCAACTGGAAGGTCTACGTGGACAACTTCCTCGAGGGCTACCACCTGCCGCACGTGCATCCCGGGTTGTCGAAGGTGCTCGACTACCGCGCCTACGACACCGAACTGTTCCCCTGGCATTCGCTGCAACATTCGCCGTTGCGCAACAGCGGCGACATCTATGGCGACGGCGATGCGTTCTACTACTTCGTCTACCCGAACGTGATGCTCAACATCATGCCGGGCCGGTTGCAGACCAACCGCATTCTGCCGCTCGGGCCGGACCGGTGCCGGGTGGAGTTCGACTACTACTACGCGCAGGACGATGCCGCGCTGGCGCGCATCGCCAACGACCAGGCCTTCAGCGACGAAGTGCAGGACGAGGACATCCGCATCTGCGAGGCGGTGCAGCGTGGCCTGGCGTCCGGCTTCTACGACGCCGGCCGGCTGTGCCCGAAGCGCGAGAGCGGCGTCTGGCATTTCCACACGCTCCTGAGGGCGGCCTATGGCGATGCGTGACCGCCTTGTCCTCGCCTCCGTCTTTGCGCTGGTCGCCATCGCTTCGCCGGCCAGCGCGCAGGATCTGCTGATCCGTGCGGGGCACGTGCTCGATGTGGAAGCAGGGCGCATGCTCGCCGATCGCGAGATCCTGGTGCGCGACGGACGCATCGTGTCGATCGCACCGCCGACGAAGGCCGTCGATCCAAAGATCCCTGTCCTCGACTGGTCCGCGCTGACGGTCGTGCCCGGCCTGATGGACATGCACACGCACCTGGCCGACGAGACATACGGCGATCCTGCGACGCCGTTGAGAAGCAACGCTGCGCGCGATGCCTTCATCGGCGCGCACAATGCCCGGGCGACCCTGCAGGCCGGCTTCACCACCGCGCGCGATGTCGGGGTGTATCGCGGCTTCGCCGACGTGCAGTTGCGCGACGCAGTCAACGCCGGCCTGGTGCCGGGGCCGCGCATGTTCGTCGCCGGTGCGTATGTCACCGTCACCGGAGGCGGTGGCGAGATCACCGGCCTGCCTGCGGGCATGCAGGTACCCGACACCTTCCGGCGCGGGATCGCCGACAACGAAGCCGAGGTCCGCCGGCGCGTGAACGAGATCCTCGACGCGGGCGCCGACTTCATCAAGCTGATCGCCACCGGCGCCGTACTCGCCGACGGCACCGAGCCCGGACAGTCCGAGTACACCGAAGCCGAGATCCGGGCCGCCGTGGAAGAAGCCGAACGTCGCGGCAGCTTCGTCGCCGCGCATGCGCACGGCGCGGAAGGCATCAAGCGCGCGGTGCGTGCCGGCGTCCGCTCGATCGAACATGGCTCGCTGATGGACGACGAGGCCATTGCGCTGATGAAGCGGCACGGCACGTTCCTGGTCGCCGACATCTACAACGGCGACTATATCGATACGGTCGGCCGGCGCGATGGCTGGTCCGCCGAGGTCCTGCGCAAGAACCTGGACACGACCGAAGCGCAGCGTGCAGGCTTCCGCAAGGCCGTCGCCGCCGGCGTCAACATCGCCTACGGCACCGACAGCGGCGTCTATCCGCATGGCGACAATGCGCGCCAGTTCGTCTACATGGTCCGCTACGGCATGACGCCGCTGCAGGCCATCCGCGCGGCGACGCTGGAGTCGGCGCGACTGCTGCGCAAGGACAAGGAACTCGGCTCGATCACCCCGGGCAAGGCCGCCGATCTGGTCGCGCTGGCCTGCGATCCGCTGACCGACATCGCCTGCCTGCAGCAGGTGCGCGGCGTGCTGAAGGCCGGCGTGCCGGTGGCACGGGACTGACGCCGCATGCAGCCACGCGACGGCAGGAAGATCGGCTTCTGGACCTGTACCGCGCTGGTGGTGGGCAACACCATCGGCATGGGCATCTTCGTGCTGCCCGCTTCGATGGCGCCATTGGGCTACAACGCGCTGCTGGGGTGGGGCATCACCGTACTCGGCTGCGTCGCGCTGGCACGGGTGCTGGCGCGGCTGGCGCGCCTGCTGCCGCTGGCGGACGGACCGTATGGCTACGTGCGGGAGACGCTGGGCGGCCTGCCGGCCTACGCGGTGCTGTGGTCGTACTGGGTGTCGAACTGGATCACCCTCGCCGCGCTCGCCACCGGCGTCGTCGGCTACGCCACCGCGATTTTCCCGGCGCTGGCGCGCGTGCCGGCCGCCGTACTGAGCCTGTGCACGCTGTGGCTGTTCGTCGGGGTCAATCTGTTCGGCGTGCGCAGTGGTGGCCGCGTCCAGGTGGTGACCACGGTGATGAAACTGCTGCCGATGCTGGCCGTGGCCGGCCTGGGTGCATGGATGCTGCTCGATTCGCCAGGCGCGTTCGCCGCGCATCCACCCGCGAAGCCGATCAGCCTGGGTGATGCGATGGCGGCATCGACGCTGGCGTTGTTCGCGATGCTGGGCATCGAGTCGGCGACCATACCCGCCGCGAAAGTCGCCGATCCCGGCCGCACCATTCCCCGTGCGACGCTGATCGGGACGTTCATCACGGCTGCCATTTACCTGGTGGTGTCCGCCGTGCCGTTGCTGTTGCTGCCGCACGCGGAACTGGCCCAGTCCAGCGCGCCGTTCGCGCTGGTGATGGAGCGTTTTGCCGGCGAGGGAACCGGACGGTGGATCGCGCTGTTCGTCGTCGTCAGCGGCCTGGGCGCGTTGAACGGCTGGACGCTGCTGAGCGGCGAGATGATGCGCACCATGGCCGACAACGGAACGATGCCGAAGGTATTTGCGCGGACCAACCGCTTCGGCGCACCTACCGGTGCCCTGGTGCTCACCGCATTGCTGGCAAGCGTGATGGTGCTGATGAACTACAGCGAGTCCGCGGTGGCGGGCTTCACCTTCCTCAGCACGGTGGTGACCGCCGCCAATCTGCCGTTGTACCTGGGATGCTCGTTGGCCTTGGGCGTGCTGTGGTGGCGCGGCCATCGCGATGCAGGGCGCGACCTGCTGGTCGCGGCCGTGCTCGGTACGGTCTACACGGTGTTCGCGTTCATCGGGATGGGTGCGCAGCCATTCTGGCTGGCGCTGGCGTTGATGGTCGCCGGCCTGCCGCTGTACTTCTTCTTGCGCCGTCGCCCAGGCAACGCGGTGCCCCATGCGTGATCCGCGCTACGACATCCTCTTCGAACCGGTCCGCATCGGCCCGGTGACGACGAAGAACCGCTTCTTCCAGGTGCCGCACTGCAACGGCATGGGCCATGCGATGCCGCTGGCGCATGCGGCCATGCGCGAGGTGAAGGCCGAGGGCGGGTGGGGCGTGGTGTCGACGGAAGAGTGCGAGATCCATCCCAGCAGCGATCTCACGCCTTACGTCGAAGCGCGCCTGTGGGACGACCGCGATATTCCGGCGCTCGCCTTGATGTGCGACAAGGTGCACGCGCATGGCGCGCTGGCGGCACTCGAGTTGTCGCACAACGGACCAACCGCCTCCAACCTCTACTCGCGCGAAGTGCTGCTGGCGCCATCGCACCAGCCATCCAAGTACGGCTATCCCTCGCAGGCCCGCGCGATGGACCTGCACGACATCGCCGAGTACCGCCGCTGGCACCGTGAGGCGGCGGTGCGCGGCATGAGGGCGGGCATGGACATCACCTACGTCTACGCCGCGCACGACCTGTCGCTGCCGATGCATTTCCTGCAGCGTCGCCGCAACCAGCGCAGTGATGCCTATGGCGGCTCGCTGGAGAACCGCGTGCGCCTGCTGCGCGAGGTGCTGCAGGATACGCGCGAGGCGGTCGGCCATCGCTGCGCCGTCGCGCTGCGCTTCGCCACCGAGGAACTGCTGGGGCCGGGTGGCGTGGAGCTGGCCGAAGCGCAGGACATCGTCGGGATGCTGGCCGAGATCCCCGACCTGTGGGACGTCAACGTGGCGGCCTGGTACAACGATTCGGTGCCCTCGCGCTTCGCCCACGAAGGCGCGCAGGAACCCTTCATCGATTTCGTCCGCGAGACGACGACAAAACCGGTGGTCGGCGTGGGCCGATTCACCTCGCCCGACACGATGGTCTCGCAGATCCGGCGTGGCGTGATCGACCTGATCGGCGCGGCGCGGCCCTCGATCGCCGATCCCTACCTTCCACGCAAGATCGAGGAAGGCCGCGTTGACGACATCCGCGAGTGCATCGGCTGCAACATCTGCGTCTCCGGCGACATGACGATCTCGCCGATCCGCTGCACGCAGAACCCGAGCATGGGCGAGGAATGGCGCAAGGGTTGGCATCCGGAGCGCATCGCCACGAAAGCGAGCGAAGCCCGCGTGCTCGTCGTAGGGGGCGGGCCTGCCGGACTGGAAGCCGCGCGCGCGTTGGGCCAGCGCGGCTACGAGGTGCACCTGGCGGAAGCGCGCCGCGAACTGGGCGGGCGCGTGACCCGCGAAGCACGCCTGCCGGGGCTGGCCGAATGGGCGCGTGTGCGCGACTGGCGGCTGGGGCAGCTCGGCAAACTGACGAACGTCAGCACCTATCTGGACTCCGCGCTCACCGCGCAGGACGTGCTCGATTTCGGCGCCGACCACGTCGTCATTGCCACCGGCTGCCATTGGCGCCGCGACGGGTCCGGCCGAACGCATGGGCTCGGCATCGCGGACTTCACCGGCAACCCGTGTGTCTTCACCCCGGACGACCTGATGGACGGCCGCTGGCCGGAAGGCAGCGTGGTGGTCTACGACGACGACTACTTCTATACCGCCAGCGTCGTCGCCGAGGCGCTGCGCCTGCGCGGCTGCGAGGTCACCTTGCTTACGCCGGACGACACCATCGCCTCATGGAGCGCGAACACGCTGGACTACCGCCACATCCAGTGGCGCATGGCCGAGCTGGGCGTGGCGCAATGCGTTTCGCACATGGTTGCCGGATACACCGGTACCGCGTTAGCGCTGGAACAGGTGTGGAGCGGTGCAGCGTCTTCGCTCGACTGCGATGCGGTCGTGGTGGTCACATCGCGGCTGCCGGACGATACGCTCTACCAGGCACTGAAGACGCGGGAAGCCGAATGGGCGGATGCAGGCGTACGCAGCGTGTCCTGCATCGGCGACGCGCTGGCACCGGGCCTGATCGCGCACGCGGTGTACGCCGGCCATCGCTACGCGCAGGAACTGGACGTGCCGAAGCACGACGAGGTGCCGTTCAAACGGCACTTCCACCATGACCCCGGCTGACGTGCGAAACGTCCGTCAAGCCGTAGAGCGGAGCTTGCTCCGCTGCTCCTTGTGGCCGGACCGCAAAGCAGTCGAGCAAGCTCGACGCTACGGAGCGAGGGCGCGGTAGCGGAAATCGCTGAACTCCACCGCGCCCGGGCCGGCGCTGTACAGCGCGATGCGCAGGCTGAGGAAGCCGCCGAACACGTTGTGGTGCAGGCCGGACACCTCCATGCGCGTGTCCAGTCGCGTCCAGTGGTGGCCATCGTCATGCGAGTGATGCCAGGTCACCACATGATGATCGTAGGTCACTCGGAGGTGCACGCGTTGCGTGGGCACCGACTGCCGCGCCCACGTCTGCTCGTCCGCGTACTGGAACACGCGCAGCCCTGCCTCGGTGAAGCCCAGGCCGACGAACGCCTTCGGGTTGTAGAACAGCAGCAGGCCACCTTCGCCGCCCTCGATCAACGTCAGCGTGACCTCGGCCTGATAGGCGCGGTCGCCGACGATGCAGGCCAACGGGCTGCCGTCGGCGGGCGAGCTACCGGCGCCGGCGAGGCGGAGGAACTTCGCGCCATATCGCACGCGGCGCATCTCATCCGGTCGCGGTGCATGGAAGGCCCATTGCGTGCCGAGCCGGTCGGTCGAGAAGTCGTCCGACAGCGCCACGCCGGCGACGCTGGCCTTGCCGCCGCGCGGCAGTGGCAACGCAGTCGACAGATCACCGCCGCGCGCACGGAACCAGCCATCGTCCGTCCATTCGATCGGCTCCAGCAGCGTCTGCCGGCCGAGTGTGCGATAGCCGTTCTCGTAGCCGTGGTAGACCATCCACCCATCGCCTGCGGGGCCTTCGACCAGCGTCGCGTGGCCGCGCGACCACCAGGGTTCCGCATCACTCAGCGTGCGCACCAGGGGATTGTGCGGGCAGTGCTCCCACGGTCCGTGGATCGAACGCGAGCGTGCGGCGATCACCATGTGGCCGGTGACCGGGCCGGCGGTGCCGCCCACCGCGGTGACCAGATAGAACCAGTCGCCGCGGCGCGTCAGCTTGGGGCCTTCCGGCGCGAAGTTCTCGGTGATCCAGTCGCCCGGATAACGCCACGGGCTGTATGCGTGCTCCAGCGTGCCGTCGGTCGCCAGGCCATCGTCGGTGAGCCGCACCTTGCGGATGCCGTTGACGAACAGATAGCGCCGGCCATCTTCGCCGACCGCGTGGCCCGGATCGATGCAGCCATCGATGCGCAGGTCGACCGGTTCGCTCCACGGGCCGCGGATGTCGTCGGCCCAGATCACGTGGATCTTCCACGCCCCGCCTTTCGCCAACGAAGGCAGGTAGATGAAGTAGCGGTCGCCATGCTTGCAGAGATCGACGGCCCACACCGTGCCCACGTGCGTACGCAGCGCGGGGCCGAGCGGCGTCCAGTTCACGAGATCGGTCGAGTGCCAGATCACCAGGCCGGGATAGGCATCGAACGACGAGAACGTCATGTAGTAGTCGTCGCCGTCCTTGAGGATCGTGGGATCGGGACGATCGCCGGCGACGATGGGATTGAGATAAGTGCCGTCGCCGAGGTCGGCCTTGCGCTGGCCTTCGACGCCGGTGGCGTGCGCGGGCGGCGCAGGCGCGCACGTTGGGGTTGCGACCGCGCGCGATGACAGCGGCCAGGTGGCCAGTCCCGCGAGACCGGCCTTGAACAGTGCGCGACGCGAGGTGCCTGGCATGCGGACTCCGTGATCGCGCGGTCAGCGACGGACGGCGTAGAGGCCGAACGTGTTGCCGATGAAGCCGCCCGCTGTCTCCACACTCAGCAGGCTGCCGTCCAGGCCGGTGGCGACCTTCTTCCAGTCGCCAGTCGCCATCGCGTACGACGCATCGAGCCGGGGGCCGTCGAGGCGGAAACGCAGCGACACGGGGCCGTGTCCTTCGTCCAGCGGGATGCGCGCCAGGCGATCGCCTTCTTTCGCGCCCTCGCGACCGCTGCGCCGGTACAGCGAGACGGCCAGGCCCTGTGCGTCGCGCTCGACGCCGAGCACATAGTGGCCGTACTCGTTCTGCAGCAGTACGAGTCCTGCCAGTTCGCCGGTCGCGGGCTCGAACGAGGCGAGCGTGGTTTCCAGCGTGGCCGCGTGATGCTGCACGCGGTGGGCGATGTACGACGGCTGGCCCGGTGCGGTGCCGAACGCGCCCAGCGGCATCGTGCCCGGGGTGATCGTCAGGCCGTGCTTGCCGGTGGCGTACCAGCGGCTCTGCGGCGGATGCAGCGTCATCCACGACAGCGGCAGCGTGGGTGCATCGAAGCGTTCGATCCACGCCATCGGTCCGCTGGTCGGCAGCGGCTGCGCATTGCGCGGCAGGTCGGGCCGGCGAACCACCATCGGCACGCGTTCGCCGCGCGGCAGGATCACCGGCCAGCCGTCCTTCCACGTCACCGGCAGCAGGAAGGTTTCGCGGCCCAGGTTGTACTGGTTGCCGCGATACGGGCGCGTGGCGAGGAACACCGCCCACCACGTGCCGTCCTTGAGCTTCACGAACTGCGCGTGGCCGGTGGACGTCACCGGATCGGCTCGTTTCGGATCGAGGTCGCGCTGGGTCAGGGCAGGATTCGACGGCGACGGTTGGTACGGGCCCGTGAGCACGCGGCTGCGCCACACCATCTGCGCATGCTGCTCACCGGTGCCGCCCTCGGCGGCGGTCAGGTAGTACCAGCCATCGTGCTTGAAGACATGCGGGCCTTCGACGTGTTCGGGGTTCGTCGCCGGATCCGCGCCGCCGTCCACCAGCAGGATGCGCTTGCCGACGCGTTCGCGTCTGCCGAAGTCGAAACGCTGCAACCAGACCGCGCGATGGCCGTCGTAGCGGAGCTTCCCGTCGGGCACGTCGTTGTGCACGACCCACGCGCTGCCGTCGTCGTCGAAGAACAGCGAGGGATCGATGCCGCTGACGCCGAGCCAGATCGGGTCCGACCACGGGCCCGCCGGCTGCTTCGCCGTCACCACGAAGTTGCCGCGATCGCAGTAGAAGCAGGTGTTGGCGATGTAGAAGGTGCCGTCGTGGTGGGCGAGGGTGGCAGCGAACAGGCCGCGTGTCAGTTCTTCCTTCTCGCCGTAGTTGATCTGGCCGGGGCGATGGATCGCGTTGCCCACCTGGGTCCACGACACCAGGTCGGTACTGTGGAAGACCGGCAGGCCGGGGAAGTAGCCGAACGTGGAGGTCACCAGGTAGAAGTCGTCGCCGACGCGGATCGCGGAAGGATCCGGATAGAAACCGGCCACCACAGGGTTGCGGTATTCGCCGGCTGCGACGGGCGGGCCGCCATCGTCGCCTTGATAGCGCACCTCGCGGAAGACCGCATCGCCTGCCCATGCGGGAGCGATCATCAACCACGCCGTCAGCATCCACGTGCAGGACTTCAGCATCGCTCTTCCTCTAGTAGGGGGCGGTCGCCGTCCGCCGTGCCCACAGCGCATGCAGGCCGCGCGCGGACAGGTCTTCGGGATGGCGCTGCACGCCGACGCCCAGGGTCGTCAGTGCGTGCGCGTAGGAGGCCAGCAGGCGGTCGTTGCCGATCAGGTGTACCTGCGCCGGGCGTGGCGCATGCGAGAGCAAGCCCGACGCACGCAACTCGTGGCCGATCAGCAGGCCGGAGAGATACGAAGGCAGCGCCGGTTCGGCGAACTGCTGGAACAGGCCCATCGTGCGCACGCCGAACAGGTGGTGCAGCAGACCACCGGCATCGGCGCTGCGCTTCAGGCCGGCGTCGAAGGCATAGCCATCGAAGCGCGCATCGCCGGCGGGCATCAGCCGGCCGAGGATGCTGTGCTGGCGCAGCAGCGCGAACAACTCACCGGTCATCGCGGTGGCGATGCGCTGCACCTGGCCATCGCGCACCGTGACCCACTTGCTGTGGGTGCCGGGCAGGCAGACGACATGCGTTCCGCCGGGCAGGGCATCGAGCAATGCGGCGAGCTGCGTCTCTTCGCCGCGCATGACGTCGGGCACGCTGTCGGAGTCGCTGTCGCGCAGGCCCGGCACCAGCCACAGCGTGCGGCCATCGAAGCCGGGCGGATGGAAGCGCTGCATGCCGAGCGCCAGCGCATGGTTGCCGGCCGGGCAGGACAGGTACGGCATCTCGTGCCAGCCGCCGCGGCCGCCCACCATCCCGCACAACAGGATGTCGGTGTCGTCCCAGCCCGCGATTTCCTGCGCGAGCACGTCGCCGAAGTGGCCTGCGCACGCCATCACGCCCTGGTCGCTGCGACGGCGCTCGCGGACCTGGCCGTCGTCGGCCATCCGGTACAGGCGCAGGCGGCTGGTACCCCAGTCGACGGCGATCATGGCAGGCGCACCCGGTCCACAGCCCGCGCAAGGACACGTCCGGCACGATGCGCGAATACGCCGCCCGACATCGGTGAAGCGGCGAGCGCGGCCGCATCGAGTCCCACGCGTGCGCTGGTCACGTACAGCGTGTCCTCGCGCAGCACGCAGCACGAAGGCTGCGGCACCGGTACGCGCACGATCTGATCGATACGGCCGTCCGCCAGGTAGCGCACAACGCGTCCCGCGCCCCACTGCGCATTCCACAACGCGCCTTCGTCGTCGATGATGGCGCCGTCGGGCTCTGCGCCAGGAACGTCGAGTTCGACGAACACCGCGATGTCGGACACGCTGGCGGTCGCCGCGTCGTAGCTGCAATGCAGGATCCGCGGCGTCACCGAGTCGCAGAAATACATCTGCGTGCCGGTGGCATCGAAGCAGATCGAATTCGGGATGGCCACGTGCGGCAGCGCGAGTTCACGCAGGCCATGCGCGGCCGTGTACTGGTGGAAGCGGCCGGCCGGGCGCAGGTCGGCATGTTCGCTCTTCGTGCCGAACACGAAGCCGCCGTGACGATCCGCGCGGCCGTCGTTGACGCGGGTCATCGGGTCGTCGGCTTCGACGTCGGCCAGCTTGTCGAGGGAAAGTTCGCGGCTGGACAGCTGCGCTTCGACATCACTCGCGTACAGGCCTTTGGCCAGGCCCAGCAGCAGGCGTCCGTCCTCCGCCAACGCAAGGCAGCCCAGTGGCGCGGGCAGCGACCAGGTATGCGTGTGCCCGCTGTCGGGGTCGTGCCGCCACAGTTCGGCGGCGAGGATGTCGGTCCAGTACAGGACGCGCCGGCGGTCGCACCACAGGATGCCTTCGCCCAGCGCGCAGCGGCTGTCGACGGCCAGGGTCGCCAGCGCCGTCGTCACGGCATCACCACTCGGCCACGCTGCCATCGGCATGCCGCCACAGCGGGTTGCGCCAGCGCGGCGGCTGCCGGTGCGCTTCGATCAGGCGTTCTTCGTCGATCTCCACGCCCAGCCCGGGTTTGGGCAGCGCGGCGATGCTGCCGGTGTCGTCGCAGCGGAAGTCTTCCTTGTTGAGCACGTAGTCCAGCAGGTCGGCGCCCGTGTTGTAGTGGATGCCGATGCTCTGCTCCTGCAGCATCGCGTTGTGCGACACGAAGTCCACCTGCAGGCACGCCGCCAGCGCCACTGGGCCCAGCGGGCAATGCGGTGCCAGCGCGACGTCATGCGCTTCGGCCATCGCCGCGATCTTCACGCACTCGGTGATGCCGCCGGCGTGCGACAGGTCGGGCTGCAGGATCGCCAGTCCGCCGGCGGCGAGCACCGGTTTGAACTCGGCGCGCGAGTACATGCGCTCGCCCGCGGCCAACGGGATCGAGGTCGCATCGGACAGCGGGCGGTAGTACTCCCATTGCTCGGGCAGTACCGGCTCCTCGACGAACAGCGGCTTGAACGGCGCCAGTTCGCGCAGCAGCACGCGCGCCATCGGCGCGCTGACACGGCCGTGGAAGTCGATGCCGAAGTCGACGCGGTCGCCCATCGCTTCGCGGATCGCGGCGACCTTGGCCACCGCCGCGTCGATCGCGCGCGGGCTGTCGATCAGCTTCAGTTCCTCGGTGCCGTTGAACTTGAACGTGTCGAAGCCCTGCGCCTGGTACGTCCGCATCTGCGCGACGATGTCGGCGGGGCGGTCGCCGCCGACCCAGCGGTAGGTCTTCATGCGGTTGCGCACCAGGCCACCGAGCAGCTGGTACACCGGCACGCCCAGCGCCTTGCCCTTGATGTCCCACAGCGCCTGGTCGATGCCGGCGATGGCGCTCATCAGGATGGCGCCGCCCCGGTAGAAGCCACCGCGATAGAGCACCTGCCACAGATCGTTGATGCGTGCCGGATCCTGGCCGATCAGGTAGTCGGACAGTTCGTGTACGGCCGCTTCCACGGCGTGCGCGCGACCTTCGATGACCGGCTCGCCCCAGCCGGTGATGCCTTCGTCGGTTTCCACCTTGAGGAACAACCAGCGCGGTGCGGCATGGTAGGTGCTGAGGCGGACGATCTTCATGCGGCGTGGTCCAGGTAGGCCTGCCGGAAACGCCGCGCGTGTTCGCGCGTGCGTTCGACCGGTTGGCCGGGCTTGTAGAGTTCGCCGCCGATGCCGGCGCCCTGACAGCCGGCTGAGAGGTAGCCGGAGAGGGTGTCGGGCGTGACGCCACCGACGGCGAATAGGGGAACCGGCGGCAGCACGCTGCGCAGAGCGCGCACCATCGCCGGTCCGTAGACGGATGCGGGGAACAGCTTCAGCAGCTGCGCGCCGGCATCGAGCGCGTCGAAGGCCTCGCTCGCCGTGGCGACACCGGCGGCGACCTGCAGGCCGCGCTCGACCGCGTGCCGGATCACCGGCGGGCGTGTATTCGGCGTGACCATCAGTCGTCCACCGGCAGCGAGCAATGCATCCGCATCCGCGATCGTCAGCACGGTGCCGGCGCCGATCAGCGCGTGCCCGCCGAACGCGTCCGCCGCGATGCGCACGCTGCGCGCCCAGTCCGGCGAATTGGCCGGGATCTCGATCGCGTCGTAGCCTTCTTCCACCAGCGCGCCCACGTGCGCGGGCACGTCGTCCGGCGTGATGCCGCGCAGGATCGCGATCAGTGGCAGGGCGAAGGGAAGGGTAGGGGCGTCCATGCGGATCAGTCGTGGTAGACCTGCGAACGGCCGCCGTCGATGGTGATGTCGGTGGCGTTGATGAAGCGCGCTTCGTCGCTGGCGAGGAACAGTGCCGTGTAGGCGACTTCCTCGGGCATCCCGATGCGCTTGGGCGGCAGCAGGTCGGTCTGGCGCTCGCGCGTGCCCGGTTCGCGTGCGAACCAGGCTTCGACGCGCGGCACCAGGATCAACCCCGGCGAGATCGAGTTCACCCGGATCCCGCTCGCGGCGTATTCGATGCCGAGCGCGCGGGTCAGGCCGACCAGGCCGTGCTTGGCCACCGGGTACGGGAAGCAGCCGGCGATGATCTTGTGTCCGTGGACCGACGCGATGTTGACGATGCTGCCCGCGCCCTGCGCCTGCATCCCCGGCAGCACGGCGCGGCACAGGTGCCAGGCGCCCTTGAGGTTGAGCGACAGGCAGCGTTCCCAGTCGTCGTCGGACAGCGTCAGCGGATCGGAGAACACATCGGCACCGGCATTGTTGACCAGCACGTCGATGCGGCCGTGCGCGGCAAGTACCGCCTGCACAGCGGCGTCGACCGCGCCGGCGTCGGTGATGTCGGCGATGCGGTGCTGCACGCCGTCATCGGAGACGGGTGCGGTCTGTCTGTCGAGACCGAACACGGTCGCGCCCTCGCGGGCGAACACCTGCGCCGTTGCCGCGCCGATGCCGCTCGCCGCACCGGTGACCAGCGCGACCTTGCCGGACAGTCGGCCGCTCATGGGGTGCGGATTCCGTCTGGCGTGGACGCGACGATGGCGCCGGCACGCGACGTGCCGTCGGATTGCGATGTCGCCATGGGGCCCTCCTCCCGGCGGTGATCGGATGTGGGGATGTCCCGTGGCGGACCTGTACCGGCCAGTCCCCGGGGCTCCCCTCGCGGGCGGTCAGCCATGGCCGCCGACCCGCGTTTGAAGCGTGGCATAGCCTCGCGTGGGCATCTATGTACGACAAATGAAATTTTTGGCATAGGCTATTCCGCACGCGAATAGCTCGTGTCCCGGAGGCGACCATGGTCCACCCCACCACCGGCTGGTTCGGCGCCACGCGCCTGAAAACCCGCCACCTTTCCCTGCTGCTGCACCTGTACGAGCAGCGGTCGGTGCTGCGTGCCGCCGAGGCCGCCAACATGACCCAGCCGGCCGCTTCCAAGCTGCTGGCGGAGATGGAAAGCCTGCTGGGCGTGCCGTTGTTCGAGCGTCACGCACGCGGCGTGGAGCCCACCTGGTATGGCCAGGTACTGATCCGCCGGGCGCGCTCCGCGCTGTCGGAGATCGGTCGTGCCCACGACGAGATCGCCGCGCTGCGCAGCGGGCGGATGGGCCAGGCGTCCATCGGCACGGTAGTGAACCCGGGCACCACCCTGGTTCCCCAGGCGGTTGCGGCGGTGAAGCGCGACTTCCCCGACATCCTCATCAAGGTCGAAATGGACTACAGCCGGCCCCTGGTCGCCAAGCTGCTGGATGGGCAACTGGACATCGTCATCGGTCGCATCATGGGCCCCGAAGGCGCAGGCGAGCTGGACTTCGAGCCGCTGGCGGACGAGCCGCACGCCGTCATCGTGCGCGCCGGGCATCCGCTCACCCGGCGCCCGCGCATCACCCACGCCGATCTGGTCGACTACGGCTGGATCATGCCGCCGGCCGCCAGCGTGCTGCGCTCGCGGCTGGATGCGGTGTTCCTGGAGCACGGCCAGCCGCCGCCGCAGAACATCGTGGAAACCGCCTCGCTGCCGGTGATCATCCACCTGCTGCGTCACAGCGACATGCTGACCGCGCTGCCGGCCGAATCCGTGGGGCCCTACCTGCAGACCGGCCAGATGTGCGTGCTGCCGATCGAACTGGGCGTGCGCATGGAATTCTTCGGCATCGTCCGCCGGCGGGACCAACTGCTGTCGCCGGGCGCGGAGCGCGTACTCGAGGCGCTGCGGACCACCGCACGCCGGCTGTACGCCGAACCCGACGCGTCCCGGGCGGGCGACGCGCGCCCCCTTCCTCCGGGGTCGAGCGACTGAGTCGCGGGATGTATGCAGGTTCGATATAGCTTGCGCCCAATATTTCATTGGTCCGGCATGTCACTGACACCTATGCTCCCGCCGCAGTCCACGAAAGGCGGTCCGATGGCCGCAGGTTGAACGTCCGGACCCGTTGCGCTCGTCGCGACCTGTCCGGCACCCGCCACGGAGGCGACCGCTCTACCGATGACCACGACCGGGGTCGTGATCGCCGGACGCTTCATCCGGCCACGCGATGCGAAGACATCCGCGGGCAGGACCACAACTCAATCGCTTGTCATGTGTCCTGGGAGGGAACATCCATGTCAACGCTCCAGCGCCGCCCTGCGGCGGCCGTCCGTGCCGTCCGCTCCGATGGCCGCAAGCTGCAACCCACCGTCCTCGCCCTGGGCATCGCCATGATGCTGGCCGCGCCTGCGTATGCGCAGGACGCCGCGCCCGCCCCGCAACAGGAAGAGGCCGCTACCGAACTTGATGCCGTCGTCGTCACCGGTATCCGCGGTTCCGTCTACCGGGCGCAGGACATCAAGCGCGACGCCGACACGTTCGTCGACTCGGTCACCGCGCTCGACATCGGCGCATTGCCCGACCGCAGCGTCACGGAAACACTGTCGCGCATCCCCGGCGTGACCATCGACCGCTTCCTGACGGTTGGCGATCCGGAGCATTTCTCCGCCGAAGGCGGCGGTGTGCAGGTGCGCGGCCTGACCCAGGTGCGCTCCGAGTTGAACGGTCGCGACAGCTTCTCCGCGTCCGGCGGCCGCGCGCTGAGTTTCCAGGACGTGCCCGCCGAGCTGATGGCCGGCGTCGACGTCTACAAGAACCAGAAGGCCGACATGATCGAGGGTGGTCTCGGCGGCAGCGTCGATCTGCGCACGTTCATGCCGTTCGACATCGAAGGCAGCCGCTTCGGCATGTCGTTCAGCGCCAACCGCGGTGACTTCGCCGAGCAGGTCAAGCCCGCGGGTTCCGTGCTCTTCAGCAATCGCTGGGACACCGACGCGGGCGAGTTCGGCATCCTGGTCAACCTGGCCCATTCCGAGCTGGCGACACGCACCGATGGCATGTTCGTGCGGCCGTTCTTCAGCACCGCGAATTCCGACCTCAACAACGACGGCACCAACGAGAACCTGTGGCTGCCCCGCGGCGCCGACTGGCGCACGCTGGAGTACGAGCGCGAGCGCCAGGGCGCCTACGTCGCCCTGCAGTGGCGCCCCAGCGACACCCTGGAGCTGTTCGCCACCGCCTTCCAGAGCCGATACGACGAGCTGTGGTACGAAGACGCGATCTTCGTCTCCAACGACCCGCTGCAGGTGCGCGTCGATGCCAGCGAGCCCTACGAATTCGACGGCGACGTGTTCGTTTCGGGCCGGCTGCGTTCGAACGGCGACATCCCGATGGGCACGGACATCCGCGCCTCGCACCGCAAGTCCGATACCACCGACTACTCGTTCGGCCTGAAGTGGCTGTTCAGCGACCGCACCGAGTTCTCCACCGACCTGCAATACATCAAGGCGAATACCGAGGCGCTGGATTCCACCGTATCGCTGGGCCTCAACGTGCCCTACATCGACATCGACCTGGGTCACGGCGTGCCGCGCATCGGTGTCGACAACCAGTTCACCGCCAACCCCGCGAACTACTACTGGGGGTTCACGATGGACCACCAGGACGACAATACCGCCGACGAAGTCGCCTGGCGCGCGGACCTGAAGCACAGCTTCGACAGCAACGTCTTCGATTCGGTTAAGTTCGGCGTGCGTGTCACCGACCGCGATGCGCACAGCATCGACACCGGCTACGACTGGCAGCCGGTGTTCCAGCCCTGGATGCAGGGATGGGCGTTGCCCGGCGGCGCGCTGCCGGGGCTCGACCTCAATGGCACGGTCAATTCCGGCCTGACCAACCTGATCACCTTCGACAATTTCTATCGCGGCGGCGCGTCCACGCCGGGATCGTTCTACTCGCCGGTGCTGGCCACCGCGCTGGGCTTCCCGAACAGCTACCTCGACATCCATGGCGCCGCCACTCCGTACTACACCTGCTGCTACGGCCAGATCACACCCCGCAACCTGTCCGATCCGCAGTGGGGCAACGTACAGAACGAGAAGACCTACGCCGCCTACGCGATGCTGAACTTCGCGATGGACGAAGCGCGCATCGACGGCAACGTCGGCGTGCGCGTGGTGCGCACCGAAAACAGCGCCGAGGGCTACCTGGTGTATCCGAACAACGCGTTCGCGCCGTACCTCGGCACGGGTCAGTCGGAGCCGATTTCCGCGGAGAACTCGTACACCGACGTGCTGCCCAGCGCGAACGTGAAGTGGGAGCCGAAGGAGAACTGGGTCGTCCGCTTCGCCGCGTCCAAGGCCATCGCGCGTCCGGCCTTCAGCGACATGCAGGCCTACCAGGTGCTCAGCGTGGCCGTCCGCGACGGCGTCAATCCGCAGCCGGGCGACCAGCTCGGCCCGGAGGACCTGGAGCTCACCGGCAGCTCCACCGACAACCCGTACTTGAAGCCGATGGAGGCCAACCAGTTCGATCTGTCGCTGGAGTGGTACTTCGCACCGGACAGCGGCGGCATGGCCTGGGTGAACTTCTTCTACAAGGACATCAAGGACTATTTCCGCCAACAGACGGAGTTGGTCGCCTACCCGGGCATCGACGGCAACGACTACGACTATCGCGTGTCCCGCCTGGTCAACGTCGGCAAGGCGAAGATCCAGGGCGCCGAAATCGGCTGGAACCAGTTCTTCGATTTCCTGCCGGCGCCGTTCGATGGCCTGGGCATGTCGGCGAACTACACCTACATCGACAGCTCGACGAGCATCCCGGCCGCCTCCAACGCGGTGCCCGTCGATACCGACGGATCGCTGTTCGGCGACCTGCCGGCCGATGGACTGTCGAAGAATTCGTACAACGTCGCGGCGTTCTACGAGAAGGGACCGTGGCAGATCCGCCTGGCCTACAACTGGCGCAGCGAGTACCTGCTGTCGATCGGTCCGAACGGTTACAACGGCGGGGATGGCGGCATCCCGTGGAAGCTGCCGGTGTACAGCGACAGCTTCGGCCAGCTCGACGGATCGATCTTCTATCGCTTCTCCGACAATGTGCAGTTCGGTCTCGAGATGAACAACCTCAACAACGCCGAGCAGCGCACGCTGATGGACCAGAACGGTGCCGGCAAGCGCATCACGTCCTGGTACGTCAACGACCGCCGCTACGCCGCAACGATCCGCTTCACGTTCTGATGCAGCCCCGGGAGCGGCCGGTACGCCGGCCGTTCCTTCGATGGACCGGCGCACGCTTCGTGCCGCGCCCGAGGTGTGCTTCCTGCCGGCGCACCGCTGTTCCCCGACAGGAGATTCCGTGCACACGCTTCGCCTGACCCTCGCGCTGTTCGTTTTCCTGCTGGTGCCCGGCGCGGCGGCGAAGGATGACGTGGCCGGCTACCGCTGGCGCAATGTCGCCATCGGCGGCGGCGGCTTCGTCAGCGGCCTGGTCTTTCATCCGCAAGAGAAGGGCCTGCTGTACGCCCGTACCGATATCGGCGGCGCCTACCGCTGGCAGCCGCGCGACCAGCGCTGGCAGCCGCTGATGGACTGGATGGGTCATGAGGACAGCGGCCGTTTCGGTGTGGAGAGCCTCGCGCTGGATCCGTCCGATCCCGATCGCCTGTATCTGGCGGTCGGCACGTATCTGCACGAGCGTGGACAGGAGGGTGTGATCCTGCGCTCGACCGATCGCGGCGCGACTTTCCAGCGTGCGGCGCTGCCGTTCAAGCTGGGCGGCAACGAACAGGGGCGCGGCAACGGGGAGCGCCTCGCGGTCGATCCGCACGACGGCCGCGTGTTGCTGTTCGGCACACGTGCCAACGGCTTGTGGCGGAGCGACGATGCCGGCGCGACATGGCGCGAGGCCGCAGGTTTTCCCGCCATCGCCAAGGCGCAGTCGGCCTGGGCGATGGGCTGGCGCGAGTTGCGCCCGGTGGGCATCGCCTTCGTCGTGTTCGATCCGGCCGACGGTGCGAAAGGCACACCGACCAGAACGATCTACGCGGGTGTGTCGACGAACGAGACCAGCCTCTACCGCTCACGCGACGGCGGTGCCACATGGCAGGCCGTGCCCGGCCAACCGGTCGGACTGCGTCCGAGCCACATGGTGCGCGACGCACGCGGGCGCTGGCTGCTCAGCTACGGCGACGAGCCCGGCCCCAACAACATGGCCGACGGCGCCGTGTGGCGGTTCGATCCCGCCGGTGACCGCTGGGAAGACATCACCCCGGCGCCCCGTTCCTCCGACACGTCCGGGAAGGGGTTCGGCTGGGGCGCGGTCGCGGTGCAGGCCGACAATCCGGAGGTGATCGTCGCCACCACGTTCCGTCGCTACCAGCCGCACGATGACGTCTACCGCAGCGTCGATGGCGGACGTACGTGGACGGCCACGCTGCCGCGCTCCCGCTTCGATCATTCGTCCGCGCCGTGGACGCAGGATGCGAAGCCGCACTGGATGGCCGACATCGAGATCGATCCGCACGATCCCGACCGCATCCTGTTCGTTACCGGCTACGGCGTGTGGGCGTCGACCAATGCGCGTGCATTCGACCAGGGCGCCGAGATGCGGTGGCGCTTCGAGCAGGCGGGCTTCGAAGAAACCGTGCCGCTGGCGCTGGCCAGCCCACCGCAAGGCGCGCACCTGGTGAGCGGCCTCGGTGATGTCGATGGCTTCGTCCACGACAATCTCGATGTCTCGCAGCAGCGCTTCGCCGGCGTGCGCTTCTCCAACACCGAAAGCCTGGCCTTCGCCGGACAGGCGCCGCAGGTGATGGTGCGCACGGGCTATTTCCACAACCGGCCGGAAGGCGCGGTGCGTGGCGCATGGTCGAGCGACGGCGGCCGCACCTGGACCGCCTTCGCGAGCGAGCCGCCGGATGGCGAAGGCGCAGGGAAGATCACGCTGGCGGCCGATGGCAAGCGCGCCATCTGGCAGCCGCGCAATGGCGAGCATCATTGGATCACCGCCGACAGGGGCGGGCGCTGGCAGCAGGTGAAAGGCCTGCCGAAGACGGCGGTGGTGGAAGCCGACCGCGTCGATGAAGGCATCTACTACGGCTTCGATGCCATCAGCGGCAAGCTGTATGTCAGCGGCAACGGCGGCGTCGCGTTCGAGGAAGTGCGCGCGCCGGTCGGCGAGATCGGCGACTGGTATCGCGCCGAGATCCGGCCGCATCCGGAGAAGACAGGCGAAGCCTGGATCGCGGCGTCATGGCGCGGGCTGCTGCGCCTGGCACCCGGCAAACTGGAACGCATACCGGGCGTGGACAACGTGATGTCGCTGGGACTGGGCAAGCCGGCCAGAGACGGCGATGCGCCTGTGCTGTTCGTGTTCGGGGAGGTGCGGGGACAGCGTGGGTTGTTCCGCTCCGACGATGCCGGCCGGCGCTGGCAGCGGATCGACACCGATGCGTTGCGGTTTGGCGGCATCATCCGTCATGTGACGGGCGATCCCCGCCTGCATGGTCGCGTCTACTTCGGTACCGAAGGACGCGGCATCTGGTACGGAGATCCGAAATGATCCGAGCGGCTACCCTGTTGCTGGCCCTGTTGGCGATCCCCGCCGCGCAGGCCGTTGAACTTCCCCGCATCTTCGCCGACGGCATGGTCCTGCAGCGCGACCAGCCGGTGCGCGTCTGGGGCCAGGCCGTGCCCGGTGCGCGCGTACGCGTGGCGTTCGCCGGCCGCGACGCGAGCACGCAGGCCGCGGCCGACGGGCGCTGGTCGCTGGTGCTTCCCGCGCAGACGGCGGGTGGCCCCCACGTGATGCGCATCGACGACGGCACGCAGCCGCGCGTGCTGCGTGACGTGCTGGTCGGCGACGTGTGGCTGGCCAGCGGGCAGTCGAACATGGAATGGCCCATCGCGCAGTCGGCGGACCCGGAGGTCGAAGCCGCGCGCGCGACCGATCCGCAGATCCGCCATTTCAAGATTCCGAAATCGTGGTCCGGCGAGCCGCAGGCGCAGCTCGAAGGCGGCGAATGGATCGCATCGTCGCCGCAGGCCGCGCCGAAGTTCTCTGCGGTCGCGCATTTCTTCGCGCGTGAACTGCGCAAGGTCACCGGCGTGCCGATCGGCATCATCGACAGCACGTGGGGCGGCAGCCGGATCGAGGCGTGGATGGATGCGCCATCGCAGGGGGTGGATGCTGCGGCATTGAAGGCGCAGGCCGGGCGACTGCACGACGCGGACGCACGCGCGCTGGAGCAGACGCATGCCAACCTTGCGCACTGGGCGTCCGGACCGGTGGATGACGCGGGCTGGGAAGCGTCGGACCTCGACATCCGCGACTGGGTACCGATCGCGGTGCCGTCGCTATGGGAAAAGGTGGGCTGGAATGGCCTGGACGGCGTCGTCTGGTATCGCGCGACCTTCACGCTGACCGCAGGGGAAGCCGCAGCCGGCGCAACGCTGGGCGTGGGCCGCATCGACGATTCCGACATCACCTGGGTCAACGGCGTGCAGGTCGGCGAGACGCGCATGCAGTACAACCTGCCGCGCCGCTACGTCGTACCCGCGTCGGCACTGCGCGCCGGGGTGAATCATGTTGCCGTGCGGGTCTCCGACTTCGGTGGCGGCGGCGGCATCCACGGCGAGTCTGCGGAGGTCTTCGTGCGACCGCAGGGCAGTACATCGCGTGCGCTCGGAAGCTGGTCGCTCCGACCGGCCAACGTCACCGTGGCGCTGGTCGACGACAAGAACCAGCACCCCACGCTGCTCTACAACCGCATGATCCATCCACTGCAGCCGTATGCCCTGCGCGGAGTGATCTGGTACCAGGGCGAATCCAATGCGAACACCGTCGCCGATGCGCTGGCGTACCGCAGCCAGTTTCCGGCGATGATCGAGCAGTGGCGTCGTCAGTGGCAGGCGCCTGAGCTGCCGTTCCTGTGGGTGCAGCTGGCCAACTTCTCGTCCGGCGCCGACCGGGGCGACCAGAGTCCGTGGGCGGTGCTGCGCGAATCGCAGTCGGCCACGCTGTCACTGCCGGCCACCGCGCAGGTGGTGACCATCGACATCGGCAACCCGACCGACATCCATCCCCTCAACAAGCAGGACGTCGGCAAGCGGCTCGCGCTGGCCGCACGCCATGTGGCCTACGGCGAATCGCTGGTGAATCGCGGCCCGGTCCACACGCAGGTGCAGTTCTCGGGTGGCCGCGCCACCGTGGCCTTCGACGACGGCGGCAGCGCCCTCGCGGTGCGCGGCGGCGGTGCGCGCGTGCACGGTTTCGCACTTGCGGGTGCCGATCGCGTCTTCCATCCGGCCGAGGCCTCGCTCGTCGACGGTCGCGTTGCCGTACGCAGCGACGCCGTGAAGGCGCCGGTGGCGGTGCGCTACGGCTGGTCCGACAACCCGGCCGAGGCCGACCTGATCAACGCGGCAGGCCTGCCGGCCTCGCCCTTCCGCACAGATGCGTGGTGAACCCCGGATGCTTTCGATGATGACCCTGCGTTCCTTGATCCTCTCGCTCGTCTCGCTGTGCGCGCTTGCCGCGTGCCAGCCCGCCGGAAAGGAGGGCGCATCCGCCGCTGCGCAAGACGGAGGCGCGACGGACGGCGCCGGCGCGGCGCCGATCCCGCAGATCGTCAGCAAGGACGGTCGGCATGCGCTGATCGTCGATGGCGCCCCGTTCCTTATCCTCGGCGCGCAGGTCAACAACTCCAGCAACTGGCCGCAGGCGCTGGACGAGGTGTGGCCGGCGATCGATGTGGTCAAGCCGAACACGGTGATGGTGCCGGTCGCGTGGGAACAGGTCGAAGCGAAGGAGGGGACGTTCGACTTCTCCTTCGTCGATGTGCTGCTCAAGCAGGCGCGCGAGAAGAACGTGCGGCTGGTACTGCTGTGGTTCGCCACCTGGAAGAACAACGGGCCGAACTACGCGCCGGCCTGGGTCAAGCTGGACAACGCCCGCTTCCCGCGGGTGATCACCGCCGATGGCCGCACGCTGAATTCGCTGTCGCCGCACGCGCAGGCCACGCTGGACGCCGACCGCAAGGCCTTCGTCGCGCTGATGACGCACCTGAAGGCCGCGGATCCGCAGCGCACCGTCATCCTGGTGCAGCCGCAGAACGAGCCCGGCACCTATGGCAGCGTGCGCGACTTCTCGCCGCTGGCGCAGAAGGTGTTCGAAGGACCGGTGCCCGACGCGCTGCTGAAGAAACTGGGCAAGTCGCCGGGTACATGGCGCGAGGTGTTCGGCACGGATGCGGACGAGTTCTTCCATGCCTGGCATATCGCGCACTACATCGACCAGGTGGCCGAGGCGGGCAAGGCGGTCTATCCGCTGCCGATGTACATCAACGCCGCGCTGCGCGGACCATTCAATCCCGGTCAGCCGGGCCAGTACGCCAGTGGTGGCCCGACCGACAACGTCCTGGATGTGTACAAGGCCGCCGCGCCGCACATCGACCTGCTGACGCCCGACATCTACATGCCGGAGTACACGCACTACACCACGGTGCTGGACCGCTATGCGCGCGCGGACAATCCGCTGTTCGTCTCCGAGACCGGCAACCGCGAGGAGTACGCGCGCTATTTCTTCTCCGCACTGGGCGAGCAGGCCATCGGCTGGTCGCCGTTCGGCATCGACTACTCGCGCTATTCCAACTGGCCGCTCGGCGCCAAGCACATGGATGAGAAAACGCTCGCCACGTTCGCGCTGAACTACGCCTTGGTGGAACCGGCGGCACGGGTCATCGCGCAGGCGAGCTTCGAGGGCAAGGTGCGCGGTACCGCCGAGCAGCCGGGGCAGGCCGCGCAGACGGTGAAGATAGACGACCGCTGGAACATGGTGGTGACCTACGGCGTGCCGCAGTTCTGGTTCCAGGGCGAACCGCCCGGCAATCCCGAGCCCATCGGCCGCGCGCTGGTGGTGCAGCTGGGGCCGGACGAGTTCCTGGTCACCGGCGCACATGCGCGCATCAACATCCATGCCGCCGATCCTGCGCTCGCTGCGCGGCAGATCTACGACTACGTCGACGAAGGCACCTATGTCGACGGCAAGTGGGTGTTCCACCGTCGCTGGAACGGCGACCAGACCGACTACGGCCTCAATTTCTCCAGCGTCCCGCAATTGCTGCGGGTGAAGCTGGCGACCTACTGAACGATCCACGGGCCGGTACCGCCGGTCCATGAACCGGGTCGCCCGCGGGCGCCCACGAGGAGCAAGCGATGGGTTACTTGAAGACGTTGACGGTGCCGCTGCTGGTCCTGGCCGCAGCGGGCGCCAACGCCGCGGGCAACGACGCTGTCGAGAAGATCGACCACGGCGTGATCGTGCGTCCCGCCGACGCGTCCGCCGCCGACGTGAAGGTGGAAGCGGTCGCGCCGGGCATCCTGCGCGTGATGGCCGACCCCGACGGCGACTTCGCGCGCACACCCAGCCTGATGCGGGCGAAGACCGGCGCACCGCCGGCGGTGAAGGTGGGCGAAGCCGGCGGGCAGGTGACGGTCAGCACGCAGGGCATTTCGGCGAAGGTCGATGCCCGCACGGGCCAGGTCAGCTTCTTCGACGCTGCGGGCAAGCCGTTGCTGGCCGAGCATGCGCGCACCTTCACGCCGACGAAGGTCGAAGGAAAGGACTACTACAGCATCCGCCAGCGCTTCGAATCGCCGGATGACGAAGCCTTCTACGGCACCGGCCTGCACCAGCAGGGCTGGATGAACCTCAAGGGCCGCGATGTCGAGCTGCTCCAGCACAACATCGACAAGGCGATTCCCTACCTGGTCTCCACACGCCACTACGGCATCCTGTGGGACAGCAACGCGATCACCCGCTATGGCGATCCGCGTGGCCTGCAGCCGCTGGGCGCTTCACTCGACCTGTTCGACGCCCAGGGCAAACCGGGTGCGCTGACGGCGCGCTACACGGTCAACGGCAAGCAGGTGGTGGAGCGTCGCGAAAGCGAAGTGAACTACCAGTACATCAAGGATCTCGCCAACTTCCCGGCGGCCGGCAAGAACATGGCGCAGGGCGGGCGCAGCGACGTGGTGTGGGAAGGCGAGATCGCCGCCCGCACCGACGGCCGGCATACGTTCTCCGTCTACAACAGCGAGTACGCCAAGCTGTACATCGACGGCGAGCTGGTCATCGACCGCTGGCGCCAGAACTGGAACCCGTGGCACCACGAGTTCGCACTGGAGATGAAGGCCGGCCAGCGCCACAAGGTGAAGCTGGTGTGGGACCGCATCGAGCCGGCCTACATCGCGTTGCTGCATCGCGATCCGCTGCCTGCCGACGAAGCGAAGGACCTGTCGATCTGGTCCGAGGCTGCGCAGGCCATCGACTACTACGTGGTCGCAGGCGACGACGCCGACCAGGTGCTGGCCGGTTACCGCACGCTGACCGGCAAGGCCGTGCTGCTGCCGAAGTGGTCGTACGGCTTCTGGCAGAGCCGCGAGCGCTACAAGACCCAGGCCGAACTGACCGGCGCGCTGGACGAGTACCGCAAGCGCAAGCTGCCGATCGACGCCATCGTGCTCGACTGGTCGTACTGGCCGGAAGACGCGTGGGGTTCGCACGACTTCTATACCAAGAACTTCCCCGATCCGGACGGCATGGTCGACCATGTACACGACCAGCATGCGCAGATCATGATTTCGGTCTGGCCGAAGTTCTATCCGACCACGGCCAACTACAAGGAACTCGACGCCGCCGGCCACATGTACCACCGCAACGTGGAAGTGGGCGAGCTGGACTGGATCGGCAAGGGCTATCTGAACTCGTTCTACGACCCGTACTCGAAGGAAGCGCAGGACATCTTCTGGCGCCAGGTCAATGGCAAGCTCAACGCCAAGGGCTTCGATGCGTGGTGGCTGGATGCCAGCGAGCCCGATCTGCACAGCAACATCGACGTCGGCGAGCGCAAGGCGCGCACCACGCCGACCTCGCTGGGCCCGTCGGTGGAGTTCTTCAACTCGTATCCGCTGGTGCATTCGGAGGGCGTCTACCGCGGTTCGCGCGAGCAGGATCCGGACAAGCGCGTCTTCATCCTGTCGCGCGCGTTCTTCGCGGGGCAGCAGCGTGCCGGTGCGGCGTTCTGGAGTGGCGACATCGTGCCGCGCTGGGATGACCTGCGCGAGCAGATCTCCGGCCTCGTCAACGCCTCCATGGCGGGCGCACCGAACGTCAGCTTCGACATCGGCGGTTTCTCGCCGGAGCGGCGCTACGAAACGAAGGACCCGGCGCATCTGGCCGAATGGCGCGAGCTGAGCCTGCGCTGGTTCCAGCACGGTGCGTTCGTGCCGATCTTCCGCCTGCATGGCCAGTTCCCGTACCGCGAGATCTGGGAGATCGCGCCGGAAGGCACGCAGCACTACGACAGCTTCGTGCACTACCTGAAGCTGCGCTACACGCTGCTGCCGTACATCTACACGCTGGCCGGTGATACGTACCATCAGGACGGCACCCTGCTGCGCACGCTGGCGATGGACTTCCCGTCCGATCGGAAGGTGCGTGACATCGCCGACCAGTACCTGTTCGGCCCGGCGTTCCTGGTCGCCCCGGTCACCACGTTCAAGGCGACCACGCGCCCGGTCTACCTGCCGGCGGGCACGAGCTGGATCGACTTCGAGACCGGCAAGCGCCATGACGGCGGCCAGACCATCCAGGCCACCGCGCCATTGCAGCGCATGCCGCTGTTCGTGCGTGCGGGTTCGATCATCCCGCGCACGGTGGTGCAGCAGTACGTGGACGAGCAGCCGGATGCACCGCTGACCATCGAGGTGTACACCGGCGCCGACGGCACGTTCTCGCTGTATGAGGACAACGGCCGCAGCTACGGCTACGAGCGCGGCGAGTCCAGCCGCATCCCGCTGGCATGGAACGAGAAGGCGGGCGAGCTGCGCATCGGTGCACGCGTAGGTCGCTACCCCGGCATGGTTGCCCAGCGCGAGGTCCGCGTACGTTTCATCGACGGTCCGCGTGCCGATGCAGGCACGCTGGAACCGGCGGCAGACGTCACCGTGCGTTACGACGGCAAGGCGCAGGTCGTGCGGTTTCCCCGCACTGCACGATGACAGCAGAGCGGTCGGGCGGCACCATGGAAACCGGTAGACAACACCTGTCCGGGAGGGCTGGATGATGCAGTCCCCGCGTCCGGGCATGTCGCCGGTCGCCGTCGATGCCCGGCCACATGATCCCGGCCGTCGCACCCTGTTCAAGGGCGTGGCGGGCGGTGCGCTGGTGGCGGGACTGCCGTGGGATGCCGGTGCGGTGGCGACGTACACGACCACCACGCAAGACCTGCGGCTGTGGTATCGGCAGCCGGCGCGTGTCTGGGTGGAAGCGTTGCCGGTGGGCAATGGCCGGCTGGGCGCGATGGTGTTCGGCGGAGTCGCGCACGAGCGCCTGCAGCTCAACGAAGACACGCTGTACGCGGGCGGGCCGTATTCGGCGGTCAATCCGAAAGCGCGCGAGGGGCTGCCGCGGGTGCGCGCGCTCATCTTCGCCGGCCGCTATGCGGAGGCCGCCACCCTGGCCGACGAGACACTGATCTCGCGCCCGGTGAAGCAGATGGCGTACCAGCCGCTGGGCAACCTGTGGCTGCAGTTCGATCGCCTGGACGGCATTGCGGACTACCGCCGTGAACTCGACCTGGACGCCGCCGTCGCGCGCACGACCTTCCGCGTGGGTGCCGGCGTGCATCGGCGTGAGGTGTTCGTCTCGCCGGTCGACCAGTGCATCGTCGTGCGCTACACGGTCGATGGCGGCGACGCGATGATCGGCCGCATTCGCACCGGCAACGAACATGCGACCACCACGCGCGTCGTCGATGGTGGCTGGCATGTCAGCGGTCGCAACATCGGCAAGCACGGGATCGAGGGCCACCTGCGCTTCGCCTTCCGCGTGCACGTCACGCATCGCGAAGGCCAGGTGCGCGTGGAGCAGGACCAGATCACCTTCGATGGCGTGCGCGAACTGGAACTGCGCATCGTCGCGGCGACCAACCATGTGGCATACGACGATGTCAGCGGCGATCCCGACGCGATCACTGCCGCGCAGCTGGTACGGGTGAAGGACAAGGGCTTTGACGCCGTGCTGGCCGACCATCTGGCCGAACACCGCCGGCTCTTCCATCGCGTGCGGCTGGACCTGGGCCGTACCGCCGCTGCCGACCTTCCCACCGACGAGCGCATCGCCGCGTTCGCGCAGGGCGACGATCCCGCGCTGGTGGCGCTGTACCACGCGTATGGGCGCTACCTGCTGGTCTGCAGCTCGCGGCCCGGCAGCCAGCCCGCCAACCTGCAGGGGATCTGGAACGACCTGATGGATCCGCCGTGGGAGAGCAAGTACACGGTCAACATCAATACCGAGATGAACTACTGGCCCGCCGAAGCGAACGGCCTGGGCGAATGCGTCGAGCCGCTGCAGCGCATGCTGGAGGAGCTGGCGAAGACCGGTGCCGATGTCGCCCGCGACATGTACGGCGCCGGTGGCTGGATGCTCCACAACAACACCGACCTGTGGCGTGCGGCCACGCCGCCGGATGGCGCGCGCTGGGCGCTGTGGCCGACGGGTGGGGCGTGGTTGCTGCAGGCGCTGTGGGATCGCTGGGACTACGGACGCGATCCGGAGTACCTGAAGCAGGTCTGGCCGTTGTTCAAGGGCGCGGCGCAGTTCTTCGTCGATACGTTGCAGGACGATCCGCAGACCGGGCACAAGGTCACCGTGCCGTCGCTGTCGCCGGAGAACGAACATCCTTTCGGCGCGGCGATCTGTGCGGGTCCGACGATGGATGCGCAGATCCTCCGCGACCTGTTCGGCCAGTGCATCGAGGCGGCGCGCGTGCTCGGCGTGGATGCCGAGTTCGCAGCGCGCCTCGCCACGCTGCGGGAAAAGCTTCCCCCCAACCGGATCGGCAAGGCCGGGCAGTTGCAGGAGTGGCAGCAGGACTGGGACATGCAGGCGCCCGAGATCCACCACCGCCACATCTCGCATCTGTATGGCCTGCACCCGAGTGCGCAGATCAACCTGCGCGACACGCCCGAGCTTGCCCGTGCCGCGCAACGCACGCTGGAGATCCGCGGCGACGAGGCCACCGGCTGGGGCATCGCGTGGCGGTTGAATTTCTGGACACGCCTGTGGGACGGCGAGCACAGCCTGAAGATCCTGCGCATGCTGCTGTCGCCGCAGCGCAGTTACCCGAACCTGTTCGACGCGCACCCGCCGTTCCAGATCGACGGCAACTTCGGTGGCGCCGCCGGCATCGTCGAGATGCTGGTGCAGAGCTGGGGCGGATCGATCTTCCTGCTGCCCGCGCTGCCGTCGTCATGGCGCGACGGTGAACTCGAAGGCGTGCGCGTGCGCAATGCCGCACGGCTGGACCTGGCCTGGAAAGCAGGACGCCTGGCCCGCGCCACGCTGCACTCGGACAAGGGCGGCCGCTACCAGCTGGTCCATGCGGGCCGCACGCTCGATCTCGAACTCGCCGCCGGCACCTCCGCAACGGCACGACTGCGCGACGGTGCGCTGGTGGACGCATGAAAAAGGAAACGGCATGAGCCTGGTCGCCGGCATCGATGCAGGCACGCAAAGCCTGAAGGTGGTGGTGTACGACCCCGCTGCGCGGACGATCGTGACCAGCGTCAGCGCGCCGCTCGACTTGATGAGCGGCGAGG
>CAMPIO010000017.1 GCA_946886405.1 uncultured Pseudoxanthomonas sp.
GAGGAGATTGACGTATCGCGATAGCGGGATGATCGCGCATCCCGGGTTTCGCCTTCGGCTCTACCCGGGCTACGTTGGTCGGGCGCGATGTGCGGGAAGAGGTTGCCGTCGTAGCCCGGTTAGAGCGCAGCGAAAACCGGGGACGAGGAGATTGACGTATCGCGATAGCGGGATGATCGCGCATCCCGGGTTTCGCCTTTGGCTCTACCCGGGCTACGGTGGTCGGGCGCGATGTGCGGGAAGAGGTTGCCGTCGTAGGGGTCGAGGAGGTTGACGTATCGCGATAGCGGGATGATCGCGCATCCCCGGGTTTCGCCTTCGGCTCTACCCGGGCTACGGGTGGGTGTGATGTGGCTGCGTTGCCATGCGGCGCGATGTCGCGGCCCTCGCGGGCGTCGGATCAGCTTGCGCTGGCGGGCACCGGCGTGTTGAGCAGTTGCTGCTCCCACAGGTAGGCGATGCCGCTGCCTGCGGCGTGCTGCTTGAGGATTTCCGTCACCTGTCCCGCATGCGCGGTGCGGGCCCAGTCGCGCTGCCATTCGGCGCCCAGCGCCATCCACGTCATCATGTTGGCGCCGGCCGCGATCATGCGCTGGACCGCGATCTGGTGGGCTTCGACCGACACGCCGCCGCAGGCATCGGTGATCACGGTGACGTCCCAGCCTTCGCCCAGCGCCTGGATCGTCGGCATCGCCACGCATACCTCCGTCCACAGGCCGGCGATGATCAGCTGCTTGCGTCCTGTCGCCTTCACCACGTCCACCACGTTCGGGTCTTCCCAGGTGTTGATGAGGGTGCGGTCGATCACCTCCTGGTCCGGAAACACGTCGGTGATCTGCGGGAAGATCAGGCCGCCGCGCTCGGCGATCACGCTGGTCAGGATGGTCGGCACCTCGAAGGCCTTGCCCAGTTTCGCCAGCGCCGTCGCGTTGTTCACCACGGCGTGCGGATCGTGGCTGTTGAGGTTGGTCAGCTGGTACGGCTGGTGATCGATCAGGACGAGGACGGAGTCTTCGGGCCGGAGCAGGGAATCGAGGCCGTTGCGGAAGGTCATGGAGCATCCTTGGGTGGCAGGGGAGGAGGACATGCGCTGCGGCAGGCGTGCTGCCCTGCGATGCGCTGTGTGGCGGCTACCATCCCATCTGCCTTCGCGACGCGGTAGCGCCGTTCCATGCCAATCTGTGTCGCAGGATCGGGAACGCACGTGCCCGCATCCCTGTGTCACGCTCTTTCACCCACTCTGGAACGCGCGATGGACATTGAAGACCTGCGGACATTCGTGGAGGTGGCCGATGCCGGCGGGGTATCGCCCGCGGCACGCCGGCTGGGCGTCGCCAAGTCGATCGTCAGCCGTCGGCTTGGGCGGCTCGAGGCGGAACTGGGTGTGCAGCTGCTTGCGCGCACCACGCGCGGTGCCGCGCTGACCGAGGCAGGACAGGTATTCCGCGACCACGCCGCGCGTGCCTGCGCCGAAGTGGACCTGGCGCGCGAGACGCTGCTGCCCGAAGGAGAACTGCGTGGCCGCCTGCGCATCGCGGCGCCGCTGACGTTCGGACCGACCCATTTCGCGGCCGCGCTTGCCGACATGGGCCGGCGCCATCCGCAGCTGCATATCCACACCTATTACAGCGATCGGTTCGTGGATCTGGTGGCCGAAGGTTTCGACTGCAGCATCCGCGTGGGCTATCTGCCCGACTCCAGCCTCGTTGCGCGCTGCGTCGGACCGATCCACGGCAAGCTCGTCGCCAGCCCCGACTACATCGCGGCGCGTGGCGCACCGACAACGCCGGACGAGATCGGAGCGCATGAGGCGCTCATGCAGGGCACGGAAAGCTGGCAATTCCTGGATGGCGAAAACGTGGTGACGGTGCACCCGCGCGGCCGGTTCAAGGCCGACAACGGCATCGCGCTGGTCGCTGCCGCGGTGGCGGGGTTGGGCATCGGATGGTTGCCGGACGGACTGACGGCGGAGTACGTGGCATCCGGCGCGCTGGTCCCGATCATGACGCGTTATCCGCCGCCCACTGCCGGCATCTACGTTGTCCGGCCGCCTGGCCAACATCCCTCGCGCAAGGTGCGTGTACTCATCGACCTGCTGATCGAATGTTTCGACTCAGCGCCTGATCGGGCGCATGTCGTCGGTCAGCGGGCGTAGAAACCAGCGGGCGTGGCGGGAACGGGCGCGGCGCGTTCGTCGGCTTGGCCTTCGATGCGGCGCTCGTCCTGACGCCATCGCGGACACTCATGGCGGGTCGAGCAGCGCACGCCACGTCGCCAACTGGTCCTGGTCCGCCACGCCCAGTTGCGTCAGGGACGTGACGGCGGAACCCAGCAGCGAGCGACCTTCCGCCATGCGTCCGGACTGCATCAGTATCTGGCCACGCAATGCCTGGAGGCGATGTTCCCAGCCCGGGGTCGAATCGCCTGCCGTGAGCGCGGGCACGCTCAGCCCCTCGACCATCGCGAGGGCTTCGGCGTAGCGTCCCTGCTCCGCCAGATGCCCTGCGAGCGCGTAGCGGAAACTGTGCGCCGCCACATTGTCCTGGCCGAAGTGTTCGCGGAGCCCGCTTTCCGCCTTCCCCAGATAGGCCAGGCCTGCCTCGCGGTCTCCGCAGGCGTATTCCTTGAATCCCAGGTTGCCGGTCTCTATCAGCGTGGCCTGGCGCTCTTCGCCGTAACGCTTCGCCATGCGCTCGCGCACCGTGCGCGCTATCGGGAGCGCTTTCATGCAGTCGCCGGCGTAGTCGTGGATGCTCGCTACCAGCGACATCTGTACCAGGGTGGTGTAATCGTCCGGGCCGAGGATGCGCTCGGTCGTGGTTGCGGCGGCTTCGGCAATCGGCAATGCGTCCGCGTAACGACCCAGGTTGCGCAGGGCGCGCGCCAGCATCACGCGATAGCCGGCAACGGTCGACTCGCCGATACGTCCGGGGCTCAACAGAGGATCCGTCAGCAAGGCCTGCAGCAGGGGAATGGCCTCGTCCGCCTTGTCCGATCGCAGCAGGCCATCGGCGATGTTGGAGCGGATCAGCGCGGCCATCGAGGCATCGTCGGGGCGCAGCACGCGCTGCAGGGTGTCGGCACGCCGGTGGGCCACCAGCGAGGGTTCGACCTGGAGCTGCTGAAAATGGAGCTGTCCACGCGCGATCGCCGCATACAGGGCGACCTCGTTCTCGCCGTCCAGCCGGATCTTGCCGGCGAGCCTGTCGGCCTCCTCGAGCTGGCGCGCTCCCTCGGCAAAGGATCCAGGCGTGCCGGCATAGGCAAGCGTCCGCACAAGGCCATAGCGTGCAATCAATGTCTGCGCGTCATCCACGCCGAAGGCGCGGCCATAATCCTGGACGGCCTGGCGAAGATGGCGCGCGGCGCGTTCGCGATCGCCGAGCGTGCGCCATGCGTCGCCGAGCGCGGCGTGGATGCCACCGCGTACGGCAGGATCCTGGTCGAAGCGCGCCGCCAGCGGCTTGCCCGCCTGCTCCAGCATCTGGCGCACCGTGGGGTCGCGCTCGAAACCTGCGCCGCCCGGGCTCAACGCGCCGATCAGGTCGTCGCTCAGAAAGCGCGTCACCGCTTCCGCACGCGCGGCCTGCATCGCCGCGCTCTTGCGCTGCTGTTCGCTCCGCCACCACAGGCCCGAACTGGCCAGCATCCCGATGCTCAACATCACGATGGTGGCGATCACCCAGGGCCTGCGGGCGCGCGTGTGCTCCAGCGCACGCTGCGCGCGCTGCGCGGACAACGCGGCGGCGGCGTGTTCTTCCGCCTGCGTCCGGCGCTGCTCCAGCGAAGACAACCGCTCGATCAACTCGGCCACGCTGCCCAGGCGCTGCGCGGGATCGCCATCGGTGGCGCGCCGGAGGTCCTCCACGAGCAGGGCATCGTCGATGTCGCGCTCCCAGCCCGGCGCCATCGGTCGACGCAGGTCACCGACCAGCCACTGGTACAGCAACACGCCCAGCGCATACAGGTCGCTGCGTACCGTGGCGGGTTGTCCCGCGATGAGCTCGGGGGCCAGGTACAGCGGCGTGCCGGAGCCGTCGCTGCCGTGGGCCGTGGTGACGGTCATGCCCATGCCGGTGATGCCCAGTTCGGCCAGACGTTCCGGTTGCAGCAGGCGACTGTTGCCGAAGTCGGTCAGGCAAGGCTGCCATCCGTCGTTGCCGCGCGCACGCACCAGCACGTTGGCCGGCTTGATGTCCTTGTGCAGCACGCCGACGCCGTGCGCCGCATCCACGGCGGCCGCGACGCGCAGGAAGAACGCAAGCTTGCGTGCGCGATCCCAGCCGGCGAGTGCGCCGTGCTCGTCCGCCCATTCCGGCAGCGCCTGTCCGCCGTATTCGCACTCGAGGAAGAACGGTTCGCTCTCGAAGTTCCAGTCCAGCACGCGGACGAAGTCGCCGCGCTCGCCCAGGGTGTCGCGCAGCACGCGCATCAGCGTGGCTTCGCGCTTGATCGAGGCCAGCCGCTCGCCGCCGAGGCTGAACTTGAACACGCGGACATCGCGGGTACGTGGTTGGCAGGCCAGCCAGACCTCGCTGCCCAGGGTGCGCCCGAGCGGGCGCTCCAGGATGAAATGTTCGCGGCCAGGTACGGGTTGGCCCGCGACGAAGTCCAGCGCCGTCCCCAGACGCTGTCCTTGCGCCACCCGTTCGACGGGGCCGTCCAGGCGATAGCCCACGCGGGGAACGGTGGCCACGCGGTTCTCGCCTGCGGCATCCAGGGCCTTGCGCAGCTTGCCGATGGCCGTCGCCAGCACGTGGTCGACGGTGATCCTGCCGGTCCAGACCTGATCGAACAGCTCTTCCTTGGTCACCACCTCGCCGACATGGCGCAACAGCACCGCCAGCACCTGCAGGGGCTTGTGCTCGATGTCGACGGCCAGACCGGCGACGCGCAGTTCATGGCGGGCCTCGTCGAACTCGACGGTGCCAAAACGCCAACGGTAGAGCCGGGCATCGGGCGGAGGGGAAGGCGGCATGCGGCCGATGATAACGCCGGTTACAGAGGCATTGCGCCAAGGGGAACGCCCGTCCCGCCGGGCTTGAAGGTTTCTTGAAAGCGCCGTGAGGACGGGCGGCTCGCCTTGCCCCCAGCCTTTCCCTGTACCCGGCGGGGACCGGCGATGGGGGGCAGGCATGGCGAGCATGGGACGACAGTGGGTATGGGGTCTGGGCCTGGCGACCGTCGTGCTGCCGTGCGGTGCGGCGGGAACCGCATACGCACAGTCTCCCGCACCGGCGCGCAGCGTCCTGGGGCCATGGGTCGGCACCTATGTCTGTGCGCAGGGCCTGACCGGCCTGACGCTCAGCATCACCGAGGCCACGCCCACCCAGGCCCGCGCGCTGTTCCATTTCTACGCTGATCCCCGCAACCCGCGCGTGCCGACGGGTTGCTTCACCATGACCGGCACCTACGATCCCGCCAGCGGGCGCCTGCAACTGAAGGGGAAGGACTGGCTGCTCCGGCCGGGCGGCTACGGCGTGGTGCATGTCGATGGCCACGTCGACGCCGCCGGTGCGTCGTTCGCGGGCAAGGTCAGCGGTCGTCCTTCATGCAAGCAGTTCGCGCTGGCGCGCGCGGCCTCGCCCGTCGAAGCGCCCGCTGCGTGCGCGCTTGCGACCCCCGTAGCGCAAGCGGACCTGCGCGATGCCGGGCGCATCGGCGATGCGCTGGCCGACAAGGGCCGCATCGACCTCGACATCCTGTTCGACTTCGGGCGCGCCACGCTGCGCCCGGAAAGCCTGCCTCAGCTGGACGAACTCGGCCGCGTGCTGCTGGCACCGGCGCTCGCCGCGCGCCGCGTCGCCATTCACGGGCACATCGACGCGGTGGGCGAGGCCGGCGCCAACCTGCGCCTGTCGCGGCAACGGGCGACCACCGTGGCCGAGTACCTCGGCCGCACGTTCGGCATCGCGCCACAGCGCATCGACGTGCAGGGCTTCGGCGAAAGCCGGTTGAAGCGGCCCGGGTCGCCCGATGCGGACGCCAACCGTCGCGTCGAGATCGTGCTGCTGGATTGAATCGCCGCGCCGTGCGCCGCGGTGGCGCACGGCATGGTCCACCTGGAGAGGAATGATGCCGATGAAGAACACCATCCCCGTGCTGGCCTTGTCCGTCTTGCTGTTGTCCGCCTGCGGCGGTGGCAGCGGACTGGCGGACGGCCAGGAGGAAGAAGGCGTGCCGCTGGACGAACTGGAAGAGGCAGCCATGGCCGGGCCCGACGGACCGGCGCCGCTGCGTTGTCCTGCGAAGGTGCGCAAGGAACTCACGGGTCCCGACATCATCGGGCTGCGATTGGGCATGACGCTGCCGGAAGCGATGGCCACGACGCGCTGCAGCCTGGGCGAAGAGGCCGTGGTGACCGAAGAGAAGCGCTGGCTCGATCGGCTGGACACCCACGGCGTCGCACTGGGGACGCAGTTCTTCAGCATCGAGAAAGGCAGCTACCGCCCCTGCAACTTCGCCAGCGAGTGGCAGGAGTGCCGCGGCAAGTTCAAGTGGGAACACACCGACGAGATCGTCAGCGTCGCGACGCCGGGCGTGCCGGGCAAGGAAACGGCGATGGTCGTCTGGCGCACGCAGAAGTTCCGCGATGGCCAGATGCCGTCGGTGGACGCCACGCTGGAGGCGCTGACCGCCAAGTACGGGCAACCGCAGGTACGCGAGAGCAGCGATTCGCCGCGTGGTTACTCCGCCGGCACCCGCGACCTGCAATGGGTCTACGACCGCGCAGGCAATCCGTTGTCGGAGGCCAATCCCCTCTTCGGCCGGTGCCGCAAC
This sequence comes from uncultured Pseudoxanthomonas sp., assembly GCA_946886405.1. The sequence goes on from CAMPIO010000017.1 coordinate 6,781, forward strand.
GGGGTTTATGGCGGTGGCGAGAACACGAGTGCCCGCTGGACCGAAGGCTGTGGTCTCAACATCAGTGCGCGCGTGGTGCTGAGCGGAAACAACCCCGGTCTGGCGATGGAGCTGCACACCGCGATGATCCAGCAGAGCGACACGTTCGCCTACATCGAGGGCATGCAGGCGGAACTGCAGCGCATCGGCCAGAGCCGGCGGGATGCCGAAGTGAAGGAGGCCGGCGATGCCAGCGATGTCCGCCTCTGATGCGCGCGTGCGCACCCTGCTGGCCGTGGCGATGACGGCCCTGCTTGCCGCCTGCGAGGGCGGGGGACCGGAGTCCGTTGAAGCGACCGCAGCGCCGGCCACGCACGACGCCACCGGTGCAACACCTGCAAAGGCAGCCGCACCGGCACCTTCCCGTTCCGCCGCATCGGAAGCGGCGCCTGCGGCGATGCGGTTCGGCGAACGCCAGCTCGATCACCCCGACAACCTGCAGATCCTGATGCTGGCCTACCGGCTGGAGGGGCGCATCCCCCCGATCGACGAGTGGGCGGCGGCGCAGTCGCGCGTGGTGTACGCGGACGAGTTCACGCGGCCGGCCTTGCTGAAGGAAGAGCAGGAGCGCCTGCAGGGCATCTACGACGGCACCGCGGAGGTCGGCCGCCTGCGCATGAACGTCAATGCCAGGTTCGGCGAATACGACGCCACGCGTGGCGGCTACTACCTGGATGCGTTCATGCCGGGCAGCGCCTTCGACTTCAGTGCGCAGCCCTCGCCATCGACGCAGGCGCAACACATCAGCCTGCGGGTCGACAACTCCGAAGAACTGAACTTCTGGCCGTTGGATGCGGCGGTCGCCCAGGATGTGCTCGCACGCAACAGCGGCATGCGCAGCGTGGTGCTGGACAGTCGCTTCGTCATCACCGGCATCAGCCGCCGCAACGAGGGCCGGGTCATCACCGCACGGCTGACGGGCTACGTGATCGGCAGTGACCACTACAACCGCCCCGCGACGTTCGGCGAGCGGCGCTTCGATGCCGGCGGGGCGCGCTGACGTGGCCGGGGTGCGCAAGGCGACGCCGGTGTTCGTCGCGCTGCTGCTGTCGGCATGCGGCGCCGGGTTGACCGGGACGTACGAAGACGAGATGGGCCTGACCCAGCTGCGCTTCGAACGTGGCGGCACGGTCGTGCAGTCCGCCGACCTGGCGGGCGTGGAGCGGCAGATGCGCTACGAGGTGGAGGGCGACCGCATCCGCATGCGGCATCCCGATGTCGAGGGCGCAACGCTGGTGCTCACCCGGGTGGACGGCGACACGCTGTCCGGCCCGATGGGCGTGACCTACCGCCGCGTAAGCGACTGAGATCGCGCAGGACCCCATGCCGCGCAGACCGCGCGGCATTCCATGACCCACAACGAGGAGAAACAAACATGCGGGACTGGCTCTACTTCGACACGATGGTGACGCCCAAGATCATCACCTTCATCTACTGGATCCTGTTGGCCGGCGCCGTGGTGTCCGGACTGGTACTGATGGTGAAAGGCTTCGGCCTGATGCGTTACTCCGGGTTCGCGGGCTTCGGCATGATCGTGGCCGCACCGATCCTGGCCGTGTTTTCCGCCCTGCTGGCGCGCATCTACTGCGAAATCATGATCGTGCTGTTCAAGATCAATGAAGCGCTGCAGGACATCCGCCGCAAATAGGCACCGCAAGACGATCCGGCAGCGGACGCGCGGTCCGCTGCCGCCATGTCCACTCAAGGGGGAACAGCACCATGGCGACACGCATGCTGCACCGGCGCAGCACATCATGCCTGCCGGCACAGGGCACGAAGACGAAACGGACGACGCGGCGCGCACGCGGGTTGTGGGCACTCGCGCTGTTGATGCTGCTGCCACTGCACGGCCTGGCGGTAGATCGCGGCAGGCAGGTCGTCGTGACCAAGCCCGACGATGCCGCCCGACTGATGGATGCCGTGGAGAATGCGGTCTGGGCGGCCGACGGCAAGCCGGCCTCCAAAGCGGTCTATGTGGTCTACAGCACCGACTGCGCGTGGAGCAAGCGCCTGTTCGACGAAACGCGCGCGCTGGCGGGCAATGTGCAACTGCGCTGGATTCCCGTGGCGGGCAACACCGCCGCGTCGGTGGTGGTGGCGCGCGATGGTGCGAGCGTCGGCAATGCTTTTGCCGGCCGGGGCGCGCGCGCCGTCGATGCTGCTGCCCAGCGCGGTCTGGTCTACAACCAGGGCGTGATGGACAGCATCACCTATCAACTCCGGCCCTACGATCGCTCGAAGACGTTCGCATTCCCCACGCTGGTGTACCGCAGCGGCAAGAGCGTCAAGGTCGTCGCCGGCAATCCGCGCAACCTCGCCACGCTGGCTGCCGAGGTATCGAGCGAACCGCGCGCGGCGTCCCTCGTGCCCGCAGGCATTGCGCTTTCGGCGCAGCCGCCGCCACTGCTGCGCAGCCGCAATCTGTCGAAATGGGCGCACCTCAACGACACGCCGATGATCTTCCGGGTTGCGCCGTCGCCGCAGGCGCCCGCCATCGACGACCTGGCCAAGGATTTCCTGGTGCCCGTCAGCGGTATCGTCGGGACGACCGGCTGGATCGAGGTGGCGCCGTGGGGCCTGGACAAGCGCAAGGCCTACGTGCACGACCCCGTGATGGCGCGCATGGCGTTGCTGGACTACCGGGTGAAGCCGCAGGGCGGGCAATGGCAGGCGCCGGCAACCGTGCAGGTAAGGGAGTTTCCCGACAACGAGGCGCACGTCCTCGAGACGCTGAAGACAGGGGAGCGTTACCGGCGCAGTGGCGTGGTCGAGCATGGCGGGCGCGTGTGGGACCAGATCGTGCTTTATGCCGATGGCGCGGTCGGCTATGTGCAGCGATGAAGTGAAGGGAGATCAAGCCATCCTTCGGGATCCGGCATTTCCTCCGGGGCGCCTCGCCGCACATCGCGTGGGTTATGGCATGCTGCCGACGGTCGCAACGACCCTGGGAGTGCATGTGATGGCCAAAGGCCTGGACAAGAAGAAAGAGACGAAGAAGAAGCCCGCGAAGACCTTGAAGGAAAAGCGGGCGGAAAAGGGCGAGAAGAAGGCGACGCGCGGATTCGCGCCGACCTGATCCGGCCCGGAATCCGAGGTTGCATCCCGGGCGAGCATCGCGGACCCGGGATGCCCGAAAACGAACGTTCCGGCCTCCGTTGCGCCGGAATGCGCATCTTCCAGCCGCAGGACGCAAAGGCGGCATGGAACCGTTCAACGTCCGCGAATCCCGCTTCTCGTCCACGCGGTGGTGGGTCTCTCCGCCGAGCGGACGATGCCGGTTAGCCGCCAGTGCGCACGCACGTCGGCGAACACCTCCCGTTCCCGTTCGTGACGCGCTCCCCATGTGACCCTGCCGGGGCCGACTGCTGGCCTGTGCAGCCGCGCGCTCGCGTAGGTATCTTGCATCCAGCCCACCATCCGCCCGCCGAGGACCTGCCATGACGCATCGCCGCTCCGTCCCGATGGTTTTGCTGTTGCTGGCGGCTGGACTCGCGGGGGCCAGTGGCGCGCAGGTGCCGGCGCCTGCTGCACCCGCAGCACCGGCGGCACCGGCGGCACCGGCGGCACCGCGACCGCCAGCGATGCTTACAGAAGCCGCCGCGAAGCAGGCCGGCGAGAACTACCAGCGCTACTGCGCGCTGTGCCATGGCCGGGACCGCGAAGGCCACGTCAACGACCATGCGCCTTCGTTGCGGTCGAAGTCGCTGCTGGAGTCCGAGTTTCCGGTGCTCGGTGAAGCGATCAGCTACGGTCGCCAGGGCACGCCGATGGGCGGCTACCTCGACGAAGTCGGTGGTCCGATGACGCGGCAGGAGATCGTCGACATGTTGCGCTGGCTGCGGAAGACCGCCGCGGTCGAGCCCGTCGACATGGGGGATCATTCGCTCGAGCGGACGGTGGGCGACGAGAAGCGGGGTGCAGCGGTGTACGGGCAGCACTGCGCAAGTTGCCACGGCGCGAAGGGCGAAGGCGGCACCGGCACGGCGCTGGGCAATGCCGCGATGCTGGCGCTCACGCCGGACAGCTTCCTTCGCCACGCCATCGTGCAGGGCCGCCAGGGCACCCCGATGCCGGCCTTCGGCAGCCGCCTGAGCGGGACGCAGATCGACGACGTCACTGCGTTCCTGCGCAGTCGCAGTACCGGATGGACGGCAGGCAAGCGGCCGCTGCGCACGCCACCCGCCACGGGCGAGTACGTGATCAATGCGAAAGGAGATGCGCCCGCGTTCGGCACACTGAAGGACGGGCGCTACATCAGCGCCGCGATGCTGGATCGCGAATTGAAAGCGAAGCGTCGCATGGTGCTGCTGGATACGCGGGTGACATCGATGTGGCAGATGGCGCACATCGAAGGCGCGGTGCCGGTGCCGTACTACAGTCGCGAGGCGGCGCTCGCCGCGTTGCCGCGCGACGGCACCTGGATCGTGGCCTACTGCGAGTGTCCGCGTGCGGCCGCCGATTCGGTGGTCAAACGGTTGCGGGAAGAAGGTGGCTTCGCCAATACCGCCGTGCTGTGGGAAGGCATCCAGGGCTGGGTCAGCCTGGGATATCCCGTGGTCGCGGGCGACGCGTCGAAACCCGCACCGCCCGCGAAGCCCTGACCATCCGAAGGAGCTACATGCCGCGCGCCGTCACTGCGGTACGCGGCGGATCTTCGAAACGTCGTATCCCAGCGCCTGGATCTGCCGGATGCGTGCCTCATAGTCGGCGTCCGGGATCTGCGGCGTGCGCGCCATCAGCCACACGTAGTCGCGCTTGCTGCGGCCGACGATGGTCTGCTGGTAGTCGGCATCCACCCAGGCGATGACGTACTCGGCCTGGATCGGCCAGACGAACTGCATGTCCCAGACCGCGCCGCCGCCATCGGGCTTCACCGTGCCGACCGGGTGCATGGTCTTCTCCGGGCCGTCCAGCGCGCCCTTGCGGAAGCGGAACGTGGTCTGGATACGTCCGTCTGGCATCCGTGCGTAGGACTCCACGGCCTTGTAGGCCTCGCGCTCCGGGAAGGACGGGATGTGGGCGATCACGTACCAGTCACCCATGAAGCGGTCCACGTCCACGGGCGCGGCGGTCGGGATGGACGGTTTGACGTTGCCGGAGCGGCACGCAGCCGTCGTCGCAACGATCAGCGCCAGCACGAGGAAGGGCAGGGTGCGCATGTCAGTGCCCCCGGGCCGGACGCTGGAAGCGATAGTGCGCCACCAACCACTCCTGGCCGTTGCGATAGCCGAACAGCTCCGCGCAGGCCATCCAGAACATGCGCCAGCGCTGGTTCCACAACGCAGCGGCATCACCGTACGCCTCGCGCAGCACGGCCATCACGGCGTCACGATTCGCATCGTGCCGTGCCAGCCAGTGGTTGGCGGTGCGCTGGTAGTGCGTACCGTCCAGCAGCCAGCGCTCCTGCAGGTGCAGGTGGTCCTGGAAGAACAGCAGCAGATCGGCGGACGGCATCATGCCGCCGGTGAAGAAGTGCCGGCCCATCCAGTTGTCTTCGCCCTGCGTCTCGAACGGATACATCAGGTGACGATGGACGAAGATGTGCACGAACAACGTGCCGCCGGGTCGCAGCGCGTCGTGGATGCGGCGCATCAGGGCGGCGTGATTGCTGACATGCTCGAACATTTCCACCGACACGCAGCGGTCGAAGGCCTGCGGTTCCAGCTGCAGCTGGTTCACGTCGCAGGTGATGACACGTACGTTGCCCAATCCACGATCGGCGCAACGCGCCTCGATGAACTGGCGTTGCGAGTGCGAGTTGGAGACGGCGGTGATGCGCGCGTTCGGATAGCGCTCGGCCATCCACAGCGTCAGCGAGCCCCAGCCGCACCCCAGTTCCAGGATGTCCTGGCCGTCGGCCAGCGCGGCGCGCTCGCCGTACAGCTCGAGCATCGCGTCTTCGGCTTGGTCCAGCGTCTCGTCGCCGGTCGCGTAGTAGCAGCTGCTGTACTTCAGTCGTGTGCCAAGACAGTGGCGGAAGAAGTTTGCCGGCAGTTCGTAATGCTGCCGGTTGGCGACGTCGGTATGCACGGCCAGCGCACCCTGTCGCAGGGCGCGCAGCCGGTGCGCCAGCAGCGCGGACTGTGCTTCCTGGCCACCTTCACGCTCGTCGCGCAGTCGCTGCGCGCACAGCTGGCGGATGCCGGCGCGGATCACCGCGTCGGGCAGCACACCACGTTCGGCCAGGCCCAGCAGGCCCGGGGCGGCTCTGTCGGCCGCCAGTTCGTCCACCATCGCATTCATCGTGTCGCCTCCTTGGCGGCGGGTTTGGGGAACCACGGGAACAGCATCGGTGTGGTGCGCTGGTACTCGCGGTAGTCTTCGCCGCGCGTGCGCAGCGCCTGTGCTTCGGTATAGGGAATGCCGCTGATCCAGCGCAGGAACACGTACATCACCACCGGCCCGCACCACGACAGCCACGCCCAGGGCGAGCCGACGGCGAGTGCGATGTAGGCGAACCAGTGCAGCCACTCGAAGAAGTAGTTGGGGTGTCGCGAATACCGCCACAAGCCGTCGCGGCACGTTTTCCCGCGGTTGGCGGGGTCGGCACGGAAGCGCGCCAGTTGGCGGTCTGCGATGGCTTCGCCGGCGACGCTCGCGATCCAGATCGCCACCGCCAGCACGAGCCACGGCCATGCTGCGTCGATCGGGCTGCGCGCGGCAGCGGCGAATGGCAAGGCGAACAGAACCACGAGCAGTGCCTGCGCCATGAAGAACAGGAACAGCTTGCCCTGGTGGCCTTGCCAGTGCTCGCGAAGGTAGCGGTAGCGGCCGTCTTCCGGCTCGCTGCGCACGCGATGCCACAGGTGCAACGCCAATCGTGTACCCCAGATCCCGCCCAACACAGCGAGGACGGCGCGCGCCTGCCATGCACCGTCGCCCAGCATGGCGAGCAGCACGGCCGCGCCGCCGACGCAGGCCGACCACAGCACGTCGACAATGCCGGTGTTCTCGTGCCGCCGCTGCCATACCCAGCCGAGCGTCATCACCGCCACCGCCAGCACGGCGACAAGACCTAGCGCGTGCAACGGATTCATGCAGCCTCCATCGCGTGCCCGGGGCGCGCCATCAGCAGGTGCGATACGCCGATGGAGCGTTCGAGGAAGCCGCCCTCGCAGTAGGCCAGGTAGAACTCCCACAGACGGATGAAACGCTCGTCGAAGCCTTGTGCGCGCACCTCGGCAAGGCGCGTCATGAAGCGGCGACGCCATGCGCGCAACGTGTACGCATACGACAGGCCGAAATCCTCCTGGTGCACGACCTGCAGGTCGCTCGCGCGGGTCTTGGCCGCATACATGGCGCTGAGCGACGGGATGAAGCTGCCGGGGAAGACGAAGCGCTTGATGTAGTCCACCGAGTCGCGCGCCTGCACGTAGCGGTGGTCTTCGATGGTGATGGCCTGCAGCAGTGCCTGTCCGCCAGGGCGCATCAGGCTGCCCAGCTTGCCGAAGAACGTCTCCAGATACGGCGCGCCGATCGCTTCGATCATCTCGATGGACACCAGCTTGTCGTACTGACCCTGCAGGTCGCGGTAATCCTGCAGCAGCAACGTCACCCGGTCCTGCAGTCCCGCCGCGGCCACGCGCGCGGTGGCCAGCGCGTGCTGTTCGCGCGAGATCGTGGTCGTGGTGACGTGGCACCCGTAGTGGCGGGCCGCGTGCAGCGCGAAACCGCCCCAGCCGGTGCCGATCTCGATCACGCGATCGCCCGGGGCGAGGGCCAGCTTGCGGCACACGGCATCCAGTTTTCGGTACGAAGCGGTGTCGAGGTCGTCGTCGGACGAGGCGAACATCGCGGACGAGTACATCAGGTCGGGCGAGAGGAACAGCGCGAAGAAGTCGTTGCCAAGATCGTAATGCGCCGCGATGTTGCGACGGCTGCCCTCGCGCGTGTTACGGCGGAGCGCGTGCCAGCTGCGCAGCACCCAGCCCCCCAGCCGTGCCAGACCGCTTTCCATGCCGTCCAGCAGCGCGCGGTTGCGTACCAGCAGTCTCACCAGTCCGACCAGATCGTCGCAGCGCCACTGGCCTGCGATGTACGCCTCACCGGCGCCCACGCTGCCCTGTGCGGCGACCGCGCGATAGAACGCGGCGTCGTCGATCCACAGATGGACCGCAGGCAGCGCGTCGTCGCCGGCGCGGCCGAAGCGGTGCTCCCCCAGCGCATCGCGGACCACCAGCATGCCGTGATCCAGGGCGTCGAGGCGCGCCAGCAGCTGCGAGCGCAACAGGCGGTCGAGCGCACCGTAGGAAGAAACGGCAGGGATGTCGACGATCTCGTTCATGGGGTCTCGCGGGCAAGGGAAGGGTGGTCGTGGACGGGCGTGCGCTTCAGCCACAGGCGCAACGCCTGCCAATGGATGCCGGCGACCACTTGCGTCGTCATCAACGGATAGCGCCACAGCACGCGAGCCAGCGCCGCGCCGTCCAACGGTCGCCTCAACAACGTCAACGTAGCGTCGAAGGCGCGCTGGCCGTCGCGATCCACCTGCATGTGCACGCGCAGAGCCTCGTCGGGGGTGCTGAAGCGCCAACGGTAGGCACAGTCCATCGGCAGGAAGGGCGACACATGGAACGCCTTGTCGAAGCCCCATTCCCAGCCGTCGCCCTGAGGCGTGCCATCGCGCACCGGCAGCACGTAGCTGTGCCGCTCGCGCCATGGCGTGTTGGTGATCTCGGCGAGTACGGCGTCCAGCGTGGTGCCGTCGGGCTGGAAGCAGTAGTAGAAGCTGACCGGGTTGAAAACATGACCGCCATAGCGGAGGTGCGTCAGCAGGCGGACCGGGCCTTGCGGCCGGTGGCCCAGCTCCCGTTCGACGCGGTCGCGCACGGCCTCGCTCAAGGGCTGGTCGTGCGGCGCCAGGTAGTCGCTGCGACGGAATTCGGCGAGATTGCGGCGATTCACCGACCACAGCCAGCGGCGTTCGAGTACGGTGTCCACCTCGTCCAGGTCCAGATAGAGCTGCGCCATCCGGTAGCGGAACGCATGCGGCCGGGGCGCATGCCGTCGGTGGCGCACCCAGCCTTCGTACAAGGCACTCGAAAGCGGCTTGCCGACAGGCGTCGTGCTCATGCCGGCACCCGTGCGTCGTCGGCGATGGTCGTTGCGTCCGCGTGCTGCGCCTCGAGGGCTTTCACCAGCTCGTGCGCACTGCGGATGCCGTCCTCGTGGAAGCCCCAGCCCCAGTAGGCGCCGGCGAACCAGGTGCGCCGCTTCCCCTGGATCTCCGCCTTGCGCCGCTGCGCGGCGACCATCGCATGGTCGTAGACGGGATGGCGATAGTGCATGCGGCGGAGGATACGCGCGGGATCGATCGCGTCGCTGCGGTTGAGCGTCACCACGAACGGCTCCGGCGATTCGATGCCCTGCAGCAGGTTCATGCAGTAGCTCACCGTACAGGGGGCCGAGGGGTCGCGCGGCACGTGCGCATTCCATGCGGCCCACGCTTTGCGGCGACGGGGCAGCAGCCGCGCATCCGTGTGCAGCACGGTGTCGTTGGACTGGTAGCGGATGGCGCCCAGCACGCTGCGTTCGCTGGCGTCCGCGTCATGCAGCAGTCGCAGGGCATCGTCACTGTGGCAGGCCATCACCACGTGATCGAAGCGTTCGGTGCCGGTAGCGGTGACCACGTCCACCTGGTCCTCGCGCCGCAGGACCGCATGCACCGGCGTGGAGACACGCGCCTGCACGTTCCATCGGCGGCGCAGCGCGTCCACGTAAGTGGCCGAGCCCCCCGTCACCACACGCCATGGCTGACGCTCGCCGAGCGTCAGCATGTGGTGGTTGGCCATGAACTGGACCAGGTACCGCGCCGGAAAGGCGAGGATGCCCTGCGGCGGCGACGACCACAGGGCCGATGCCATCGGTACCAGGTGTTCGTCGCGGAACATCGTGCCGTAGCCGCCGGCCTGCAGGTAGTCGCCGAGCGTGGGGCCCGTGTCGTCGCCGGCAAGCAGCGCAGGGGCCTCGCGATAGAAGCGCGCCAGGTCGCGCAGCATGCCCAGGAAGCGCGGCGACACCAGATTCCGGCGCTGGCAGAACAGCGTGTCCAGTGAGGTGGCGTTGTATTCCACTCCGCTGCGCTCGCTGTGGACGGAGAAACTCATCGTCGTCGGCTGCGAGGCCACGCCGAGTTCACCGAACAAGCCGCACAGCAGCGGGTAGTGGTCGGGGTTGAACACGATGAAGCCGCTGTCGATCCGGTACTCGTGACCGGCATGTTCGACGGTATGCGTGTGGGTATGCCCCCCCAGGTAGTCGTTCGCTTCGAACAGCACCACGTCGTGCCGTTGCGACAGCCACCACGCCGAGGCCAGCCCCGCGATACCGGATCCGATGACTGCGATGCGCATGCTCAGCGCCTCGCCTTGGCCAGTACCCAGGCGGGCACGGGCTTGAGATCGCACACCAGGCCCAGCATCGCCATCACGCGCAGCCCATACCAGGTCAGGTCGATTTCCCACCATCGAAACCCCTGGCGCGCGCTGCCCGGGAAGAAGTGGTGGTTGTTGTGCCAGCCTTCGCCAAAGGTCAGCAGCGCCAGCCACAGGTTGTTGCGGCTGTCGTCGCGCGTGTCGAAGCGGCGGCGACCGAAGCGGTGCGCCAGCGAGTTGATGGTCACGGTGGCGTGGAACAGCACGACCGTCGAGATGAAGAACCCCCATACCAGCATCTGCCCGCCCGTCGTGCCGAGTTGCGGGGCCACGCGTTCCAGCAGTGCGCCGATGCCATACAGCGCGGCCGCCAGCAGGACCGGTACCACGGTGTCGTAGCGGTCCAGCCAGCGCAGCTCGGGGTAGCGCGCGAGGTCGGGAATGCGCGACCAGTCCGTGCGGAAGCCGCCGCGTGTCAGGAACCAGCCCGCATGGCTCCACCAGAATCCGTGCACGGCAGGGGAGTGCGGATCGGCGGTGGTATCGGCATGGCGATGGTGGTTGCGATGGTGCGCCGCCCACCACAAGGGTCCCCGCTGCACACTGGACGCACCGATCAGCGCGAACACGAACTGCAGCACGCGCGAGGTGCGGAAGGTGCGGTGGGAGAAGTAGCGGTGGTAGAAGCCGGTGATGGCGAACATCCTCACCGCGTACATCGCCGCGGCCACGACGACCGCGATCGGCGACACGCCGACCCACAGTACCGCGACGCAGGCCAGATGCAGGCCGATGAAAGGCACAGCGCGCAACCAGTCGATGCGGTCGCTGCGGTCTGTTTCATCATCGGGAGGCATCTGCGTGTCGAACCACCGCCGCAGGATCGACAAGGGACGTGTGGCCGGTGCGGGAGCAGGTGGTTCAGTGGCCGACATCATCAAGATCCGTGTTGCATCGCTGAGTGCTACGGGCGACGGCGCACATCGGATGCACGAGGGCGTGCGTCAGTCGCCGCATCCGCGGACCAGGGGCGTGGCAAGCGCGGCCTGCAGCGCTTGCGTGCTGGCGGGCGCTGCGGGCGTGGGAAAGGCGATGCGTACGTCCTGGTGCCGGCCCTTGCCGTCGCGGATGGTGGCGATGCCGGCGAACTCCAGCAGGCGCTGGTCCGCGCTGGCGTACGTCAACTGCATCGTCGGGGCGACGAAGCCGTACCAGCGGTCCAGCTTCATCGACATGCGCTGGGCGGGAATGCCGTTCCAGCGCACGACGTCGCCGGGGTCCAGCTTCACCGGCATGAAGGCGAAGCGGCTGGGCAGCAGGAACGGCTGGGTGACGTCGCGGCCCGCGCGCAGGGTTTCCCAGTGCAGGCGCACGCTGGCGTCGAAGCCTGCGTCGATGACGGCGCCGGCCGGGACCGCCAGCGTGCGTTCCCTGGGGGGCGCACCCGCCGCTTCCCTGACATAGACCACCCGGCCGCGCTCGCTGCTGCGTACTCCCTCCCGGTAGCCATCGCGCGCATCCTCGAAATCGAAGTCCGGCGCCTGTGCGGTCGCACGGTCCACCACCGTCTTGCGTGCGAACGCACGCCCATCGGGGCAGCGGTAGAGCACCAGGCGCCGGTCCGCACCCGCCTGCCGGTAGCGCCAGTGCGATTCGCGGTAAAGCACGGCGTCTCCCTGCCGGGCGTAGGCCGTCGCCTCCTGGCGGAACACCTCCGTGTTCGCGCCTGCGAGCGGGCTGGACAACATCAGGGCGGTCAGCAGGGGCAGGGCGGAAGGCGTGCGGTCGGTCATGTCGTATGCCGGTCAGGGGGTGGTCGGGCTCATACGCGCGGCGGCGCCGGACGGATGCCGGGTCTGCTGGCGCGGGCACTGCATCCGAACGCCGGTCATCTTCGTAGAGAGCGTCATCACGAACCCAGCGGGACCTGGCATACCATGCCCACCGACTTCACAAGGAGACCGTCGCCCCTGCGGGTGGCAAGTCCGGTGTCTACCCCCACGACCGTTCCACGCGACGTCCAGGACTGGACCGGCGACATGCTCGCCGTCGCCAGGCAGCGCGACCGCGCCAGTTTCATGCGTCTGTACGATCACTTCATGCCGCGCCTTTGCCTGTATCTGCGCGGCCTTGGCAGCCCTGAGGCCGTGGCCGAGGAGCTGTCGCAGGAAGCCCTGTTGCGTCTGTGGCAGCGCGCGTCGATGTACGACCCGCAGCAGGGCGCCGTGTCCACCTGGCTGTTCCGCATCGGCCGCAATCTGCATATCGACCGCGTGCGGCGCGAGCCGGGCTGGGTGCAGATCCTGGAAGATGCGGGTCCGGCCGTCGATGAGGAACTGGCGCGCCCGTTCAGTTCGGCCGAGGACCATGCCGAGCACGCCCACCTGCAGCGCCGCATCGAGGAATTGCCCCCCGTGCAGGCGCGCCTGATGCGCATGTCCTACTTCGAGGCCAAGAGCCACCAGGAGATCGCCGACGAGTTGCAGATGCCGCTCGGCACCGTGAAGTCGCACCTGCGCCGCGCTTTCCTGCGGTTGCAGGGTCAAGTACGAGGTCAGTCGTGAACCCGCACCATCATCTCGATCCTTCCACCGTGGTCAGCTATGCCGCCGGCGCCCTGGCGGTCGAAGTGGCGACCGTGGCCGCCACCCACCTGGAGACCTGCGCGCACTGCCGCGCGCGCGTGATTGAAGCCGAGCGCGTCGGTGGCCACCTGCTCGAGCAGCAGCAGCCCGCGATGGTCGACACCGCGCGCCTTGCCGGCCTGCGGACATCGATCCTCGACCGGCTGGACGAGGCGCCCGCGCCCGCATCGGCACGCGTGCCGCGCGCTGCGCCGTACGAAGACGACGACCGGTTGCCGGCACCGCTGCACCCGTATTTCGGCACCTCCTATCGCGCCTTGAAGTGGCGCTGGATGGCACCCGGCGTCCACTGCATCCGCGCGCCCAACACGAAGACCGGCACGTTGCTGATGCTGAAGATCGGTCCCGGCCGCAGCATGCCGGTGCACAGCCATGGCGGCACCGAGCTGACCCAGATCCTGCGTGGCGCCTACCACGACGCACTGGGCCAGTTCGCGCCCGGCGACGTGGCCGATCTCGACAGTGACGTCGAACACCAGCCGGTCACCGTGCCCGGCACCGCCTGCATCTGCGTGTCGGCCCTCGACGCGCCGCTGCGCTTTCCGGGTTGGCTGGCGCAGCGATTGCAGCCGTTGTTCAAGCTGTAGCGTCGCCGTGGCTCAGGACGACGCGCGTTGCTGCCGCAGCAGTCCGGCGATCTCGTCGAGACGCTCGCGGATCGCTTCCAGCGTGTCCTGTGACGGCGACGCGGCGGGCATGGCGGTCGCGTGACGCACGCGCAGCCGCTCCCGGCGCGCGAGGATCTCGTCGCGCAGGGCGTGGGCGTCGACGATGCCGACCAGTTGCATGGTGTGCGCCTGTCCCGGGCTCTGGCCCGCGGTTTCCACCCGCAGGATGCTCAGGTGGTACAGGCGCAGGATCGGGCCTTCGATGAAGGTCACGTCCTGGATGTTCTCCAACGGAATGGTCTTCTCGACACGAAAGAGGATGCCCTTGCGGAACTGCAGCGTGCGGTCGTCGAGCGTGCATCCGAGCCGTGCGAAGTAATGGCGCGCCCACCACTGGCCGGGTCCCGGCAGCCACAGCAGGATCAGCGGCGCACCGACCACGCTGATCAGCAGGTACCACGCCACCATCGCCACCAGATAAGCGCGTATCAACGGATTGAAGGAGGCTTCCAACGGGGGCGACGCGTGCGTGGACGACATGGGCGGCTCCGGATGAAGGCGCGCATTCTGGCACGGGCTGCGCAGGTGCGCGTGCCGAACGCGCCGTTCGCGCGGCGCCTGATTGCGGACGGCAGCCGGGTGATGCTGCCCTCGTCGTGCGGCGGCATGCGCATGCCTCCTGTCGAGCGCCAGGTGCCGTCTCACGTCCTGCACGCTTGTCCGGCTACGATTCGCCCATGCAGTTGAAAGACAAGCTCGCGATCCTCGCCGATGCGGCCAAGTACGACGCGTCATGCGCGTCCAGCGGCGCGGGCAAGCGGCATTCGCTGGGCAAGGGTGGCATCGGCAGCACCGAGGGCATGGGCATCTGCCATTCGTACACGCCCGACGGGCGATGCGTGTCGCTGCTGAAGATCCTGCTGACCAATTTCTGCATCTACGACTGCGCGTACTGCGTGAATCGCGTGTCCAGCAACGTGCCGCGTGCGCGGTTCGCCACCGCGGAGGTCGTGCGGCTGACGCTGGAGTTCTACAAGCGCAACTACATCGAGGGCCTGTTCCTTTCCAGCGGCATCATCCGCAACGGTGACTACACCATGGAGCAGATGGTGGAAGTGGCGCGCAGCCTGCGCGAGGATCATCGCTTCGCCGGCTACATCCACCTGAAGACCATTCCGGAGGCGTCACCGGAACTTCTGGCCGCCGCGGGCCGCTATGCCGACCGCCTGAGCATCAATGTCGAACTGCCTACCGAGGCGGGCTTGAAGCAACTGGCGCCGCAGAAGCAAGCGCAAGGCATCCGCGATGCGATGGGCGAACTGCACTGGCGTATCCAGGCGGCGAAGCCCGACAGGAAGGAGGCGCAGCCGAAGCGCAAGCGGCCACCGAAATTCGCACCGGCGGGGCAGAGTACGCAGATGATCGTCGGCGCGGATGCCGCCGATGATCGCGCCATCCTGACCAGCAGCGATGCCCTGTACCGCCAGTTCCGCATGCGCCGCGTGTACTACTCCGCCTTCAGTCCCATCCCGGATGCGTCCACCCAGCTGCCGCTGCGCGCGCCGCCGCTCTTGCGCGAACACCGCCTGTACCAGGCCGACTGGCTGTTGCGCTTCTACGGCTTCGACGTGAAGGAGATCGTCGACGACACCGGATCGCAGGACGGCATGCTGGACCTGGACATCGATCCGAAGCTGGCGTGGGCGTTGCGGCATCCGGACCGTTTTCCGGTGGATCTCAATACCGCGCCGCGCGAGATGCTGCTGCGCGTACCGGGGCTGGGCGCACGCAACGTGCAGCGCATCGTCGATTCCCGGCAGCACGGCAGACTGCGCGTGGCGGACCTCGCGCGCCTGCGTGCGCCGTTGCAGAAGCTGTTGCCGTTCGTGGTGTTGCTCGACCATCACCCGCGCCAGCGCCTGGATGATCCGCTGCGGCTGCGCCGCGAACTGGCGCCGGCGCCGCGCCAGGCCGACCTGTTCGGCTGAGCCCGGCCATGTTCCGTGCCACGGTGACCCCTGCGTGGGACCTGGATGGCTGGCGGACGCAGGCGCGTCACGCCTGGGAAGCCGCGCTGCCGCCGGAAACGGTGGAGTGGCAGGCCGATGCGCAGGGCGGATTGTTGGCGGCTGCTGCGGTGACGGATCAGCCCGCGTCTCGCAAGGGCTTATCGGTGCCTGCGGAGTTCATGGGGTTTGCAGCGTCGGTGCTCTGTCACCGCGATGCAGGCAGGCACGCGCTGCTGTACCGCCTGTTGTGGAGGATCGGCAACGGCGAGCGAGCGCTGCTCGACCGCGCCACCGACGCCGACGTGCACCGCGCGACCCGGTGGGGGCAGGCGGTACGCCGCGACACCCACAAGATGAAGGCCTTCGTCCGTTTCCGGCAGGTGGAAGGCGAAGACAACACCTATATCGCCTGGTTCGAACCCGACCACTTCATCGTCGACCGTGTCGCCCCGTTCTTCATGCGCCGCTTCGCCGGCATGCGCTGGGCCATCCTCACGCCTTACCGCAGCGTGCAGTGGGATGGTGCGCAGTTGTGGGCGGGCGAGGGTGCTCAACGCAGCGATGCGCCGGCCGACGACGCCGAAGACACGCTGTGGCGCACCTACTACGCCAACATCTTCAATCCCGCGCGGCTCAACACGCGGATGATGCGGCAGGAAATGCCGCAGAAGTACTGGAAGCACCTGCCGGAGGCGCACCTGCTGCCCGACCTGGTCCGCGAAGCGGGACGGCGCGTGCGCGAGATGGATGAGCGTGAGGCGCAGGCGCCGCGTCGACGGATCCCCGGTCGCCCGCGTCCGCAGGACGACTGACTTACGGTTGTCGCGGGAACGCCTGCAGCGTGGGATCGATCGTCGCCCACGCCGGCGCCGAGTCGGTCCAGATGACGGTGGTCGGCACGATGCCGCTGGCATCGTCGAGCGTGCCGACGCGGATCACCATGCGTCCGGTGTTCTCGCGCGCCTCGCTGAACATCGGCGTGCCGCAACGTGGGCAGAATGAGCGACGCATGTGGTTGCCGCTGTCCGCAACGCTGTCCCAACCCTCCAGTTCACCGTCCACCCGCAGGGCATCGCGCAGGACGAGGATGTTCACCGCCGCATTGCCCGTGGTCCAGTACTGGCAGTCGCGGCACCAGCACAGCCGAACGGCGATCGGCGCCGCGTCGAGGGTGTAGCGCACCGCGCCGCATCGGCAACCGCCTGTCCGGGTCATGTGGGTTCCTTCAACGTGGCTGAAAACTGACGCGCCGGCGTTCGATGATCCTGTCGCCCTGTACGCGGCCCTCGATGAGTTCATAGCCGAGCAGGGCAAATACGCGATCACCGATGAAGATGGGGCGTGCATTGCCGTACCAATCGACACAGCTGACCTTGCAGGCGTCGTCGCTTCCGGTCGTCGGTCTCGAGTCGAG
The DNA here is from genome assembly GCA_946886405.1 of uncultured Pseudoxanthomonas sp. The sequence continues at coordinate 23,869 of CAMPIO010000017.1, forward strand.
GCTGCCCATCCCCCGGAGACGTAGCGCCCGGTTCCGGAGGTAGATCACGCTGGCGGCCTCGGATTCCTCGTGATCTTCGGTGTATCGCACGACGGGCAAGCCCAGCATGCCCTCTTCATCGTCAGTCGGCCGGTAGAAGAAACCGTGCGTGCGGTCGTCACCCTGCTCCGCATCGGGCTGTACGTACTGGCTGGCGATGGCGACGCCCTGGTCCAGCCGGAGTGCGGTGAAGACGAGGTCGCCGCCGCGCATGCCGACGACAAGGCCAGCCTCGCCCATGGCATCGATGCGATCGATCTCGTGGCCGACGCGCAGCGCACGAGGCGCATCCGGTCGGTCAATGCGGATGGCCTGGAGCGGCAGGGCGCCCGCGTCACGGCGGCGCCAGACTCCGCCCGCGCCATACAACAGCCAGTTGCCCACGTAGCGGTTGTGCAACTCATGGTCGTCCGGATCGGGGCCCGGCAATACACGGTAGGCGGCGCGCGGGACGCGATCGCTGCCATCGCCGAACAGGGGCAGCGGGATCTGCACCAGCGCGAGTTCGCCGGACTTGCTTTGCGCACGCCACATGCCCTCGCCGTCGGATTCGCTTCCGACCAGCGCATTGAGCCGGCCGTCGGTTTCCAGCAACGACATCTGGTCGATGGGGCTTCCGCTGGCCCTTGCCGCCTGTGGCCGGCCTCCGTCCAGGGGCAGCCGGAAGATCACCGAGCCGTCAGGGGCATCCGCGTCGAACGCCCAGGGAGCAGTCCAGACATAGACGGCGGTTTCCGAAACGTAGAACACGCGCCCCTCCATCCCGAGTGTGGCCGTCGCCTCGCACTCGACCACGGCCATCGACAGGTCGCAGCGCGTGACGGCGTGGACGGTGGGGTCTTCGTAGGGGCTGATCGGCGTCGGACTGCGGTAGAGCCGGTGTGCAGGCAGGATGCGCTTGAAATCGGAGGGTGTGGCGGCAGCGTGCCAGTGCCGGAGCGCAGGCAGGGACGATGCCAGGTCAGTGCCGCCATTGGCCAACGGCAAAGGCGCATAGAAGACCAGCGTGCTCCCGATCAGGCGACTCGCATAGTTGCGGCTGGAGTAGTAGTCGTGACTGCGCAGCTGGTAGGTGTCTCGGTAATGGAGTTGGCCGTTTCCATCGATCCTGAAGACCCCGACCTCGGTTCCGCCTCGCCCGTAGCTGTAGCCGATGACGACGACCGTGTCGTTGGACACGAGCATTTCGTCGTACCACGCGTCGGACGGATCGGCACCCGGCGCATAGGCCTCGATGGACGCGATGGGTTCCAATGCGTCACGGCCGATTCGCAGGCTGAAGAGTCTTCCTCGTCGAAGCACCACAAGGTAGTCGCCACTGCGCTTGACGATGTCGCCCTCGTCCACGCCCACGGTCTGCACGTTGGTGATGGATGCCGTATCGGCGAGGTCGATTCGCGATCCGGTGACCTGTATGGAGTCCAGGCTCAGCGAGTCGGACGGCGTGGATGGCGCTGGCGGCGACGCCATGGAGGGTGCTGCGGGTGGCGGGGGAAGCCGCCGCTCGCTGGTCTTGAGGCTGCGAGCGCGTTCGTCGAGCCATTCCCGGATTTCGGTATCGGAGCGGAATGCGATCAGCCCCGCCTGACGTTCTTCCGCGCACGCCATCAGCGGCGCTGCGAAACCAAGTACCAGGACCCATCCCCGTAAAAAGGCCATCGCGCCATCCTCCCTGTTGGGGGGAGGATAGCGCAGGGGAGCGCTATCAGCCGCGCAGTTCGACGACGGGCGTGAAGCCGCCATAGACCATGCGCTGGCCGTCGAACGGCATCGGCGGATTGTCCTTGTTGGACGGGTCCATGCGCGGGTCTTCCATCATCTTCTGCATGCCGGCGTCGCGGGTCGCCTTGTCGGGCCACTCGATCCACGAGAACGCCACGGTCTCGTCATCCTTCGCCTGCACTGCACGGAAGAAATCGGTCTGCGTACCGCGCGGCACGTCATCGCCCCAGCCTTCGACGATACGGCTGGCGCCGTAGCCCATGAAGATCGTGTCGAACGTGGTCGCATACTCGGTGAAGGCCGTCTTGCCTGCTGTCGGTGCGGCCAGGATGAATCCGTCCACGTAGGACGACGGCGTGCCATCTTCGCCCAGCACCAGCGTTGGCACGAAACCACCGAAGATCAGGCGTTTGCCATCGAACGGCATGGGATTGTTCTCGGGCGACATGCGCGGGTCGTCCATCATCTTCTGCATGCCGGCATCGCGCGTGGCCTTGTCTGGCCATTCGATCCACGAGAACAGCACGCTCTCGTCCTCTTTGGCCTGCACCGCTTTGCGGAAATCGGTGACTTTGCCGTGGGGCACGTCGTCCTCCCAGCACTCGACCACGCGCGTGGCGCCCTGCTCGATGAACACGGGATCGCCGTAGTTCGCATGGTCGATGAACTTCTGTTTGTTGGCGGTCGGCACGGCGGCCACGAAACCATCGAGGTAAGGCATGGAATCCTCCGGGGAATGCGGCGCCGGGATGGCGCCTTCCTGAACACGACGAACCGCAGCGGGGGAATTCGACAAACGGCTGGCCGGTGCCGGCCGGGTGGGGCGTTCAACCTGCCACGATCAGGACGAAGGTGGCGTGATGGCGGTTTCTGCAACCGGTGCGGTTCCGCGCCGGCCGGGCCTGTGGGGCATCGGCAGTGGTGCGTGGATGTGGGGACTGGCGCTGCTGGTCCTGGGAGGATTCTGGAGGACGTATTTCGGCCGGCTGGGACTGGCCGATGCCGTCACCCATCTGCATGCCGGCCTGATGCTGGCCTGGATCGCGATGTTGCTGGTGCAGCCATGGCTGGTCCGCACCCGGCGCATGGCGTTGCACCGCCAGGTCGGGCAGTTTTCCTATGCCGTGATGCCGGGCGTGCTGCTGACGGCGCTGTGGCTGTCTCAGCTGCGCATGGCCGCCGCGCCGCCACAGATGTTCGGCCTGCAGTCGACCCTGCTTTACCTGGGCACTGCCGCGTCGCTGATGCTGGCGTTGTTCTGGGGCCTGGCCATCCGCCATCGCCGCGATCCGGCCGTGCATGCGCGCTACATGGTGGCGACCGCGCTGGTGTTGATCGATCCGGCGATGGCGCGCCTGATGCTGGCCGTGCTGCCCGAAGGCGCACGCTTCAATCCGTCGTGGGGCGGCTACGCGCTGACGTTCGCGGTGCTGGCGCTGCTCATGTGGTTCGAACGCACCGCGTCACGTGGTCGCAGCGTGTTCCGTTTCGTCATGCTGGTTTTCGTCGTCAACTTCGTGCTGATGCACGTGGTGCCCGGCACGCAGGGATGGCAGGCATTCGCGCGCTGGTGGGGCGGGCTGGGCGGCTGAGGTGCGTTCAGCGCTGCAGGCAGTTCCGGTAGCGTTCGTCCACGCGCGTGGCGAACCAGGCGGTGGTCAGTTCGCGGGTGATCTTGGGGCTTTCCAGCTTGATGCCGGGGATGACGGCACGCGGTAGCGGTCTGCCCGCTCGTGCTTCGGCGAGAGCGTACACGCGTGCGTACAGGTCGGCGTCGCCGAAGTCCAGCCGTGTGCCATGTTGCAGCCCGTCGCGGATGGCGCGGTCGTCCATGCGCAGGGCGGCCGACAGCTGGCGTACGGCACGCTCGGTCTGGCCGGGCCTGTCCAGCGGCGCGCCGGGATTCAGCAGGTCGCCATCCAGCGCGAGCGTGGCGCCGGCCGCGATGGCGACCGCGCTCTGGAACGCGGCATTGCGGCTGGCGTACCAGCCCGCGTTGTAGTCGGCGAAGCGGTGCACCTTGCGCGTGTAGGGGGTCTCGTAACCGAGCAGGTGGGCGATACCGAAATACAGGCCGCCGCGTCGGGTGAAGACCTCATCGCGGATACTGCTGTCGACCGGGTAGGGGTAGCTTGCAGCCTTCGACTCCGCGAACGGGATGCCCACCTGCATCGGGCCGCCGGTCTGCACGGGGTTGTAGTCGGCGAACAGGCGTTTGCCGAGCGGCACGCTGCCGATCATGTCCTCGTAGATGTCGCTGAGATCGCGCTCGGTGCGCACCGTGCGCAGGCGCTCGGCATAGGTGCGCCCATCCGGCGAGCGCAATGCGAGCGCTGCATCGACCACGAATTTCGGCACGTGCAGGGAGGCGGCGCGCCGGTCGATCTCGCCGCGCGCGATCTTCGGCAGGTTGGCGACGGCGGGATTGGCCACGTAGCCGGACTCCTGCTCGGTGACGGCCAGCACCGCGCAGATGTTCTCGCTGTTGGGTTCTATCCGTTGCGCGGCGAACGCGGTTTCGATGTCGGCTGCCCAGCCTTCTCGGTCGACGGCCTTGGCCGGCATCCGGCGCACGATCTCGCTGCGTGTGTCGGCCGGCGGGCGCGTCGGCACGGGCGGCGCGGTCACGCAGCCGGCGAGCAGCAGCATGACCAGCAGCGGCACGGTACGGGGAAGGGAACGGCGGGCAAGGGGCAGGTTCATGCGCGCAGCATACGGAGCGGGCCGCGCCGATGCACGGTGGCTGGCCCTGGCGTGGCGATGGATAATCCGGCTTCGTCCTGTTCTCTTCCGCCATGGATACCGCACTCGACAATCCCTTCTGGTCGGCGCTGGACTCGATCCACCGCGATATCGCGCAGCGCGCGGGCGACGTGGCCCGCTATCCCGCCGACCATGCGCCGTTCCTGGGCGTCGCGTCCGCCGATACGCCGCTGCATTCGGCCGTCGATGCGCTGGTCGATCGTGGCGAATCGGTCTACCTGCTCGGCATCGCGCCGACCCCACCGACGGGTTGGCAGTTGCAGGCCTTCCGGCCGCTGGCGCAGATGGTGTGCGATGCACCGCTGTCGATGGCCGCCGGCCCCGACATCGTCCCGCTCGGTGAGCCGCAGCGCGACGACGTGCTGGCGCTGACGGCGCTCGTCTATCCGCACTACTTCCGCGAACGCACGATGGACCTGGGGCGCTACTTCGGCATCTACGAAGACGGCCGACTGGCGGCGATGATCGGGGAGCGGCTCGGCAGCGCCGGGACGCGCGAGATGAGCGCGATCTGCACGCATCCGGATTTCACCGGTCGCGGGCATGCGCGTCGCCTGACGACCAGGCTGACCAACGAGACGCTGGCGGGTGGCGTGCAGCCGTTCCTCCACGTAAGCCACGAGAATCCACGCGCCATGGCGCTGTACGAACGCATGGGATATCGCGTGCGTCGCGACATCGGATTCTGGTCTCTGCGCCGTGTGGAGGACTGACGCGCGGGCGCTGGCGCGGTGCAGCTTCGTGAAGCGGATGTGACGTACGCGGGAACCGCCGCCGCTAAGGTCGCGGCAGGCTCTCATGGAACAAGCGCATGATCGAGATACTGGCGGGTCCGCCGCACGTGGCGGCGTATCGCTTCACCGATGAATTGACGGGTGTGGACTACGACGCCTGCATCGCCGACCTTGAAGACCGGCTCGCGCGCTTCACGCGTATCGCCGTTGTCAGCGACATCAGCGATCTGCACGGCATGGCGGTGGAGGTGCTCGGCAAGGACCTGCGTTACGCGTTGTCGAAGCGAGGCGAGTACGACCGCTTCGCCCGCGCCGCCGTGGTGAGCGACAAGCGCTGGCTGGTGGCGGTCACCGGACTGGTAGACAGGGTGATGCCGAATACCGATATGCGGACGTTCACGCCGGAGGAACGCGCACTCGCGCTGGCGTGGGCGGCGGAGCTGGCGCCGGAAGCATCGCGGTGACGCGACAGGGTGTCAGGGAAACAGCGCGCCACCGAGCACGGCCAACGTCATTCCCAGCCCGAGGAAAGCGAGACGGTGAAGGAGGGGCAGGGAGCCAGTCGAGCGGTGCATGCTGCTATCCAACCGTGTGCGGCGCGAACGCGCCGTGAAGCCCCTGTCTCCCTGTAACGCCGCCCGACGGGCGGGCAGGCCACGCTGCCCGACGGACGGCAGGCAGCATCAGGTCGCCGCTTGGGTCAGCAGGCTTCGTCCACGTCGCAGCTTCCGCGCCTGCAACACCATGCCGACCAGGAACACCAGGAACGTTGCGCCGACCAGTTTCTGCAGCAGCGGATCCTGCGGGCCGGAGACCAGCGGTGCGCCGACCGGGACGCGCGTGAGTGTTTCAGTGAAACCGGGAATGAAGTGGAAGTACACCGTCAGGGTGAAGGCCAGCGATGCGGCCACATGCCGCCATGAACCCAACACCGCATTGCGGCCCAACAGCACCGCAGCGGCCAGCACGATCAGCGTCAGCACGGTCAGCCCGTGCGCTTCGCTGAGCTTGCCCGTACGCATCAGGAAAAAACTGGTGATGCACGTGGCCACGGTGAACCATGTGTAGGTCTTGCCGAGCGACGTCGCGTAGCGGATGTCGTGGTAGCGCAGCAGGGCATACAGCCCGCCGAACAGGGAAACGAGGCTGATCGCGGTATGGAACCAGCCGAAAGGCGTGATGCCGAGCATGAGGACCCCTTGGGATGCGCGGAGGGCGCAGGGCACGCTAGCACGCTGAAACGGGCACAGCCGCCGCCGTCCGTCGCCTGTCGCATGCGTTCGCATGCCGTGCACCGTAAGGGTGCATTCGCCCGTCCCCCGGTGGTGCTGTCAACGCAGGCGTGGCCCACGCGTTTACGCAGTACCACCGACCGGGAGCCACGCATGATCGCGCGCGAAGCCGTGAGTGCCGCCAACCGCCTTGGCCTGGGTGCACGCCCGGGGACGCTGGATCGCATCGACGACCCCCGCGCGTGGTTGCACGCGCAGCTCACGATGTCCGTCGCGCCGTCCTACGATGGGTTGCCATCGAGTGCCGACTACCTGATGCAGGAGAACGACTACCTCCGGCAACGCCGCGAGGCGCGCAGGAGGGCGTCGCCGGACGATGCGGCGATGGGGTTCCGTGAGCGCTTCGCGCAGGGACAGTTGCGCGAGCTCGGGTGGCGCTACCGCCACGCGGTGGCTACCGAACAGGATTTCCTGGAGCGCATCGTGCGCTTCTGGTCCAATCATTTCGCCGTCTCCGTGGACAAGCGCACCGCGACGCTTCATGCCGCGCCGATGGAGCGCGAAGCCATCCGTCCGCATGCCGTGGGGGATTTCGCGGATCTGCTGCTGGCGGTGGAGCGACACCCCGCGATGCTGCGATACCTGGACAACGTGCGCTCGGTCGGCGAACAGTCGCGTTCGGCACAGCGGCAACGCATGGATAGCTCCGCCGGGTCGCCGCCCCGGCGCGCCGGACTCAACGAGAACCTGGCGCGCGAGATCCTGGAACTGCACACGATGGGGGTCGATGGCGGCTATGCGCAGGAAGACGTGCGCGAGCTGGCGCGCGCCATCACCGGGTGGAGCATCGCCACGCCGCGCGATGCGAGCGCGGCGACCGCGTTCCGCTTCCGTGCGAATGCGCATGAAGCCGGCATGCGGGTGGTGCTGGGTCGGCGCTATCCGGCGGATGGCGAGGCCCAGGGTCACGCCATCCTGCGCGACCTGGCCCTGCATCCGTCCACGGCGCGCCACGTGTGCGGGAAGCTTGCGCGTCATTTCGTCAGCGACACGCCACCGCCCGCGCTGATCGAGCGCATGGTCGCCGCGTGGCAGCGACACGACGGTGCGCTCCTTCCTGTCTACGCCGCGTTGATCGACAGCGCGGAAGCGTGGTCACCGGATGCGCGCAAGCTGAAGACGCCCGATGACTTCCTCGTATCGGCCTTGCGCAGCACCGGCACACTGCCGGGTGAGCTGCCGCGTGCGCTGGTGGGATTGCTCGGCCGCTTGGGGCAGCCGCCCTTCACGCCGCGCTCGCCTGCCGGTTTCGCCGACGACACGGCTGCGTGGTCCGGCGCCGATGCGGTATGGAAGCGCATCCAGGCGGCCCAGTCGCTCGCCGAGTCCGCCACGCCCGCCGACCCGGACCCGTTGCGCATCGCCGTTGGCGTCTTCGGCGACGGGCTCGATGCGGAAACCGCGTTGGCGCTGCGTCGCGCCGAGTCGCCGCGCGAGGGATTGGCGCTGCTGTTCGCCAGTCCCGCCTTCCAGTGGAGGACATGACCATGACGATCACCCGACGCCATTTCCTGGCGGCCGCCAGCGCCGCCACCACGCTCACTCTCTGGCCCCGGATCGCGCAGGCGGCGGAAGGGCGGGACACGCGTCTGCTCGTGGTCTTGCTGCGCGGTGGACTGGACAGCCTGCACGCGGTCATTCCCGTGGGCGATCCGCACCACGCGCGCCTGCGCGTCGCACTGGCGGCCGAGGGCGGGCAGCGACTGGATGCGGATTTCGCGTTGCACCCCGCCATGTCCTTCAGCCACGCGCTGTACGCACGCCGCGAGTGGCTGCCCGTGGTCGCCGTGGCGCCGCCCTACCGGCAACGCTCGCACTTCGAGGCGCAGGACAATCTGGAAAACGGCAGTGGCGCGGGCCGTGGCGCCTCCACCGGCTGGCTCAACCGCTGCGTGGCCACGCTGCCGGCGTCGCGTGCGCTGTCGGTCAGTACGGTGATGCCGTTGATCCTGCGCGGCGCTGCCGACACTTCGACGTGGTCGCCGCCATTGCAGGAAGAGGTCAATCCGATCCTGCTGCAACGCCTGCAGACGCTGTATGCCGCCGACCCGCACCTCGCGCAGCCGTTCGACCAGGCCATCGAGGCGCAAGGCATGCAGGCGGGCGGCAATGTCGCCCGCCTGCCCCAGGCGATGGCAGCGGCGGCACGCTTCCTGGCGGCGCCCGAGGGGCCGCGCATCGGCTTTGTCGAAAACGCGGGATGGGACACGCACGCGCAGCAGGGGCCGGTGTTGGCACGCAAGCTGGCCGAGCTCGACCAGGGCCTGCGCCAGTTCCACGATGGCATCGGCGCGGCGTGGTCGCGCACGGTCGTGATGGTGGTTACCGAGTTCGGTCGTACCGCTGCGGTCAACGGGACGGGCGGCACCGACCACGGCACGGGCACGGTGGCGATGCTGGCCGGTGGTGCGGTGGCCGGCGGGCGCGTGGCCGGCGACTGGCCTGGACTGGCGCCGGCGCAGCTCAACGAAGGCCGCGACCTGCGGGCGAGCACGGATCTGCGCAGCGTCTTCAAGGGCGTGGTGGGCGACCATCTGGGCGTGGCGCGTGCCGCACTCGATGCGGGGGTGTTCCCGGACAGCGCGAACGTTCCGGCGATGGGTGGCCTGCTGCGCGGTTGAAGTCAGGGCGCGGCGTGGCGCAACTCGCCACGCGCCAGCGCGGTGGCTTCGTCGACTTCCATCGGGCGGCCGAAGAAATAGCCCTGCATCTCGTCGCAGCCCATCTGCTGCAGGGCATGCATCTGTTCCGACGTCTCCACGCCTTCGGCGATGGTGCGCAGGCCCATTTCGTGCGCCAGTACGAGGATGGTGCGCGCGATGGCGCGGTCGGTGCTCTCCGTGGCGATGCCGTCGACGAAGCTGCGGTCGATCTTGATGATGTCCAGCGGCAGGCGCTGCAGGTAGGCCATGCTGGAATAGCCCGTGCCGAAATCGTCCAGGGCCAACTGCACGCCCAGTGCGTGCAGCGCTTGCAGCATCTGCTGTGCGGCCCCCATGTCCTCCACCAGCACGCTCTCGGTGAGCTCCAGCGTCAAGGCATCGGCGGGCAGGGCGTGGCGTTGCAGGCAGTCGGCGATCCACGGCGCCAGCGTGGGCTGGCCGAGCTGGCTGGGGGACAGGTTCACCGCCATGCCGAGCGAACGCAGGCCCATCGCGCGCCAGCGTGCCAGTTGCTGGCAGGCCTGTTCGAGGACGAAGTGGCCGATGTCCTCCATCAGTCCCGCGCTTTCCGCGAGCGGGATGAAGACGGATGGCGGCACTTCACCCCACGCGGGATGCCGCCAGCGCGCCAGCGCCTCGAAGCCGGTCAGCTGCGAGGTGTCGCCGGCCACCACGGGCTGGTAGGCGAGCCGCAACTGACCCCGGGCGACCGCTTCGCGCAGGGCAGTGACGCGACTCAACCGATCGTTGGCTTCCTGCTGGGTGCTGGCCGAGGGCAGGCGTACCTGATTGCGGCCGGCGCGCTTGGCCAGATGGCGCGCGTCGTCGGCGCTGCGCAGCAGGGACTGCAGGTCGGCGCCATGCTCCGGCGAATGCGCCAGGCCGATGCTGGCGGTGACGGTGAACGACGGATGCGTGGAATACAGCGCGATGGGCTGGCCGACCGCGCGACGGATGTCTTCGGCCAATCGCGTGAGCTGGTCGATGTCGATGTCGGCGAAATGCGCGAGAAACCCTTCGCCGCCGTAGCGATGCACGCTGCCCAGCCCATCGCAGGCGGCCGAGATGCGCTGCCCCATGCGCCTCAGCACTTCGTCGCCACCGTCGTGGCCGAACGAATCGTTGACCATGCCGAAACCGTCCAGGTCGACGATCGCCAGGCCGTGGCCGGAGCGCGACGGCGCGGCGATCTTCTCGGTGATCAGGTTGGCCTGCGCGGAGAAGCGGGACAGGCCGGTCGCACTGTCCATCGCCGCGGCGTCATTGAGTCGGCGCTGCGCGTCGAGGCGACGTTCGGTTTCCTGCAGCAGCGAACGCGCGGTCTCCGCGGCTTCCGACGATCGTCGCCGCGAAATGTCCAACAGGAACAGCACGAAGGCGATCAGCAGGCCACTGCTGAGTCCACCCACCACCAGTGCCCGTGGCAGCGTGAACGACGTCAATGCGGGCGGTGCCCACAGTTCCAGCCGCACCTCATGGCCCGGCAACGAGACGCGCTCCACCGACAGCGGTGATCCCTGTGGCCGCCCCTGCTCCAGCGTCGCCATGCCTTCGGCGCTGGCGCGCACCGGGCGATCCGAGAGCACGGCCTTGGTCAGGGTCCGGACGAAGTCGTCCAGCGCGATGAACGCCTGCGTGCGACGCCCGGTGGTATCGACGGTGAGCCACCATCCACCGGCAACCGGCTGCAGGTGGCCTGTATCCGCCACGGGCGAGGGGGGTGACGGCGCGACCGGAGCATCGAAGCCGGGCTGTACCCAGCGGAACTCGCCGCCATCGTCGACGCTTCGCACGACCCGGAACCCGGCGTAGCTGGTCACCATGTCGGCAACGTAGTGATCGAACAGCCCTTCGGCGGCATCGGGCGCGGCAGCGGTGAGCGCAGCAGACAACTGGCGAAGTGCGCCTCGACGCAGTTCGACGCCACGCAGGAACGTCGGCTCCGTGCTCGCCGTCTGCGTCTTCATCACGTTGCGCGCCATCGTGTCGCGATCGACGGTGGCGGCGCCCCAGTAGAGGCCGCCCAGCACCAGTGCAGCCGCCATCGGCAACACGCCGAACAGCCGTTCACGCAGTGAATTCTCACCTGAGACCGCCAGCGCCAGGCCCAGGGCGACCAACTGTGCCGAGGCCGTCAACGAGATCTGGTAGATCGACAAGCCTTCGCGGTGATAGGGCAACTGGATCAACAGGCCCAGCGTGGCCATGCCGGCCACCGACGCCATCGCGATGCCGAGTCCGCGGGTGATGCCCCAGCGCACGCTTTCCCAACGCTGCAGCGACTGCGGCAGCGTGGCGACGGCTATCCACGCCGTCAGCACGCCGTAGTCGGTGTAACCGCCGATCAACGGCGTGGTCGCGCGTGGCAGCCATCCCATCCGGTGCAGCAGGGCGTTCGCGGGCGTGGGGACGCCTCCCAGGGTCTGCAGCAACGTGAGCAGGAGTGGCACGGTGACCAGCGCGAGTACGATCCAGGCTGCGCGTTCCTGGTCACGCTGGCGCAGCAGCAACGCCAGGGCCACCAGCGCGACGCACAAGGTCGAGAGCGGGCGCATGGGCGGGAAGTCCACGCCCATCTTGCCGACCAGGCTGCCAGGGACGTGCCAGCCGACCAGCGCGAGCAGCGCGAACGCCAGCACGAACGCGACCAGTTCCGTGCTGGTCTCCAGACGGCGTCCGGCATGCAATGAAGGCGTATACACCAGCAGGAACATCGCCAACGCCGACAGCGAGAGCGACCAGCTGACTTCCGCTGCAGCGCCGCCAGGCTGCAAGGCGCCGAGCACCGGCTGCACGGCGAGCAGCAACAGGGCGGCGGCGAAGACACGCATCACGAATTCCGGCCAGAAGCCGCGCCACGCGCGCGTCCAGACGATGACCGTCGCCGCAGCCAGCACCAGACACGTGCCTAGCGCATGGAACTGCCACACGTGCAGGACCAGCAGCACCGTCAACAGGCAGGCGACCGCCAGTCGCACCGGCCGCTGCGTGTTGCGCCACGTGGCGATGGCCACCAGCACGCCCACCACGGGCACGCTGTCGTCGAGGAGATGGCCGTTGCCGGCGTCCATCAGGGTGAAGGCGGCGGCCAGCAGCCACGCGAGCGCTGCCGCAAAGCGCTGCGCCCACTGCATGGGCCGCCGAAGGTCCTGGTGTATCGCCAATGCTGTCCCCTGCGGAGCCGACACCCCGTGGCACTGTGATACCCAAATCATCGGCGGGCTGCAAGCACGGCCACGTCGTTCAGCGAGCCACCTTCGGCTCGGCGTGCCCGCGTTCGCCAGCAGGCGGGGAAATGCGTGTAGTCCAGTGGTGCGCGCATGGTCGGTGGCTCGCACAGGGTTTGCTGCAAGGCAGCCGGTAGGCGTAGGAGCGCCCCGATCCAGGCGCGCATCGCGCACGCACGTGACCCACGTCAACATTCCGTCGTCTCGCCTCGTTGGTGTGTGACCGCGCTTGCCCGTTCATCCTGAAGGCGGCGCCGCCTGTGCGACGCGCGAAGACGGTCGCGTACTTGCGCGGCGACGGTGCCTTGCTCGGTGGGCAGCACAAGCCACCGTTCGAGGGTGGTATCCGCGGCCGCCGTTCCAGTGCGAACGTCACCGTCATGTGTTTCGCACAGCAGCGCATCGCGGGCGCACGCATGCGCTAGAGTCCGCAGACTTTCCCGTGGAGCATCCGCATGCCGATCGAACTCACGATGTTGGCCTGGTCCGTTGCACTGGGCGTGCTCCACGTTCTGCTCGGTGCGGCACTGACCACGCGGCAGCGTGGACTGGGCTGGAATGTCGGCGCGCGCGACGCCGCATTGCCGCCGCTGCAGGGAGTGGCGGCGCGGGTGGATCGCGCGCTCCGGAACTTCCTGGAAACCTTTCCGTTCTTCGCCGCCGCCGTGCTTGCCGTGGTCTGGCTGGGTCGCGGAGACGCGACCACGGCGCTGGGTGCGCAGTGCTACTTCTGGGCGCGACTCGTTTACGTGCCGGTGTATGCAGCGGGTGTGCCCTACCTGCGCACGGTCATCTGGGCCGTGTCGTTGTGGGGTTTGCTGCAGCTTCTGTGGGCATTGCTGTGATGCGCGGGCAGGCCAAGGATTCATGGGGCGGTCGGCAGCCCCGCCGGATTTGACCCTAGACTAGGGCGACCCCACCCAGTCGGGCCCACCGGCCCGGCGTCACGCCGTGATCGACCGGATGCTGTCCCGTAATCCCCGCCTGTTCCTCACTCCGCTGCTGATCGCAAGCCTGCTTGTCGCCTGCAGCCCCGGCTCCCCCGACGTCGCGCCCGATGCCATGGCCGAAGCGTCTCCAACGGCTGCGCCGCCGGATACGCCCGCGCAGCAGGCGGAACGGGGCGACGGTGCAGTCTCATCGGACCCGGTGGCGGTGCCGGCGTCGACGCCGCGCGAGGGCCTGCCCACTGACTGGCCGGTCGCGCAGGTGAGCTCCGGCAAGGCTTGGGTGAGCTGCCAGGCCGACTACACCACGGAACAGGGCGATGGCGTTCCGTTGGAGTCTTTGGCCTTCTTCAGCGTGGTCGATGCGCTTTCTCCCTGCCAGAAGGGCGGCGTGCTGCGCCTGCGCTACCAGGGCAAGATTGCCGCCGATTTCACCGACCTTGTCGCGCGCGTCGCCGACATCGCCGGCCGCATGGGTATCTACAAGCGCATCCTCGATCTCGACTCCGCTGGCGGCCAGGTGGAGGACGCCATCAAGGCGGGCGACGTCATCGGCGCCGACGGCTGGACCGTCTGGGTGCGTGAGGACTCCGTGTGCCATAGCGCGTGCGTGTTCGTGCTCGGTGCCGGCGACAACCGGATGATCTCCGGCAAGGTGGGCGTGCACCGCATCATCCGCATGAGTTCCACCGCCACCACGCGTGCCGAGCTCAATGACGAGCTGCGTGGTGTGTACGGTCGCGTGAAGGACTACCTGGAGCGCAACGGCGTGGCGGTCGCCATCGCCGACCTGATGATGACGGTGCCCAACCGCCGCCTGCGCCTGTTGAGCAAGGACGAGTTGCAGGAATACGGCCTGGACGGCACCAATGCCGCGCAGGACGACCTGGACCGGCTGCAGCTGATGCGCCGTTGCGGCGACGACTTCGTGATGCGCCGCGACGCGTTCATGCGCAGCTTCGACGGCGAGTGCAAGGCGGCCGGCAAGGACCTGGACCAGATGCAGGCCTGTGGGCTCGCGCTGCGCGAGCAGTTCCGTTTCCCCGATGCCAAGTGTCCGGCGGATAGTCCGCTGTCGGAGTTCGATCGGGTTGCCGATCTGGACGTCGAAGCGGCGGAGGCTTCGGACAATCCCGGCACTGCGCCCTAGCGGGACGCAATCACCCGGATTTCGACCTCGCCGACCCGGACCGTCTGATCGGCCCGGATCTTGGCGGTCTTGCGCAGCTCCACCGCGCCATCCACCGTCACCTCGCCACTGGCGACGATGGCCTTGCCCTGGCCGCCACTGTCGGCGATGCCGACCAGTTTCAGCAGCTGGTTGAGTTCCACGTGCTCGCGGTCCAGGTCGAAGTCGATGCGTTGCATGCATGCAGTGTAAGCCGGCCGCGATCATTCGCTCTCGAAGCGGGCGATCTCGTCGACCTGGGCGCGGGCGCGCTGCAGGCTGCCACCGGTCACGCTGGCGTCCACCGCCTTGGCCAGGCGCGGGCGGGCCGGATCGCGCGACCAGCGGTGGAACCAGGCGGTCGCGGCCAGCCCTGCGACACCCACGCCCAGCCCGATCCAGACCAGTTCCGGCGCGTTCGCGTACAGATCGTGGCCGCCCAGGCCCGCCAGCACCATCAGCAGCGGCACCCACAGGAACCACCAGGGCAGTCCGGCCAGCATGCCGTTGACGATGTAGGTCCGCCGCAGCACGGCGAGGCGCTTCTGGATGTCGACAACGGGCTGGGTGTAGTCGATCTCGCGGATGCGCAGCAGTGTCTGGCCCGCCATGGCGATCGTGGCGATGCCGTACAGCTGCACCACGATGCCGGCGACGAGGGTCGTCCACGGCAGGCCGTCGCCGGACTGCCCGCCCCGGATCCACAGCAGTGCCGCCAGCAGGATGAAGGGGATGCCGAACAACGTCTGCACCACCTGGCCCCAGAACAGGGGGCGCAGGCTGGAGAGAGCCTTCTGCTTGCGCTGTTCCAGCAGCACGTGGGTCTGCAGGGCGTCATGGCGTTCGAGGCGGCGGGACAGTGTCTGCCACGCGAGTTTCAGGTCATCGGGTTCCATGGCGGGGTTTCCGTAGTGAGAAGTCATTGGTCAGAGTTCCTGGCGTAGCCGCTGTTTCAGCCGGCTGATCTTGGTGGCGACATTGGTTTCGCTGAGGCCCAGCACATCGGCCATCTCGCGGTGACTGTGGTCTTCCAGGTAGAGCAGCAGCAGCGCACGGTCGAGCGGCGGCTGTGTCCGGATGAAGCGGTACAGCAGGTCGACCTGCTGGCGCCCTTCGTGATCGTGCGCATGCGGATCGGCTAGGTCGTGGTGGTCTTCGCTCCACGCCTCGGACGATGGCGCCCGTGTGCGGCTGCGGACGTCGGAAATCGCGACATTCAGCGCGATGCGGTACATCCACGTGGCGAACGGGCGGGCGGGGTCGTAGCCCGGCCAGGCCCGCCACAGTTGCGCGGCGATGTCCTGCATCAGGTCGTCGCGGTCGTCGGGGTGCCAGGCATACGTGCCGGCCACCTTGGCGACGATGCCGCGATGGGCCTGCAGCAGTGCCGGGAAGCCGGCACAGGGGGCGGTGTCCGTCTGGGATGTCATGGCAAGGGTCGATTCCATTCCTGCACCGGGTCGATTGTGCGGTCTGCAAGGTGATTCGCCGGCGCGCGGAAAACATCACACGGCCACGCGCCTGAACCCGGCCGGGCGTGCTGCAACGCGACAGGAGGCCCCCTTAAGGCGCACAATATGCGGCTCGGCGTGCGGCTCCGCGACGCCCCGGAGTGTCCGCATGTCTACCGAAGCCCCCTCGTCCGCCCCCCTCCTGTTCGCCGATCTCGGCCTGCCGGCGCCTGTCATGGCGGCCGTCACCGCCGTGGGCTACGAGACTCCGTCTCCCATCCAGGCGGCCACCATCCCCGCCATGCTGGCCGGTCGCGACGTGCTGGGCACGGCGCAGACGGGCACCGGCAAGACCGCCGCGTTCGCGCTGCCGGTGCTGGCCAATATCAACGCCAGCGCGGGCAAGCCCCAGGCGCTGGTGCTGGCGCCCACGCGCGAACTGGCGATCCAGGTGGCCGAGGCGTTCCAGAAGTACGCCGGCAAGATCCCGGGCTTCCACGTGCTGCCGATCTACGGCGGCCAGAGCTACTACCCGCAGCTGCAGGCGCTGAAGCGCGGCGTCCACGTCGTCGTCGGCACGCCGGGCCGCGTGATCGACCACCTCGAGCGCGGTTCGCTGGACCTGTCCGGCCTGACCACGCTGGTGCTGGACGAAGCCGACGAAATGCTGCGCATGGGCTTCATCGACGACGTCGAGACGGTGCTGAAGAAGACCCCGGAAACGCGCCAGGTCGCGTTGTTCTCCGCGACGATGCCGCCGGCCATCCGCCGCAT
The DNA here is from genome assembly GCA_946886405.1 of uncultured Pseudoxanthomonas sp. Next base: position 40,649 of record CAMPIO010000017.1, read on the forward strand.
CGCGCAGACCTACCTGAAAGAACCGGTCGAGGTGAACATCGCCTCGAAGACCACGACATCGGCGAACATCCGCCAGCGCTACTGGTGGGTCAGCGGCATGCACAAGCTGGATGCGCTGACGCGGATCCTGGAAGTGGAGCCGTTCGACGGCATGATCGTGTTCGCCCGCACCAAGGCGGCGACCGAGGAGCTGGCCGACAAGCTGCAGGCGCGTGGCCTGGCGGCGGCGGCGATCAACGGCGACATGCAACAGGCGGCGCGCGAGAAGACCATCCAGCAGCTCAAGGAAGGCAAGCTCGACATCCTCGTCGCCACCGACGTGGCCGCGCGCGGCCTGGACGTGGAGCGCATCAGCCACGTGCTGAATTACGACATCCCGTACGACACCGAAAGCTACGTGCACCGCATCGGCCGTACCGGCCGCGCAGGCCGTGCCGGCGACGCGATCCTGTTCGTCACGCCGCGCGAGAAGGGCATGCTGCGCTCGATCGAACGCGCCACGCGCCAGCCGATCGAAGAAATGCAGCTGCCCAGCGTGGAAGCGGTCAACGACCGGCGCGTGGAGAAGTTCCTGGCGCGCATCACCGATACGCTCGCGTCCGGCCAGGCCGGCGAGTTCCGCGCGCTGATCGAGCGCTACGAGCGCGAGCAGAACGTGCCGGCGGTCGACATCGCCGCTGCGCTGGCGCAGCTGGTGCAGGGCGACACGCCGCTGCTGCTGTCGCAGGAGCGCACGCCGCGCGAACAGCGCCCGGTGCGCAGCGAAACCTACGGCAATGCCCCGCGGCGTGAACGCGACGAGCGTCCGCGCCGTGACGACAGTCAGGGCGAGCGCCCGGCGCGCGGTTTCGACAAGCCCGAGCGTTCGAAGATCGAACGTCCCGACGTGGACCGTCCGCGTGCCGACAAATCGCCGCGCACCGACAAGCCGGACGTGGGCATGGAGACCTACCGCATCGAAGTGGGCCATGCCCATGGCGTGAAGCCGGCCAACATCGTCGGCGCCATCGCCAACGAGGCGGGACTGGAAAGCCGCTACATCGGCCGCATCGACATCCAGCATGACCACACCACGCTGGACCTGCCCGAAGGCATGCCGCGTGAAGTGCTGATGCACCTGAAGAAGGTCTGGGTGTCCGGCCAGCAGCTGCGCATCCACAAGCCCGGCGAGGGTGGCGGTGCCGGTCCAGGTGCGGGAGCCGCGCCGCCGCGCAAGTTCGGCGGCCCGGGAGCCGGCAAGGGCAAGCCGCGGGGCGACAAGCCGTTCGGTGCCGGCAAGCCGCACCGCAAGGGTCCGCCGCGCGAGTGACGGTCCGCTGGCGCGCAGGCGCCGGCAGGTGGCACGGAAGTTGCATTTCGTAGACGCAAGCCAGCACACCGGAATGTCGGGAAGCGGCGACGTACCGGAGTGTCAGTGAAGGGGAACAGGGGACGGATCGGCGGGATCGCAGGGTGGCTGCTGCTGCTCGTGGCCCTGTCGTGCCCGGCGCTGGCGACCCCGCAGTCGGGCCGCGATTACCTCGTCACCGGGGCGCCCACGTCCGAACAGGCCCCTCAGCGTCACTGTACGCCCGCCATGCAGGCGGGACTGACCGAACGCGTCGAGATTCCCGCCCCGCGCGGTGGATGGTCGGGGGCGCCGCAAGCCGTCAACATCTTCAACATTTTTGCGGGCGAGGTGCGCGTGCACCACGGCGACCGCGAGATCTGCGGGCGCATGCATGACGCACGTACCCGCGACTCGCGCTTCCGTGCCGGTGTCGGCATGGTGGTGGTACCGCCGGCCGGCAATCACGAGCCCATCCAGGTTGCCTGGGAAAAGCCGCTGAAGCCGGGCTGGATACCCACCGTGCGCATCGGCGCGCCGAGCCCGGTGCAGCAGTTCGACACGGCGCGGCTGCTGGTGCGCACGGCCTGCGTGGCCATCGCCATCGCGCTCGCCTTCATGGCCCTGATGGGGTTCCTCAGCACGCGGGACCGCGCCTTCTTCGGCTACACGCTGCTGTGCGCGCTGAGCGTGCTGGGACAGTCGGTCCTCAGCGGTTTGAGCGGCTATCCCGAGCCGTGGCTGCCGGTGGATGGACAGGAAACCCGCTGGCTGGTGGCGTTCTCCTGCCTGGGTCTGCCGGTCCTGCTGTACGTGATGTGGCTGCTGGTCGGTGGGGCGCGCTTCTGGCCGACCACCCAGCGCTGGCTGCCATGGCTCACGGCCGCCCTGTGCGCGATGGGTGTCGCGACGGTGTGGTTGCCTCCCACAGGCCTGTCCCGGTTGGCCGTGGCGATGGACAGCGGATTCGTGGTCGGCTGCGTGGCGGTCTTCGCGTTGGGACTGGTATCGCTGCGCCGCCACCGCGCCGATGCGACGGCGGCGATCGCGGCGGTGCTGCCGTTCCTCGCCATGGCGACGATGGACCTGGCTGACAGCTGCCTGCTGATCGAATACCGCGTGGAGGCCATCCAGCTGTCCATCACGTGGTTCCTCACGGTCAGCGCGTACGTGCTGAACCTGCGACTCGGGCAGTTGCGGCGCCAGCGCGACGAGATGCGCGCGCTGGCCGACACCGACGAACTGACCGGCCTGCCGAACCGGCGCGCCGGTCTGAAGCGGCTGGAGCAGCACATGCGCGATGCGCGCGCTGGCGCCGGCACGCTGGCCGTGGGCTTTCTGGACATCGATCTGTTCAAGCGGATCAACGACGTGCACGGGCACGAGGCCGGCGACCGCGTACTGGTGGCCGTCGCGGCGACGCTGACCTCGGCAGTGCGCGATCCGGCGGACGTTATCCGCATGGGCGGCGAGGAGTTCCTCGTCTTGCTGCCCGGCATCGGCGGCGCCAGCGCGCGTGCCCGCCTGGAAGCGATGCGCAACCAGGTGAGCGAGGCCGGTGCAGGGCTTGGCATCGAGGGTCTGGTGGTGACCGCCAGCATCGGCCTGGCGACGCTGGCGTCCGATGACACGGACGCGGCGTCGCTGCTGCGCCGGGCGGACGAGGCCATGTACCGGGCAAAGCGCGCAGGCCGCGATCGCGTGGTCGATGCCGAAGCGGTGTCGCCGCACGTCGACCACTGACGCGGCACGACCACTGGTCGGCAAGGATTGTCCAATCCGGTGGCCACCCTCAAGTGGGTCGCGCCCGGGCCGATGAAGCACGGCGGAGGCCGGCGTGGATGCCTTCCCTCCACGCAGACCCACGGGAGCAACAGGTGGAAAACTGGGAAGCCGCCGCGTCGGACAGACCTGACGGCCGGAATGACGACCGTGGCTTGCAGCGGCTGCCGGCACGGGTGGCGACGCTTATCGTCCTGTTCGCCCTGGGCGCGCTGCTGACCGCGGCGGTCCTGGAGACACAGGCGGGCGCCACCGCCTACATCGTCGGCGAAAGCCATTGGTCGAAGGCGCACCAGCGTGCCGTGCTGGGGCTCTATCGGTACGCCAGCCATGCGCGGCAGGAAGACCTCGACGCCGCGCGTGACGCACTGCGCGTGCCGTTGGGCGACCGTGCCGGCCGGCTGGCGCTGGAGCGTGATCCGGTCGACATCGCCGCCGCCCGCGCCGGCTTCCTGCAAGGGCACAACGCACCTGCCGACATCGACCGCCTGATCTGGATGTACCGCGCCCTGGCGCGTGCGCCGTACTTCCGCGATTCCGTCAGGCTGTGGCGCGAGGCCGAAGTCGAGATCGACCAGCTCGTCGTGGTGGCCGATGCACTGGAAGCGCAGGCCGCGAAAGGACCGCTCGACGCGACCAGCGTGCGCGCGTACCAGCGCACGCTGCTGGAGATCGACGCCCGCCTGCGGCCCAAGGAACTGGCGTTCTCGCGCTCGCTGGCGGAGGGTGCGCATTTCATGCGGCGCGTGCTGCTGGCGCTCAGTGCGGTGGCCTTCATCGTGCTGTGCGCCTACGCGCTGCACGTGATGCGCCGGACCCTGCGACGCGTACGCGAGACCGAAAGCGAGTTCCGCATGGCGTTCCACCAGTCGGTGGTGGGCATGCTCAAGCTCGACCGCGACGGCCGGTTCACCCAGGCCAACGAAGCGCTGGCACGGATCCTGGCGCGCCCGCTGCAGGAACTGCGCACGTTGCGCCTGACGGACGTGCTGCATGCCGACGATCTGGCCGTCGATGCCACCGGCGCCATCGACTGGGTGCGCCTGCGCGATGCGGGCGAGCGTCGCTTTGTCCGGCCCGGCGGCGAAGTCCGCTGGGTGCGCTGGACGGCATCGCGGGTCGCGGCGCGTACCGGACACGGCGAACGGGTGTTCGTACTCGCCGAGGACGTGTCCGAAGCACACGAACTGGCTTGCGAGATCGCGCACCAGGCCAGCCACGACGAGCTGACCGGCCTGATCAATCGTCGCGAGATCGCGCGCCGGCTGGGCAGCGCGCTCGGCGGTGCGCAGGGAGGAGGTCAGCGGCACACGCTGTGCTTCATCGACCTGGACCAGTTCAAGCTGGTCAATGACACCTGTGGCCACGAGGCGGGCGACCGTTTCCTGTGCCAGTTCGCGCATCGCGTGGCCGCGCAACTGCGGCGCGACGACTGGGTAGGCCGCCTGGGCGGCGACGAATTCGCCGTGCTGCTGCACGACACCGGGCTGGAAGAGGCGGAAGCGGCGATGGCGCGGATCCAGACATCGCTCGGCGAGAATGCATTCCGCTGGAATGGCCGCGTGTTCGGGTTGAACTGCAGCATCGGTGTGGCCGAGATCAACGATGATGCGGTCGACGTGGACTGGCTGCTGCGTGCGGCCGACGCCGCGTGTTACGTCGCCAAGGAAGAGGGCCGGAACCGCATACGCTGTTATCGCGATGCCGATCCCAGCCTGTCGCGACGGCGTCAGGAACTGGAATGGGTCGCCCACACGCAACTGGCGATCGCCGAAGACCGGCTGCTGCTGTACGCGCAGCGGATCGTCGCGCTGCAGGGCGATGCGGGCCTGCAGTACGAAGTGCTGGTGCGCCTGCGCGATCGCGACGGAGTGGTGCACGCGCCAGGCATGTTCCTGCCGGCGATGGAGCGCTACGGTCAGGGCATGGCCGTCGACCGGTACGTGATCGATGCGGTGTGCCGCTTCTTCGCACGGCATCCCGACGGCCTCGCGCGCCTCGACCTGTGCCATGTCAACGTGTCCGCGCAATCCGTCGCCGACCCGGCCTTTCTCGAGCACGTGGGCCAGTTGCTGGATCAGCAGCCGGGCGTCGCGAAGCGTCTGTGCTTCGAGATCACCGAGACAGCGGTGATCGCCAACCTGGACGACGCTTGCCGGTTCATCGACGCCATGCGCCTGCGGGGCTGCCGGATCGCCCTGGATGATTTCGGCAGTGGACTGTCTTCCTTCGCCTACCTCAGGCGCTTGCCCGTGGACATCCTGAAGATCGACGGCGCCTTCATCCGCGACCTCGCGCGTGGCGAATCCGACCTGGCGCTGGTGCGCTCGATGAGCCAGATGGGCCAGGCGCTGGGCAAGGCAACGGTGGCGGAGTGGGTGGAAAGCGAGTCGGTGCTGGCGCAGTTGCGCGAGGTGGGCATCGGTTACGTGCAGGGCTATGCCGTCCATGTCCCCTGCCCGCTGGACGAGCTGATGGCCGAGGACGCGGCGATCGCTGAAGCGCCATGCGCCGAAACCGCGTGATGCGGACGCGGGGCGGCCGATCCCTGATAATGGCGTCATGACGACCCGCCTCAACAAGCACATCGCCGATACCGGCTTCTGTTCCCGCCGCGAGGCCGACCGCCTGATTGCCGAGCGCCGCGTCACCGTCAACGGCATCGCCGCCGGCGTCGGCGCCGTGGTGGGCGAGGGCGACGAGGTGCGCGTCGATGGCCAGGCCATCAAGGCCCGCGCCGTGAAGGCGGGCAAGCGCAAGCACGTGTACATCGTGCTGAACAAGCCGGTTGGCGTGACCTGCACCACGGAGTCGTCGGTGAAGGACAACATCGTCGACTTCATCGGCCACGAGCAGCGCATCTTCCCGATCGGCCGCCTCGACAAGGATTCGGAAGGCCTGATCCTGCTGACCAGCAATGGCGACATCGTCAACCAGATCCTGCGTGCCGAGAACCGCCACGAGAAGGAATACCTGGTGGCGGTAAACAAACCGGTGACCGACGAGTTCCTGCGCGGCATGGCGCGTGGCGTGCGGGTGCACGGGCAGATGACGCTGCCGTGCCGGACCAGCCGCATCGCGAAGTTCGGCTTCCGCATCACCCTGACCCAGGGCCTGAACCGGCAGATCCGCCTGATGGCCGCCGCGTTCGACTACCGCGTCACCCAGTTGCGGCGCGTACGCATCGACAACGTCAAGCTGGGCGACCTGAAGGCCGGACGCTGGCGCAACCTCACCGATCAGGAACTGCGCGGCTTGTTGCCGCAGCACGAGAGTTGGTGACGCGATAGCGTGACCGCGGTCGCGGCATGGCCGGTGTCCACCGGCGGGCGTCGCGGCATACTGCGCAGGTCTTCCCGCCCAGTGACGGCATGAGCCCCCCGCCGAAGCCCGACAACGAGGAAGCGCGCCTGGCCGCGCTGCGCAGTTTCGACATTCTGGACAGCGAACCCGAACGCGCGTTCGATGACCTCGTCCGTATCGCCGCCGGCATCTGCGGTGTGCCGATGGCGGCGGTCACCCTGATCGATCGCGACCGCCAGTGGTTCAAGGCGCAGGTCGGCATGGAAAGTCCGGATCCGTCGCTCGACACATCGTTCTGCGCACACACGGTGCTGGATCCGGGCGCCGCGACGGTGGTCCCCGATGCGACCCGCGACCACCGCTTCGCCGACAACCCGCTGGTGGCCACCGCCAACGGCATCAGGTTCTACGCGGGCGCGCCGCTGGTGACGCAGGATGGTTTCGCACTGGGTGCGTTGTGCGTGGTGGATGACCAGCCGCATGAGCTCGCGCCGTTCCAGCTGCAGGCGCTGGATGCCCTGTCGCGGCAGATCGTGCAGTTGCTCGAACTGCGCCGCGTGAGCATGCAGCTGCGCCACCAGTTGCACGAGCGGGCGTGGTACGAGCAGCAGATGCAGCTGTACCAGGACCAGCTGGAGCAGCAGAACGCCGATCTGTCCGAACAGACGAAGACCGATCCGCTGACCGGCCTGCCAAACCGTCGCGCCTTCACCGCCGCGCTCGATGCCGCCATGCAGAAGGCGGCGCAGAGCGGTGACCCGCTTGCCGTCGCCGTGCTCGACGTGGACCACTTCAAGACCGTCAACGACCTGCATGGCCACGACGAGGGCGACCGCGTGCTGGTGGCCCTGGCCGACATGCTGAAGGCGCAGGCGGCCGGCCGCGGCCTGGCCGCGCGCCACGGCGGCGAGGAGTTCGTCATCCTGATGCCCGGCGCCACGCTGGAAGAAGCGCGCCTGCAGTGCGAATTCATGCGCCAGAGCGTGGGACTGCTGCCGATGGGCCTGCCGATCTCCGTCAGCATCGGGCTGGCGGCATGCCAGCGCGAGGACACGGCGGAGACCATGTTCCGTCGCGCGGACCAGGCCCTGTACGAAGCAAAGCGCAACGGCCGCGACCGCGTGGTGGTGGCCACCGCCTGACTTGATCCGGATCAATGCGAGGCGCGGCGGGATGACGCATGCTGGGGATATCGGCGGCGCATCAGGCGCAGGCCACTCACGCGGAGCACGACGATGAAGATCCTGTTGGCCGTGGATGGAAGCGAGATCGGCCTGGCGGCCGTCCGGCATCTGGTGGAATTCAGCAAATCGCTGGCGGAACCGCCCGCCGTCATCCTGCTGTATGTGGACCCGCCGCTGCTGCGGTCGGTGGCGCTGGAACTGGGCAACGATGGCGTGGAGCGCTACCACGCCGAGAATGGCGCCTATGCCATGAAGAAGGCGCGCACGGGGCTCAAGCGCGCGCAGCTGCCGTTCGTGGAGAAGATCGTGGTGGGCGAGCCCGCCGAGAGCATCGTCAAGCAGGCCAAGGCGTCGAAGGCCGACCTGGTCGTGGTCGGCACGCACGGCCGTGGCGCGCTGAAGCAGTTGTTCGTGGGCTCCGTCGCCCTGAAAGTCATCGCGATGAGCCCGGTACCCGTGCTGGTCGCACGCTGACCGCGCTCAGTCGACGATGTTCTTGGCCTCGGAGGTGCCCAGCACTTCCGGGTGCTCGATGCGTTTCGGGCGCTGCACCAGTGGATGCAGGAACACCGCGGCGAGGATGATGCCGACGCCCAGGTAGAACAGCGGCGTCAGTTCGCGCTGTTCGCCCAGCAGTACGATCGCCAGCACGATGGCGTAGACCGGCTCCAGGTTGGTCACCAGTTGCACGCCGTATGCGCTCAGGTGCTTCAGTGCGACCAGCGACAGCGCGAACGGCAGCAACGTGCAGGCCAGCGACAGCACCACCAGCAGCGCACCGTCCTTCAGGCCGGGCAACACGAACAGGTCGCCGGCGAACGCCGGGAACAGCATCGGCATCAGCGGCGCGAGCGCGGTCAGCAGCAACGTACCGGCACCCAGTTCCAGGCCGGTGATGGTCAGCGGCTCGCCGTGATCGATCAGGCGCTTGTTGAGCGGGCCGAACACCGCCACCAGCAGTGCCGACAGCGCCCCTACCAGCACGCCCAGCCGCATACCGTCGGGAATGCCGCCGACCACCAGCGCCACGCCCGGCAGCACGGCGACGCCGAACAGCAGTTCGCGCCACGAAAACGGCCGCCGTGTCAGCCACGGTTCGATCACCGACGTGAAGGCCGGGGCCAGCGCGATGCAGGTCACCGCCACCGACGCGTTGGACAGTTTGATGGCGCCATAGAAGGTCAGCCAGTGCAGCGCCACGATCGCACCGATACCGCAATAGGCGAGGATCAGCTTCGGCGACATCGCGCGCAGTCCGCGCCAGACGCGAGGCAGTAAGGCGAGGGCGGCCACCACAATCAGCATGCGCCACCACACCAGCGGCAGCGCCGACAGGCTGATCAGCTTGCCCAGGATCGGGGTGAAGCCCCACAGCAGCACGCACAGGTGGATCTGCAACTGGGCCTTGGCGGTCGGTGTCATCGGCATGGGCGCATTGTCGCCGAAGCCAGCGGACGCTGGCGATGGGACCACTCCCGGCCGGGCATGCGCCGTGGCAAGCTGGCGACACCGAGGACCGAGGATGACCGATGTCGCCCACACGCCTTCCCGTCGTACCCCGTACGTTCGCCGCCCTCGTGGGGCTGCTGGCCCTGTCGGCGCTGACGCTGCAGTACGTGCTGATCCTGCAGCTGACCCGCGACAACGTCGGCGCAGCGATGGGCACGCTGCGGTTCATCACTTACTTCACCATCCTCAGCAACATCGCAGTGGCGCTGGTCGCGCTCATCGGGGCCACGGGACGTCCGGGTTTTTTCGCGCAGGCCCGCGTGCGCGGTGCGGTCGCGCTCTACATCGGCGTCACCGGCAGCATCTACTTCTTCATCCTGCGCCACCTGTGGCAGCCGCAGGGCGCGCAGTGGTGGGCCGACACCGGCCTGCACTACGCCGTGCCGCTGGCGTACTGGGCGTGGTGGCTGGCCTGCGTCCCGCACGGGACGCTGCGCTGGCGCGACGTGGCGGGATGGCTGCTGTTTCCGCTTGGCTACGTCGTCTGGGTGTTCGTACGCGGCGCGTGGGTCGGCGAGTACCCGTATCCCTTTATCGACGTGGGCCAACTCGGATGGGCACGTGTTGGTATCAACGCGCTGGGCGTGATGGCCGTGTTCGTGGTGCTGGGATTGGTCGTCGTGGGCCTGGACCGGCTGCTCGGTCGGCGCAGGCGTCCCCTGTAGGAGCGACGTAAGTCGCGACCGCGAACCAACCGGCCACGAAAGGCTGCACCGCTCCCAGCTCCTCGGCTCGCCAGGTACCCTGACAGGCCTGATGCACGGTCGCGACTCACGTCGCTCCTGCAGGGGCGACAGCGCTGGACGCATCGCGCGCCGCATGCGATGTTCGCGCGCCACGACCGTACCGACTCCAGGACGTCCGCATGACCGCCGGTGACGCATCGCATCCGATCCCGCGCCCCTTCGACCGGCGCGATGCGAGGACGCTCGGCCTGTCGGCACTGGGCGGCGCGCTGGAGTTCTACGACTTCGTCGTCTTCGTGTTCTTCGCCAAGGTGTTGGGTGCGTTGTTCTTCCCGCCTGGTACCGCGCCGTGGCTCGCGCAGCTGCAGGTCTACGGCATCTTCGCCGCAGGCTACGTGGCGCGGCCGCTGGGCGGCATCGTGATGGCCCATTTTGGCGACAGGCTCGGGCGCAAGCGCATGTTCACGCTCAGCGTCTTCATGATGTCGGTGCCGACGCTGCTGATCGGCCTGCTGCCCACGCATGCGCAGGTCGGCGCACTGGCGCCGCTGCTGTTGCTGGCGATGCGGATCGTCCAGGGCATTGCCGTCGGTGGCGAAGTGCCGGGCGCCTGGGTGTTCGTCGCCGAGCATGTGCCGCGCCGTCGCGTGGGTATCGCGTGCGCCGCGCTGACGGCGGGCCTGACCGCTGGCATCCTGATCGGGTCGCTGCTGGCCGCCTGGATCAACGCGCACTACAGCGCGGCCGAGGTGCAGGGCGGGGTGTGGCGCGTACCGTTTCTGCTCGGTGGCGTGTTCGGCTTCGTGGCGGTATGGCTGCGACGATGGCTGGAAGAAACGCCGGTCTTCGTCGAGATGCGCGAACGCCGACAGCTCGCGCGGCAGGTGCCGGTGAAGCAGGTACTGTCGGCGCATCGGCCGGCGGTGGTGCTGTCGATCCTCGCATCGTGGCAGCTGACGGCCGCGATCGTCGTCGTCGTGCTGCTGACGCCCACCCTGGTGCAGACGAGCTTCGGCATCGCGCCGGCGGTCGCGTTCCACGGCAACAGCCTGGCCACGCTGGCCCTGGTGTTCGGTTGCCTGACGGCAGGCTGGGCGGTCGACAGGATCGGCGTGGGCCGTGCGCTGTTGTTCGGCTCGCTGTGCCTCGGCGTCGCCGCCTATGCGTTGTATGGCGCACTGCTGTCAGGGCACGAGGCGCAGTTCGTGGCGTGGTACGCGCTGGCAGGCTTCTGCTGCGGCGTGGTCGCCGTGACGCCGGCCTTGATGGTCGCGGCGTTTCCGCCCGAGGTCCGCTTCTCCGGGCTGTCGTTCTCCTACAACGTGGCCTACGCCGTGTTCGGCGGACTGACGCCACCGCTGCTCGCCTGGCTGTCGAAGGCGTGGGGCCCGCTGGCGCCGGCGCACTATGTGGCGTCCACCTGCGTGGTCGGCATCGGCGTGGCGCTGTGGTGGCTCCGGCGGCCCTTGAACCCCTCTCTGTAGGAGCGCCCTTGGGCGCGATGCTCCTTTGCTAGGTGGGCATCAAAAAACAAGAAGAGCATCGCGCCCAAGCGGCGCTCCTACAGGCGGCGGATCAGTTCCATGGCTGCGGCCGGGTTGCGTTCTTTCGCGCTGCTGATGAAGTACACGAACACGTCGCGTCTGGGCAGCGCGGGTGCAGGCTCGCCCACGTGCGGCAACTCGTCGATGTCTTCACCGCGCGACCATGCGCGTGCACGCTCCGCCCATTGCGCCAGCTCCTTCGGCGGATAACCGGTCTCGATCGGTTGCGAGCGCATCAGGCGCGCGTAGACGAAATCGGTGGTGAGATCGGCGAAAGACGGATAGTCGGTGGAATCGGTGAAGACCGTGGCGACCTGATGGCGTCGCGCCAGGTCGATCAGGTCGGCATCGACGGCTGCCGGATCACGCACTTCGAGCGCGTGCCGCAGCGGCCGGCCTTCGATATCCCGCGGCAGCAGCGCCAGGAAAGCATCGAGTTCGTCCGCGTCGACGCGTCGTCCCGCTTCGAACTGCCAGACCAGTGGCCCGAGCTTGGCGCCGAGTTCGGCAATGCCGCCGACGAAATCCTCCACCTGCGCCTGTGTCGATGCCAGCGAGCGCGACTGCATGATGCGTTTGGGTGCCTTGGCCGAGAACACGAAGCCATCCGGTACCTGGTCGCGCCAACTGGCGTAGGTCGCCGGCTTCTGTGCACCGTAATAGGTGCCGTTGATTTCGATGGCGGTCAGTTGGCGGCTGGCGTATTTAAGTTCGCGCCGCTGCACCAGACCGTCGGGATAGAAGTTCCTGCGCCAGGGCGCGAAGGTCCAGCCGCCGATGCCGACGCGGATGCCGTCGGTGGGAACGGGAGGCGGGGAAGCGAAGAGGTCGTCCATGCGCGAAGCATAGCCCGGTGTGCGTCGCGCCCGCGTTACCATGCGGTCAAGCCGCGCCCTCGGAGATGCCGCATGTCCTGGACCACGCCCGACCTCTGCGACCAGTTTCCCGACGTGCAGGTGGCTGAGCCGGTATTCCGCGGCTATGGCGGACGCATCGCCTTCGCTGGGCCCGCGGTGACGGTGAAGTGCTTCGAAGACAACTCGCGCGTGCGCGAGCTGGCGGCCACGCCAGGCGAGAGGCGCGTCATGGTGGTAGATGGCGGCGGCTCGCTGCGGCGTGCGCTGCTGGGCGACCAGATCGCGGCGAACGCGGTGAAGCACGGTTGGTCCGGTTTCCTGATCTTCGGTTGCGTGCGCGATGTCGACGCGCTCGCCGCCTTGCCGCTCGGCGTGCAGGCGCTGGCATCGCATCCGATGAAGACCGACAAGCGCGGCCTGGGCGAGGTCGGTGTACCCGTGGCGTTCGCCAGGCTGTCAATCACGCCGGGCGACTGGATCTATGCCGATGCCAATGGCGTGATCGTGGCGACGTCGCGGCTTTTGTAGGAGCGCCCCATGGGCGCGATGCTCTTCGATCGATGAAGTAAACGCATCGCGGGCGTGGCCCGCTCCTACAAAGACGCCGTGCCGCCGGTCCTACTTGATCGGCTCGTCCAGCATCAACTGGCGGACGAAGCGCACCGGCGGCGCGCCGTACGACAGCTGGATCTATGCCGACGCCAACGGTGTGATCGTGGCGAAGGCGGGGCTTTTGTAGGAGCGCCCCATGGGCGCGATGCTCTTCGATCGATGAAGCAAACGCATCGCGGGCGTGGCCCGCTCCTGCAAAGACGCCGTGCCGCCGGTCCTACTTGATCGGCTCGTCCAGCATCAGCTGGCG
>CAMPIO010000018.1 GCA_946886405.1 uncultured Pseudoxanthomonas sp.
GGGGTTTTGTAGGAGCGGGCCATGCCCGCGATGCTCTTCAGGCGGCTGGCCGAAAAGCATCGCGCCCATGGGGCGCTCCTACGGGGACCGGCGGGTTGTATGAGCGGGCCATGCCCGCGATGCTCTTCAGGCGTCTGGCCGGAAGGCATCGCGCCCTTGGGGCGCTCCTAGAGGGACCAGAGGGCTTTGCAGGCGCGGGCCATGCCCGCGATGGGGACCGGAAGCAGCGGAGCAAGCTCCGCTCTACAGGCGCTGCTTCCACTGCGCCAGGAACACCGCCGTTGCGGCGGCCACGTTGAGGCTCTCGACGGCACCGCTGCCCGGAATCGAGAGGCGCGCGTCGCAGGCTTCTGCCAGGCGCGCATCCATGCCCTCGCCTTCGGCGCCCATCACGTAGACAAGCCGCTGCGGAAGCTTCGCCGCGAACAGGTCGTCGCCGCCACGCACGACGGTGGCGGCCAGCGAGAATCCCGCATTCCGCAACTGGGCGGCCGCGTTCTCGGCCTGGCCCATGCGCACCAGCGGTACCTGCTCGGCGCCACCTTCCGCCACTCGGGCGGCCGCGCCGGATACCGCCAGCGTCGAGTCGCGCGGCAACAGGATGCCGGCCACGCCGAAATGTGCGGCCGACCGCAGGATCGCGCCGAAGTTGTGCGGATTGCCCACGCCGTCCAGCCACAACGCAGCTACCGGCCGACCCTCCGGCAATGTGCGCAGCCAATCGCCCATCGGCACCGGCTCGACCTTCAGCACGTCGGCCACCACGCCTTCGTGGTGCGTGCTCGCGGCGAGGCGGTCGAGATCGCCCTCCTCCACCACGCGATAGCCGACGCGCTGCTTTACGCACCACGCCAGCAATGGCTTGAGCGCGGGAATGCGCGACTCGAGCAGATAGACCTTGCGGATGGCCTCGGGCCGGCGCGCGAACACGGCGTGCACGGCATTGAGTCCGTACAGGCGCAGCTCGCTGCGCGATGTTCCCGTCGATCGCTCTTCATGCAGCGTCTCGCTGCGCGGCGCGCGCTCGTCCGGCGCGCGTGGCGGGCGACGACGGTCCGGCGGATGGCCGGGGCCCCGCGGCGGACGGCTGTTCCAGGGATTGCTCACGTCAGGCCTTCGTCTTCCAGAAATCGGCGTTGCGGATGCCCAGGGCCTCCGGATCGAACGTCGGGTCGAGACCCAGCTTCTTCTGCCGTTCGTAATCGCGCAGTGCGATCAATGCCGGCTTCTGCAGGATCAGGATCGCGACGACGTTCAACCACGCCATCACACCCACGCCGATGTCGCCCAGCGTCCAGGCCATCGCCGCGTTGTGGTACGCGCCGAACACCACCATGCCCACGATGCCCAGGCGCAGCAGTAGCGTCGCCAGCGGATGCGTCTTCTTCACGCCTGCCAGATAGGTCAGGTTGGTTTCGGCCATGTAGTAGTAGGCCATGATGGTGGTGAAGGCGAAGAAGAACAGCGCCAGCGCCACGAACCCCGCACCCCAGCCGGGCAGCACCGACTCCACCGCCGCCTGGGTGAACTGCGCGCCTTCCGACGGCTGCAGGCCCGGCACGCCGGAGAAGATCGCCACCAGCGTGTCCTTGCCGTTCTCGGTGACGGTCCTGAAGGTGTTGTACATGCCGGTGGACAGCAGCAGGAACGCGGTCGAGGTACACACCAGCATGGTGTCGAAGTAGATGGCGAACGCCTGCACGTAGCCCTGCTTGGCCGGGTGCGAGACCTCGGCGGCGGCGGCCGCGTGCGGTCCGGTGCCCTGACCGGCCTCGTTGGCGTAGATGCCGCGCTTCACGCCCCAGGCGATGGCCTGGCCGATGATCGCACCGAAGGCCGCGTGCGCACCGAATGCGCTCGAGAAGATGTCCGCGAACATCGCCGGGACCTTGCCGGCGTTGGCGATCATCACGATCACCGCCATCAGGATGAACGCCAGCGCCATGAACGGCACCACGACTTCGGCGAAGGTGGCGATGCGCTTGATCCCGCCGAAGATGATGATCGCCAGCAGCGCCGCCACGCCCAGCCCGATCCACAGCTTCAGCGCAGCCGTGCCGCCCACCGCCGCACAGTCGCCCACGCCGCACAGCACGTTGGTGGCGCTGTCGGCGATGGCGTTGGCCTGCACACCCGGCAGCAGCAGGCCGGTGGCGATGACCGTCGCGACGGCGAACGCCACCGCATACCACTTCAACCCCATCGCCTTTTCGATGTAGTACGCCGGGCCGCCGCGATAGCGTCCTTCGCCGTCTTTTTCCTTGTAGATCTGCGCCAGCGTGCACTCGATGTACGACGTCGATGCGCCCAGGAACCCCATTACCCACATCCAGAACACCGCACCGGGACCGCCGTAGGCAATCGCGGTGGCGACGCCGGCGATATTGCCGATGCCCATGCGGCCGGCCATCGAGATGGCGAGCGCCTGGAACGAGGACACGCCCGCTTCGGACTTCTGGCCGGTCACCGTCAGGCGGCACATCTCGGCGAAACCGCGGACCTGCATCACGCGGGTACGCAGGGTGAACCACAGGCCGGCACCCAGGCACAGCGCGATCAGCGCATTGCTCCAGATGATGCTGTTCAACCAGTTGAAAAAGGCTTCCACAGGGTCGGATCTCCGGTCGGTGTTGCGCAGGATGCGGGAAGACAGCGCACGAACGCCGCCAAGCCCTCGCAAGATAACCGCAACACGCCCCCCTGCGCAGTCCCCGCAGGGCGATCAGCGATGCCAGAGTCGACCGAACAGTCGCAGGTCGTGCAGTCGGTCGTGCTTGCGGATTGCCGCACGCCGCCTGCCTTCCTCGATGAAACCGTTCTTCTCGAGTACCCGCGCGGAGGCGGGGTTGGTGTCCAGCACGTTCGCTTCGACCCGCTGCAGGCCCAGTGACGGCACGACCCAGTCCAGGTAGGCGGTCACGATGCGGCTCATGTGGCCACGCCGCCAGTGATGCCGCCCCAGCCAGTATCCCAGTTCGGCACTGTGTGCCTTCTCGCCCGTGTGCGGACGCGCGGCGATGCCACCGCAGGCCTCACCGTCGATCTCGATGGCGAACACCGGATGCGCGAAGTCGACCACCTGGCCGGCCAGGAAGGCTTCGCCATCGGCGCGCGTGTAAGGATGCGGAAAACGGTCGCTCAGGCCCAGCGGCACCTGCGGATCGTCCGCATGGCGCAGCAGGGACCCGAGGTCGTCCTGCCGCCAGGCGCGCAGCACGAAGCCCTCGCCCTCGATGCGCACGCCCCCATCAGGACGCGCGCCCGGCTCAGCCATGGCCACCGACGGACGGTGTGTCGGCCTCGAGCTTGCTCAGTTCGTGCGCCACCGCTTCCGGCGAGCGCGTGAACGGCGCCAGCAGCGCGTAGAACGCCGGCACCACGTACAGCGAGAGCAGCGTGGAGAACGTCACGCCGAAGATCACCACGACGCCGATGGTGGCACGGCTGGCCGAACCCGGCCCGCCCGCCAGCACCAGCGGTACCGCACCCATCACCGTGGCGACGGAGGTCATCAGGATCGGGCGCAGGCGCACACGCGCGGACTCCGCGATGGCCTGGCCGACGCTGGCCCCGTCGTCGCGCAACTGGTTGGCGAACTCGACGATCAGGATGCCGTTCTTCGCCGCCAGGCCGATCAGCATGACGATGCCGATCTGGCTGAAGAGGTTCAGCGTGCCGCCGGTCACCCATAGCCCGATCAGCGCGCCGAGCACCGCCAACGGCACGGTCAGCATGATGATCAGCGGATGGATGAAGCTCTCGAACTGCGCGGCCAGCACCAGGTAGACGATCAGCAGCGCCAGCGTGAACGTCAGCAGGATCGCGCCGCCGGCTTCCTGGTACTCGCGCGATTCGCCTTTCCAGTCGATCTGCGCGTAGTCCGGCAATTCGTCGGCCACCGTCTGTCGCGTCCATTCCAGCGCCTCGCCCATCGTGTAGCCGGGCGAGAGGCCGGCACTGATGGTGATCGCGCGCAGGCGGTTGAAGCGGTTGAACGTACCCGGCTCGGCGATCTCGCTCAGCGTCACCAGGTTGGACAGCGGTACCAGCGCACCGTCGCTGCCGCGCACGTAGGTATTGGCCAGGTCTTCGGTGTTGGCGCGGTTCTCGCGGCCGGCCTGCAGCATGACGTCGTATTCCTCGCCGTTGTCCACATAGGTGGTCACCTGGCGCGAACCCATCATCGTTTCCAGCGTGCGGCCGATCTCCTGCACCGACACGCCCAGGTCGGCGGCGCGGTCGCGGTCGATGTTCACGCGCATCTGCGGGCGCGTTTCCTTGTAGTCGGAATCCGGATCCTGGATGCCGGGATTGCCTTCCATCCGCTGCAGGATGCGGTCGCGCCATTGCGCCAGCTCGGCGTAGTCGGGGCCGCCCAGCACCAGCTGGTAGCGCTGGCCGCGGCTGCCGACCAGGCCACCGGCCACGTTCGCACGCGCCTGCACGCCCGGCAGTTTCGACAGTTCCGCGCGCAGGCCGTTGACCACGTCGTCGGTGGTGGCCTCGCGCTCGTGCCAGTCCTGCAGGAACACGATCACCTGGCCGGTATGCATGTCGTCGCTGCCACCGAACCCGCGTGGCACGCGCGAGTTGGCGCGCTCGATCGGCTTGTCGCCACCGACCTGCCCCATCACGATCTGTTCGACCTGCTGCATCTGGTTGACCATGTAGTCGAAGCCGGCACCTTCCGGACCATCGACCATCACGAAGAAGCGGCCACGGTCTTCCGCCGGCGCCAGTTCGCTGGGCACGCGCAGGCCGAGCACGACGATCGCGATGCCGCACAGCGCCATCGCCGTCAGCACCAGCAGGAGGATGCGCTTGCCGGTCAGCGCGACCAGCCGCTCCACGTGCCGGCCGTAGCCGTGGCTGACACGGGTCAGCGTCCGGTTGGTCCAGGCATTCAGCCCACGCGGCTCGGTGTGCGGCCGCACCAGCTTGGACGACATCATCGGCGTGAGCGTCAGCGCGACGAAGGCGGAGATCGCCACGGCCGCCGCCAGCGCGACCGACAACTCGCGGAACAGCCGCCCCGTGTTGCCTTCCATGAAACCGACGGGCAGGAACACGGCCACCAGCACCGCGGTGGTCGCGATCACCGCGAAGGCCACCTGCGCGGTACCCCGGCGCGCGGCCACCAACGCCGGTTCGCCGAGGTCGGCGCGGCGTTGCACGTTCTCCAGCACCACGATGGCGTCGTCCACCACCAGACCGATGCAGAGCACCAGCGCCAACAGCGTCAGCAGGTTGATCGAGAAGCCGAATGCATAGAGTGCGATGAACGCGGAGATAAGGCATACCGGCACCGTCACGGCGGGAATCAGCGCCGCGCGCAGGCTGCCGAGGAACAGCCAGATCACCAGGAACACCAGCACCATCGCCTCGGCCAGCGTCCAGTACACGCGCTCGATGGAGGCTTCGATGAAGGTGGTGCTGTCGAAGGCGACGAAGATGTCGGTGCCTTCAGGCAGCGTCTGCTGGATCGTTTCGGCTTCCGCACGTGCCGCGCGCGCCACGTCCAGCGCATTCGCGGTCGACGTGCGGACGATGCCGAGGCCGACGTTGGGCACCGCATTGCTGCGCAGGTAGGAGCGGCGCTCTTCGGCGCCCAGTTCCACCTTGGCCACATCACCCAGGCGCACGACGTAACCATCGACTCCCTTGCGGAGCGGCAACTGTGCGAACTGCTCCGGTCGCTGATAGCCACGTTCGACACGCAGGGTGAAATCGCGCGTCTGCGACTCGATGCGGCCGGCCGGCAGCTCCACGTTCTGTGCCCGCAGCGCGCTCTCGACGTCGCTGGTGGTGACGCCGCGCGCCGCCATCGCTTCGCGATCGAGCCAGATGCGCATCGCGTAGCGTTGGCCACCGCCCAGCTGCACGCGCGCCACGCCGTCCAGCGCGGAGAGGCGGTCCAGCACGTAGCGGTCGGCATAGTCGGTGAGCTCCATCGTGTCCATCACGGTGGAGCGCATGTTCAACCAGATGATGACGTCGGCGTCGGCCTCGACCTTGGAAATCTGCGGCGGATCGGCTTCTTCCGGCAGGCGGTTCATCACCCGGCTGACGCGGTCGCGCACGTCGTTCGCGGCCGCTTCGATGTCCCGGCTGAGGTTGAACTCGATGGTAACGTCGGCGCGGCCGTTGCGGCTGCTCGACTGGATGGTCTTGATGCCCTCGATGCCGGACAGGCCGTCCTCGAGGATCTGGGTGATCCGTGTCTCGACCACCGCCGCCGACGCGCCCGGATAGTTCACTTCCACCGACACGATGGGCGGATCGATGTTGGGCAGTTCGCGCAGGGTCAGGCGCAGGAACGACATCACGCCCAGCACGACCAGCAACAGGCTGACCACCACCGCGAAGACGGGGCGCTTGATCGACAGATCGGAGAGCTTCATCGGATCAGCCCTGGCCGTCGGCGGCCGGCGCGTCCTGCCTGGCCGGCGCCGCAGGCGCGGTGTCGGCGACCTTGACGCCGGGACGCAGCTTGCCGGTACCGTCGATCACGAGGCGATCACCCGCCGCCACGCCCTTGAGGATCTCGACCCGTCCATCGCGGCGCACGCCGGCGGTGATGGCCGCCTGTTCGACGCTGCCATCCGCCTTGACGCGGTAGACGAACGAGTCGCGACCCACCTGCACCACCGCGATCTCGGGGATCACCAGCGCCTGCCGCTCGGGACGGAACAGGCGCACATCGAGCAGCATGCCGGGACGCAGCTTGCGATCGTCGTTGGCGAACACCGCGCGCACGGTCACGGCGCGGGTGGCGGGATCGATGCGCGCGTCGACCGTCTCGACCTGGCCTTCGAACGACACGCCGGGATAGGCCGTGGCCGTCGCCGTCACCGCATGGCCCGGTTCGACGGAGGCGAGCGCGGCTTCCGGCAGCTGGAAATCGACGTACATCCGCGAGATGTCGTCGAGCGTGGCGATGGTGCTGTTGGCGGTGATCAGCGAACCCGGGCTCACCTGACGGATGCCCAGCACGCCCGCGAACGGCGCGCGCACACTGCGGTCGCCGATGTCGGCGCGCGCCTGGCGCACGCGGGCGGCGGCGGCATCACGCAAGGCCAGCTGGGTATCCAGCTGCGAGCGCGCGATCAGTTGCTGGTCGGCCAGTTCCTTCTGGCGGCGATACAGCCGGTCGGCTTCGGAAAAGGTCGCCTCGGACTGCACCAGCGCGGCCTGCGCCGCGTCACCCTTCAGCGTGACCAGGGTCTGGCCGGCCTTGACCTGCTGGCCGCTTTCGAAATGCACGTCCTGCACGATCTCGCTGACCTTCGCGGTCAGGGTGACGGATTCGCGTGCCTTCGCCGTGCCCAGCGCCTGCAGGGTATCGCTCCATGCGCTCGACTGGACGACCTGGGTGGTGACCGGGATCGGACGCTCGCCCGCGTTGCCGTTGGCTTTCGCCTGCCCGCCCTCGCCGTCGCTGCACGCGGCGAGCAGAAGCAGGGGCAGCGCGACGAGCATGGCGCGGTGAGCGGATCGGTTGAACATGGAGCATCCCGTAATCATCGTTATCTACGCAGTCTACCGGCCCTACGTGACGCAAGGCGCGACGGATGCGGTGGTCGGTGCGGGAAACGCGCCAAAGGGCAGGCGGTGCACAGGACCGACCATGACCAATGACCCTTGCTGGCCACGACGGGCCGGCCGCGAGGTTACTCCAGTCCCAGCTTGGCCAGCACCTGCAGCGCCAGCACTTCGGGATCATGCTCGCCCGCGTGCAGGTGCACGTCGGGGTGGTCGGGTGCCTCGTAGGGAGAATCGATGCCGGTGAAATTCGGGATCAGACCGGCGCGGGCCTTCCTGTACAGGCCCTTCACATCGCGGGCTTCCGCCACCGCCAGCGGCACGTCGACGAAGACCTCGACGAACTCGCCGTCGTCGAACCGCTCGCGCGCCATCCGCCGTTCCGCGCGGAACGGCGAAATGAAGCTGACCAGCACGATCAGCCCGGCGTCGGTCATCAGCTTCGCCACTTCCGATACGCGGCGGATGTTCTCCACGCGGTCCTCGTCGGTGAATCCGAGATCCCGGTTCAGGCCGTGGCGCACGTTGTCGCCGTCCAGCAGGAAGCTGTGGTAACCCAGCGCATGCAGCCGCTTGTCGACCAGATTGGCGATCGTCGATTTGCCCGCGCCGGAAAGACCGGTGAACCAGAGCACCTTCGGCACCTGACCCTTCTGGCGCGCGCGTGCGGCCTTGTCCACGTCGACATGCTGCCAGTGCACGTTGCCCGCGCGGCGCAGGGCGAAGTCCAGCGTGCCGGCACCGGCGGTCGCGTTGTCATAGCGATCGATCAGGATGAAGCCGCCCAGCGCGCGGTTGCGCGCATAGGCCTCGAACGCGATCGGCTCGTCCAGGCTGAGGTTGCAGTAGCCCACTTCGTTGAGCTCAAGCCGCTTGGCGGCCAGGTGTTCCTGGGTGTTCACGTCGATGCGGTGCTTGATCTCGGTGACCGTGGCCGACACGGTGCGCGCGCCGATCTTCAGCAGATAGGGCCGACCCGGCAGCAGCGGCGCATCCGACATCCACAGCAGGTGGGCGGCGAACTGGTCCGCCACCTCGGGCGGATCGCCGGCAGCGGCGATCACGTCGCCGCGGCTGATGTCGATCTCGTCGGCCAGGGTCAGCGTGACCGCCTGGCCAGTGAAAGCGGACGCCACCTCGCCATCGGCATCGAGCACCTGCGCCACGCGCGTGCGACGCGACGACGGCAGCACGACCACCTCGTCGCCCGGCTTCACGACGCCGGCCGCGATCGTGCCGGCGTAACCCCGGAAATTCTGGTGCGGGCGGTTCACCCACTGCACGGGCAGGCGCAGGCTGTCGCCACCTTCCTGCGCGTCCACCTGCACCTGCTCCAGGTGCTCCAGCAGCGCGGGGCCTTCGTACCACGGCGTGCGCGTCGAACGTGACGACAGGTTGTCGCCTTCCAGCGCCGACAGGGGAATGCAGGTGACCTCGGCAATGCCGAGACGCTGCACCAACGCACGGTAATCGGCGGCGATGCGGTCGAAGACGGCCTGGTCGAAGTCGACCAGGTCCATCTTGTTCACCGCCAGCACCACGTGGCGGATGCCGAGCAGCGACACGATGTAGCTGTGCCGATGGGTCTGCGTCAGCAGGCCCTTGCGCGCGTCGACCAGCACGACGGCCAGGTCGGCGGTGGACGCACCGGTGGCCATGTTGCGCGTGTACTGCTCATGCCCGGGGCAGTCGGCAACGATGAACTTGCGCTGGTCGGTGTCGAAGTAGCGATAGGCCACATCGATGGTGATGCCCTGCTCGCGTTCGGCGGCCAGGCCGTCCAGCAACAGCGCATAGTCGACGCGCTCGCCTTGCGTGCCGTGCTTGCGACTGTCCTTTTCCAGCGCGGCCAGCTGGTCGTCGAACAGGCGCTTGCTGTCGTACAGCAGGCGGCCGATCAGCGTGCTCTTGCCATCGTCCACGCTGCCGCAGGTGATGAAGCGAAGCAGGGGTTTTTCTTCGTGCTGCTTGAGGTAGGTCGAGATGTCGCTCGCGGTATTCATGCAGCCGCCACCGGCATCGTCTTCATGCGCGTCAATTCCACACTCGTATCGTCATCCCAGCGAAGGCTGGGATCCATCTTGATCTTGCTTTGCTCTTCAGCGCGGAACATGGATCGCGCGAACATCACCATGGGTCCCAGCGTTCGCTGGGACGACGGCAGAGGGATGTCCATCAGAAATACCCCTCCAGCTTCTTCTTCTCCATCGACGCGCCGGGGTCGTGGTCGATCACGCGGCCCTGGCGCTCGGAACTGGTGGTCACCAGCATCTCGGCGATGATCTTCTCCAGCGAGTCGGCCTCGGACTCGATCGCGCCGGTCAGCGGATAGCAGCCCAGCGTGCGGAAGCGTACGCGGCGCTGCTGCGGGACTTCGCCCTCGCGCAGCGGCAGGCGTTCGTCATCGACCATCAGCAGGGCGCCGTCGCGCTCGACCACCGGCCGCTCGGCGGCGAAGTACAGCGGCACCACCGGGATGTGTTCGCGGTAGATGTAGAGCCAGATGTCCAGCTCGGTCCAGTTCGACAGCGGGAACACCCGCACGCTCTCGCCGGTGTTGATGCGCGCGTTGTACAGGTTCCACAGCTCGGGGCGCTGGTTCTTCGGGTCCCAGCGGTGCCTGTCGTTGCGGAACGAGAACACGCGTTCCTTCGCGCGCGACTTCTCCTCGTCGCGGCGCGCACCGCCGATGGCCGCGTCGAAGCGGTAGTGGTCCAGCGCCTGCTTCAGGCCCTGGGTCTTCATCACGTCGGTGTGGACGGTGGCGCCGTGGCTGATCGGCCCGATGTCGCGGGCGATGCCGTCCGGGTTGATGTGCACGCGCAGGTCCACGCCGGTCTCAACGGCGCGCTGGTCGCGGAAGGCGATCATCTCGCGGAACTTCCAGCGCGTATCCACATGCAGCAGCGGAATCGGTGGACGGGCCGGCGCGAACGCCTTCAGCAGCAGGTGCAGCAGCACCGAACTGTCCTTGCCCACCGAGTACAGCAGCACCGGATTGCGGAACTCGGCGGCGACCTCCCGCAGGATGTGGATGCTCTCCGCTTCCAGGCGGTCGAGATGGGACAGGCGGGGTACGGCGGTCATCGAGGCGGGCAACGGAGGCGGTGGATCGGGTCGGGCTAGCCTAGCAGGGCGTCGCCGCGGGGTCCGGGAGGCCGGCAGTATTCGGGCGGCGGCTCATGCCGGCGAAATAAGCTGCGGCCATAAGCCCATAACCATGCGTCCTTTCTGGCGATCCCGGCGCGTCCCTACCATCGGTCGTCCCAGTCGCGCCCACGGGCCATGCCGATGTCCGCCACCCAGCCTGTCCTCGCCCCCATCCCCCTCGCGGAGGAACGGCGGGCGCTGCTGGCCCAGGCGGTGTCGGGACTGGATGGCGCCAGCCTGTGGTGGGTCTCCGGCTACGCCGCCGGATTGGCGCAGGCCCAGCTGGCACTGCCGGCGGCCTCCTCCGTCGCATCGGCGAAGGCGATCGCCCCGGCCGCCGGCATCCAGGCCGCGCAGCGGCTGACCATCGTCTATGGCAGCCAGACCGGCAATGCCCGCCGCGCCGCCGAAGCCCTGGCCCAGCAGGCCGAAGCCGCCGGTCTGTCGGTGCGCCTGCTGCGCGCCGATGCCTACCCGCAGCGTGAACTGGCGACCGAACGCCTCCTCTATGTCGTCATCAGCACCCAGGGCGAAGGCGATCCGCCGGACGACAGCATCGGCCTGGTCGAATTCCTGCGCGGCAAGCGCGCGCCGAAACTGCCGGAACTGAAATACGCCGTGCTCGGCCTGGGCGATTCCAGCTATGCCGACTTCTGCGGCATCGCGTCGCGGCTGGACGCACGCCTGGCCGAACTCGGCGGTAGCCGCCTGTTCGCCGCCGGACTGGCCGACCTCGACATCGACAGCGTCGCCACCCCGTGGCGCGAGCAGGCACTGGCGCACGCCCGCGACCTGCTGAAGGCACCGGCCACGGGCAACGCACCGCTGGCGACGGTGACGCCACTGCGTCCCGCGCATGCGGCCGCGTGGTCGCACGAACATCCCTTCCCCGCCGAGCTGCTGCTCAACCAGCGCATCAGCGGCCGCGACTTCAAGGGTCCGCGCTTCGGACAGCACGGCGTGGCCGACAAGGATGTGCGCCATATCGAGCTGTCGCTGGAAGGCAGCAGCCTGCACTACGAACCCGGCGACGCGTTGGGCGTGCGCCACCGCAATCCCGGTGCCGTGGTCGAGGGTGTGCTCGAGGCGCTGCGGCTGGATGGCGAGACCGCCGTCAGCGAGGGTGGCGACACCCTGCCATTGCGCGAATGGCTGGCCGCGCGCCGCGAACTGACCCGGCTGTCGCGTCCGTTCCTCGCCACGCATGCCGCCCACGCCCAGGCCGATGATCTGAACGCACTGCTCGCGCCGGCACAGAACACGGCGCTGGCGCAGCTGTTCAACACGCACCAGCTGGTCGACGTGCTGCGCCGCTGGCCCGCCGGCTGGTCCGCGCAGGAGCTGGTCGCCGCGCTGCGGCCGCTGGCACCGCGCCTGTACTCCATCGCCTCCAGCCGCAAGCGCGTGGGCGAGGAAGCCCACCTGACCGTCGACGTGCTGGGTTACGACGCCTTCGGCCATGCGCATGGCGGTGCCGCCAGCGGCTTTCTCGCCGCGCGCGAGGAAGGCGACCAGGTGCCGGTCTACATCGAGACCAACGAGCGCTTCCGCGTGCCGGCCGATGGCAGCCGCGACATCCTGATGATCGGCCCCGGCACCGGCGTGGCCCCGTTCCGCGGCTTCGTGCAGGAACGCACCGAGACAGGCGCGCGCGGCCGCAACTGGCTGTTCTTCGGCGCACAGCATTTCAACCACGGCTTCTTCTACCAGAGCGAGTGGCAGGACGCGCTGCGCAGCGGCGAGCTGCATCGCCTGGACCTGGCCTTCTCGCGCGACCAGGCACGCAAGATCTACTTGCAGGACCGCCTGCGCGAACGCGGCCGCGACGTCTACGACTGGCTGCAGAACGGCGCGCACCTGTACGTCTGCGGCGCCATCGGCATGGGCAAGGATGTGCATGCCGCGCTGCAGGCGATCGTGGTGGAGCACGGCGGCCTGGATGAAGACGGTGCCCGCGAGTACCTGGTGAACCTGCAGACGGAGGGGCGCTACGGGCGCGACGTGTACTGACGACCCTCTGCTTTTGTAGGAGCGACGTGAGTCGCGACCTGCAACTTTCCGGTCGCGACTCACGTCGCTCCTACAGTGGAATACCGATGAGCCATCACTCCGTCGAAGACATCAAATCCGAGAGCAACCGGCTGCGCGGCAGCCTGCTCGACAGCCTGGCCGATCCGGTCACCGGCGCGCTGCGCGAGTCGGACCAGACGCTGATCAAGTACCACGGCAGCTACCAGCAGGATGACCGCGACCTGCGCGACGAGCGCCGCCGGCAGAAGCTGGAGCCGGCCTACCAGTTCATGATCCGCACGCGCACGCCCGGCGGCGTGGTCACCCCGGCGCAGTGGCTTAAGCTGGACGCCATCGCCACGCAGTACGCCAATCACTCGCTGCGCATCACCACGCGCCAGGCCTTCCAGTACCACGGCGTCATCAAGCGCGAACTGAAGGCGACGATGCAGGCCATCAACGCGGCGCTGATCGACACGCTGGCCGCGTGTGGCGACGTCAACCGCAATGTGCTGGTCGCTGCGAATCCGCTCGAGTCGCGCGCGCATGCCGAGGTGCAGGCCTGGGCGGCGAAGCTGTCCGAACATCTGCTGCCGAACACGCGTGCCTACTACGAGATCTGGCTGGACGAGGAGCGCGTAGCCGGTAGCGGCGAGGAAGAGGAACCCATCTACGGCGCGACCTACCTGCCGCGCAAGTTCAAGGTCGGCTTCGCGGTGCCGCCGGTCAACGACGTCGACGTGTTCGCGAACGACCTCGGCTTCATCGCCATCCTCGAAGACGGCGCGCTGGCCGGGTTCAACCTGGTCATCGGTGGGGGCATGGGCGCCACCCACGGCGATGCCGAGACCTATCCGCGCGTCGGCAACGTGGTCGGCTTCATCACGCCCGACCAGTTGCTCGATGTCGCCACGGCCGTGGTCACCACCCAGCGCGACTTCGGCAATCGCGAGCAGCGCAAGCGCGCGCGCTTCAAGTACACCATCGACGACCACGGCCTGGAGAAAGTGGTCGGCGAAATCGAGCGTCGCAGCGGTGTGGCCTTGCTGCCGGTTCGTCCGTTCCGCTTCGAGCACAACGGCGACCGTTACGGCTGGGTCGAAGGCGAGGACGGCCGCTGGCACCTGACCCTTCACCTCTTCGCTGGTCGCATCGCCGACACCACGCACGCCACGCATCTCACCGGCCTGCGCGAGATCGCCAACGTGCATCGCGGCGAGTTCCGCATGACGGCGAACCAGAATCTCGTCATCGCCGGCGTGCCGGCAGGCGAGCGCGAGCGCATCGATGCGCTGGCAAAGGCACACGGATTGGACGCCGGTGAGCGCCTGGGCACGGCCCTGCAGCGCGCGGCGGTCGCGTGCGTGGCGATGCCCACCTGCGGACTGGCGATGGCAGAGGCCGAGCGCTACCTGCCCGACTTCACCGCCCGCCTGCAACCGCTGCTCGAGAAGCATGGTCTCCGCGACGCGCCGATCGTGCTGCGCATCTCCGGCTGCCCGAATGGCTGCTCGCGGCCGTACCTCGCCGAGATCGCGCTCGTCGGCAAGGCGCCCGGCCGCTACAACCTGATGCTCGGCGGCGACGCGCGCGGCCAACGTCTCAACACGCTTTACCGCGAGAACATCGACGAAGCCGCCATCTTCGCCACGCTGGACGACCTGTTCGCCCGCTACGCCGGCGAACGCGACGACGGCGAAGGCTTCGGCGAATTCCTGCACCGCAGCGGCGTGGTCGCGCTGCCCGCCTATCCCACCCACCGACAGATCGCACTGGAATTGCACGCATGAGCGCCCTCGCCCTCTCCCTGGACACGGACCAGATCGCGGAGCACAACGCGTGGCTGGAAACGCAGACCGCCGAACAGCGCGTCGCGTGGGCACTCAAGCACGGGCCGGCAGAAGCGGCGATGTCCTCCAGCTTCGGCGCGCAGGCCGCGGTGCTGCTGCACATGGTCACCCGCCAGAAGCCGGACATCCCGGTGGTGTTGATCGACACCGGCTACCTGTTTCCCGAGACCTACCGCTTCGCCGATGAACTGGCCGAGCGCCTGCAGCTCAACCTGCAGGTGTTCCGCCCCTTGGTCAGCCGCGCGTGGATGGAGGCGCGCCACGGCCGGCTGTGGGAGCAAGGTCTGGTGGGCATCGAGCAATACAACAGCCTGCGCAAGGTGGAACCGATGAAGCGGGCGCTCAGGGAATTGGGTGTCGGCACCTGGTTCACCGGCCTGCGCCGCGTCCAGGCCACCAGCCGTGCGAGCGCCCCGGTGCTGCAGCAGCGCGAGGAGCGCTGGAAGATCAACCCCATCGTCGACTGGACCGACCGCGACGTGTGGCAGTACATGAAGCAGCACGACCTGCCCTATCACCCCTTGTGGGAACAGGGTTACGTGTCGATCGGCGACTTCCACACCACGCGTCGCTGGGAACCCGGCATGCGCGAGGAGGACACCCGCTTCAACGGCCTCAAGCGCGAGTGCGGCATCCACATCGAGGTCTGACGCCCGCGCGTTCCAGACCCCGGAACTCGCGCCCGGCCAACCCCGTTTCATCGCCGGATCGCGGGCTCCGTCGCGTCCCCCCTTCCCACCGCGGTCGACCCCGTTATCCTCCACGGCACTTCCCAAGCCGTGGTGTCCGACGTGTTCCCCAGCCTGCTCCTGATCATCCGCATCCTCGTCGCCTGGTTCGGCGCCGTGCTCATGGCAGGCTTCATCTGGAACGGCATCTTCGAGCGGACGATGCTGGCCGGTGCGGCCGAGTGGTTCTTCAACCTCGCCTCGACCCTGGTGATGCTGTCGGTGCTGATCGGCCTGATCAGCCACCTGCGCCGCATCTGGCTGATCACGGGACGACTGGACAGCACCACGCTCGCCAGCCGCCAGCGCCGCCAGATCGAAGTGCCGCTGGATACCGCCGACGCCTTCTCGCTGATCGAAGGCGCGCTGCGCGAGTTGCCGCGCGCCGAGGACGCGGAGAGCGCCCCCGACAGCCTGCAGGTGCGGGTCAAGGTGCGACGCATCGACAGTTTCGACGGTCCCAGCCAGCCGTCGCGCTTCAACATCATGGCGCGCTTCGCGGTGAAGCGTGACCTCGTGCAGGCCACGGTCACGCCGGGCAACGGCACCAGCAGCATCACCCTGATGGTCGGCCCGGATGCGAGCGCGTGGTTGGACCTGTTCGTGCTCGATGACGGCGTCAACGTCGAGAACGCCGAGGCCGTGACCCGCGCCATCACCCGCCGCGTCGCCGACCAGCGACGCCAGGAGCAGGCCGACGTGGTGAAGACCGTCAGCGAGAAGGAGCTGACCGTCGCGCGCCTGAACCTGCTCAACGCCCAGGTGGAACCGCACTTCCTCTACAACACGCTGGCCAGCGCGCAGGTGCTGACCCGCACCGACCCGCCGCGCGCCGACGTGATGCTGGGCCACCTGATCCAGTACCTGCGCAGCTCGCTGCCTCGCACCGACGACACCCTGTCCACGCTGGGCGAAGAACTGGAGCTCACCCGGGCGTACCTGGAGATCCTGAAGATCCGCATGGGCTCGCGGCTCAACCTGCAGGTCGAGGTGCCGGACACGCTGAAGTCCGTGCCGATGCCGTCGATGATGCTGCAGACACTGGTCGAGAACGCGATCAAGCACGGCCTTGAGCCGAAGACCGGCGGCGGCACCATCTGGATCCTGGCGCGGCAGCACGACGACCATGCGACGCTGACCGTCGCCGACGACGGCCAGGGCTTCGGCGGCCAGAGCACCGGTACCGGCATCGGACTGAAGAACCTGCGCGAGCGCCTGCGCCTGACCTTCGGCAGCGAGGCTTCGTTCGCGATCGTGTCCAACTTCCCCAGTGGCGTCGCCGCCACGCTGACGCTGCCGTTGGACGGCAAGGCAGGTGCCGCATGAACTTCCGGGGCGTGATCGCCGAAGACGAGGAACTGCTGCGCACCGCGCTGTCCTCGCTGTTGAAGGATGCCTGGCCACAGCTGGAGATCGTGGCCGAATGCGAGGACGGCGCCAGCGCGCTGGAATCGATCGCCGAGTTGCAGCCGGACGTGGCCTTCCTCGATATCCGCATGCCCGGGTTGACCGGCATCGAGGTGGCGCGCGGCCTGGCCGATGCGAGCCCGCGGACGCAGGTGGTGTTCGTCACCGCCTACGACCAGTACGCGATCGACGCGTTCGAGCAGGGCGCCATCGACTACCTGCTGAAGCCGATCACGCGCGAACGAATGCTCGCCACCGTGCAACGCATCCAGGCGCGCGCGGCGGCCGGGCATCCCGACGGCGCCACGCTGGACGCGCTGCTGCGCCACCTGTCGGCGCGCGAGATGCCGTCGTCCCGACCGCCGCTGGTGTGGATCACCGCCAGCGCGGGCAAGGACACCAAGCTGATCATGGTGGACGACGTGGCCTACTTCCAGGCCGACAACAAGTACACCACCGTGATGACGGGCGACGGCGAATCGCTGCTGCGCACGCCGCTGCGCGAACTGCTCGACTCGCTGGACGCCAACACGTTCAAGCAGATCCACCGCTCCACCATCGTCAACATGAAAGCGGTCGCCTCGGTCAGTCGCGACGAGACCGGCCGCGGCCGCCTGAAGCTGAAGACGCGGCCGGAAGTGCTGACCGTCAGCCAGCCCTTCATGACGCTGTTCCGCAACATGTAGCACCGCTCTAAACCCGTCCGCCTCGCGCGGCATCCAACGTGGCATCGCCGGCACGACGCACCCGCGTCGTGGAGGGCCTGTCATTGCCCATCGAAACGACTAAGGAATCGCCATGCGCATCATCACGTCCCTGATGTCCTGCCTGCTGGCCCTGGCAGGATGCGACGACAAGCCCAGCGTCACCACCATCCACCACAGCAGCGCCAACGGCGTGGATACGCTTTTCAGCAAGAGCACGCTGAAGGAAGGCGTGGCCACCTTCGAGTGTTTCGCCAGCGAAAGCGGTCAGTGCCACTACCGCGTCTACACCGAGCGCTGCGCAGTTGCTGCGACCGGCGAGAATCCCGCGGACTGCACCCGCATCACGCTCGAGGACTTTGCGCTGGCACCCGGCAAGACGCATGAGATCCGTGGCTTGCCGGAGGATTTCCGGCAATGCGTGGCGAAGGAAGCCGATGCCGGTCGCCGTTGCGGCAGCTGAGGGTTCGCTGCATGCCACGCCGCTTCAACCGTAATGGCGTCAGCGCGCTTTACCTGGTGCGCGCGGCTTCAGCATGCCCGGCCGCAGCAGCCGCTCGCTGCGCATGACGTGCAGGATCACCACCTGCCCACCTTCATGGCGATAGATCACGCGGCACGGCGGCTCGACGACCTGGCGGTAGCGTCCGCGCTTCAACTCGGCGGGGCGGCTGCCGCTGTCCGGGTGGTCGGCGAGTTGTTCGACATGGGCGAACACCCGACGCACCAGTTCCGCCGCCGCGCCCGGATCCTCCAGCGCGATGTAATCCGCGATGGCGTCGAGATCACTCAGCGCGGGTTCGGACCAGACTACTTCAACCATCTGGCAAGCCGTTCCCTGGCTTGTTCATGGGAGACGGCGCGCCCTTCGGCGACGGCCTGTTCGCCACGCGCGATGCCTTCCAGCAGGGACATGCGCGCCACCATCGCTTCGTAGGTTTCCACATCCACCAGGTAGGCGCTGGGCAGCCCGTGCTGGGTAATGAGGATGGGCTCGCGCTTCCGCTCGATGTCAGCCAGCAAGTCGGTGGCCTGTCGCTTCAGCGTGGTGACGAGTTCGGTGCGCATGAAGTGACACTACAGTATCACTCGCACCCTCACAAGCCGTGCGGCGAACCGCAAGGCCTGCATCACGCGGTCAGGTCCGACGACCCTCGGCGCGGGCACGTCAACCAGGCGAGGCGCGGGCGTTGTCGTGCCGCTCGATCGTGCAGGCCAGCACGAAGCCGATCAGATAGGCGACCACGTCAAGCCAGTCCGGCGTGCTGCCCAGCACGATGCGCAGCACCGGCGAGGAAACCTGCCAGCCCGCCTGTTGGCTGACGTACTGCGCCGCCTCGACCGTCAGTCCCACGGCCAGCGCCAGCAGCGGCCGCATGGGCGGACGCAGCCACACGACGGCCGCCAGCAGGCAATACACCCAGACAACCGCGACGACATCGCCGGCGAAGCTGCGTATCCAGCCCAGCCCCGCGCCGGCGGTCGCCAGCAGGACGAGCAGTACGAACAGGACCAGCGCGCACCCGGCCGTCGCCAGGTCGAACCGCCACCTCATGCGCTGCCGCAATGCGCGCCTTCCAGGCTCTTGCTGCCGCAGGCCAGACACTTGCGGTACTTCTGCCGTTGCCGGTTGTAGCGCACCCGCGACATCATGCCGCCGCATGAGCAGCGCAGCTCGCGGCCAAGCGTCCAGCGGTAGAGCCGCCAGCTGGAATGCAGCGCCCACGCCGTCCCCAGCAGGATCGCCAGCAGGAACGACAGCGAGGCCAGCCGCTGCGGCGTGATGTCGCCGAGCGCGCGTCCGCTGCGCGTCACCACTTCGGCCGTGGCGAAGCCGCCCACCGCCAGCACCACGGCGGGGGCGTACATGCGGGCGACCATGCGGGAGATGCGGTTCATCGGCGACGGAGAGGGAAAAGATGGCACGCAGGCTCGCCCGTGCAGGCATGCCGCGTCAATCACAGCGGCGGGGGAGTCGTCAGCTGGTGATCGTCTGGGTCAGCGACTGCCAGGTCGGCGGTTCCGGCCAGTCCGGATCCTGGTTGCCGTCGATCACCCGGCGCAGGTCGCGGCGGTCGATCTGTGGCGCCAGCGCGCGTACCAGATCCAGTGCGTAGTCGCGCAGAACGCGTTCACGCGGCAGCACCGCCCAGGCGATGCACTCCTTCACCTCGACGGGCGCCGGCCATGCACGCAGGTCGGTGTCAGCGGCATTCACCGCCATCTCGGCCAGCAGGCCCACGCCCAGCCCGGCGCGCACGTAGGTCTTGATGAGGTCGGCGTCCAGCGCGGTCAGCGCGATGTTCGGTTCCAGCCCCACCTTGGCGAAAGCACGCTGCAGCGAGGAGCCCGGGCGCGTCGACGATTCGTAGCTGATCAGCGGCTGGTCGGCCAGGTCGGCCATGGCGGGCACGCGTCCCAACTGCTCCAGCGCGTGCCCACGAGGCACGAGCACCAGCCGCCGCCAGCGGTACAGCGGCACGGCGATGCCGGCCTGCGGCTGGTCGCCTGCGGTACTGACCACTGCCATGTCGGCGTCGCCTTGCGTCAGCAGATCCAATGCCTGGCTTTCGGGCGCCTGTTGCAGGTGCACGCTGACCTGCGGGAAGTCCCGCTTGATCTGCGCGATGGCCGGCGGCAGCACGAAGCGCGCCTGCGTATGCGTGGTGACCAGCACCAGTTGGCCCTGGCTCTCGCGGCGCTGGTTGGCGGCGTAGGTGCGGATGTTGTTGGCCTCGGCCAGCACCAGCCGGGCGCGGTCGATCACTTCCTGCCCGGCCGGCGTCACGCTCTCCAGGCTGCGACCCTTGCGCACGAACAACAGGAAGCCGAGTTCGTCTTCCAGTTGTTTCAGCTGCTTGGACAGGCCCGGCTGGGTGGCATGCACGCGCGCCGCCGCCAGTGTGATGTTCAGGTCGGCATCGGCGATCGCCAACAGATAGCGGAGTTGGGTCAGCGTCATCGGCGTGGGGGCGTGGGGGCCCACCGGAAGGGGCCTTGGACTGTAGAGGATTTGCCGGGACCGTAGCCGCTGAGTCTTATAACCGCAAGGCATATGGTTTTCGTGGGATGTCATTTCCGACCACCATGAGCGGGCAGTACGGTCAGCAGCCCAGCCGACTTCCGCCAACGCCCGTGAGCGCTCCGCTGTTTCCCCTGTTTGCCGACCTGCGAGGCCGCCGTGTCCTGGTCGTGGGCGGAGGTGCGGTGGCGGAGCGGAAGACCGAAGCCCTGCTGCACGCCGGTGCCCGTCCCCGCGTCGGCGCGCCGGACCTGACCGCGCGCCTGCGCACCTGGCATGAGGCAGGCCGGATCGAATGGATCGAAGGGCATTTCGACGCGCAGTGGCTGGCGGGCGTCTGGCTGGTGGTCGCTGCCACCGACGACGGTACGGTCAACCGTGCCGTCGCCACCGTCGCCGAAGCGCGCCATGTGTTCGCCAATGTCGTCGACGACGGCGAACTGTCCACGTTCCACGTGCCGGCCATCGTCGAACGCGGCCCCTTGCAGGTCGCGATTTCAAGCGGCGGTGGCGCACCGATGCTGGCGCGGCACCTGCGCCGCCAACTGGAAACCCTGCTCGATGACTCCTGGGCGTCGCTGGCCGATCTGTTCACGCGCCAGCGCCAGCGCATCCGGCAGCGTTTTCCACAACCGGCCGAACGCCGCCGCTTCTTCGAGAAACTGCTGGCAGGGCCGTTGCCGCGGCTGTACAGGCAACAACTGCATGCGCAGGCCGAACAGCATTTCCAGGCGATGCTGGACGAACACGGAGCTTCCGCGCGCAGCGGCTCCGTCGTGGTGGTCGGCGCCGGCCCCGGCGATGCCGGCCTGCTGACGCTCAATGCGTTGCGCGCCATGAACGAAGCGGACGTCGTCCTGCACGACCGCCTGGTCAGCGAGGACGTGCTGCGTCTGGGCCGACGCGATGCGACCTATATCGAAGTCGGCAAGTCGGCCACCGGCCACAGCACGCGGCAGGACGACATCCATGCGGTGATGCTGGAACACGCCCGTGCCGGCAAGCGCGTCGTGCGGCTGAAGGGCGGCGACCCGTTCGTGTTCGGTCGCGGCGGCGAGGAACTCGAGTTCCTGCGCGCGCACGGCGTTCCGTACGAGGTCGTGCCCGGCATCACCGCTGCCGTGGCGTGCGCCGCGTACGCCGGCATCCCGCTGACCCATCGCGACCACGCGCAGGCGGTACGGCTGGTGACGGCGCACTGCAAGGACTCGTTCGACACCCTCGACTGGCAGGCGCTGGCGCAGGAGCGGCAGACGCTGGCCGTCTACATGGGCGTGGCCGGACTGGAAGGTCTGCGCGACCGGCTGCTCGCCCATGGCCGCGCGTCCTCCACGCCGTTCGCCCTGGTCGAGAACGGCTCCCGCCGCGACCAGCGCGTGGTGACCGGCACGCTGGCCGATCTGCCCGAGATCGCGCGTTCCCACCACGTACGTTCACCCGCCCTGCTGATCCTCGGCGAGGTCGTGGCACTCGCCGGCACCCTGCACTGGTTCGGCGCGCCGCCCGTCGGCGCCACCGCCCCCACACATTCCCGCAACCTTCCGGCGCCCACACTGCAGGCCGCCTGAGCCCACGCCCCTTACGGAGACCCCATGGCCGTTTACGACAGCATCCTCGACACCATCGGCCGTACCCCGGTCGTCAAGCTGCACCGCGTCGCGCCCGAGCACGTCACGCTGTACGCCAAGGTCGAATCGTTCAACCCGGGCGGCTCGGTGAAGGATCGCCTGGCGCTGGCGATCATCCTCGACGCCGAAGCCAAGGGCCTGCTGAAGGCTGGCGACACCATCGTGGAAGCGACCTCCGGCAACACCGGCGTGGCGCTCGCACTGGTCGCCGCCGCGCGCGGCTACAAGTTCGTCGCGGTCATGGTGGAAACCTTCTCCATCGAACGCCGCAAGCTGATGCGCGCCTATGGCGCCAAGGTCATCCTGACGCCAGCCGCCGAGCGCGGCAGTGGCATGGTCCGCCGCGCCGAGGAACTGGCGAAGCAGCACGGCTGGTTCCTCGCCCGCCAGTTCGCCAATCCCGCCAATCCCGCGTACCACCGGCAGACGACGGCGGCGGAAATCCTGCGCGATTTCGCCGGCCGCCGCCTCGATCATTTCATCACCGGCTGGGGCACCGGCGGCACGCTGACCGGCGTGGGCGAAGTGCTGAAGGTCGCGCGACCGGAAGTGCGCATCACCGCGTCCGAACCGGCCGGCGCCTCACTGCTGCTGGGCAAGGAATGGCAGCCGCACAAGATCCAGGGCTGGACGCCTGACTTCGTGCCGGACGTACTGAACCGCGAGGTCGCCGACGAGATCCTGCCGGTGACCGACGTGGAATCCATCGCCACCGCGCGCCGGCTGGCGGCCGAGGAAGGCATCTTCGTCGGCATTTCCGGCGGCGCCACCGTCGCGGCCGCGCTGCAGGTCGCGCAGAAGGCCAAGCCCGGCGACGTGCTGCTGGCGATGCTGCCGGACACCGGCGAGCGCTATTTCTCGACGCCCCTGTTCGAGGGCGTCAACGAGGGTTCGGACGATGAGTGGCTGGCCTCGCTGGGCGACGCCGCGCTGCCGTAACGCAGTTCAGGGCGTCGGTGGCGCGACGCAATCGCGCCGCCACGTCCATTCCAGCGCCTTGCCGTCATCGCGGCCATCGTCGACGCGGGCATGCAGCGTGTCGACGTCCCGCCGCTGGTAGATCACACGACGCGGAAAGTCGTGCGCGGAATTGGCGAACACGACACGATCCTTCTCCACGCTGGCCGCCGGGAACGCGGTGACTGCGCCGCCGCCCGGCTGCGCCAGGAACACCCATCGCCCGTCCTGCTGCGCGATGCGCATGAACTCGAAACCCGTCGCCTTGCCATCGCGCGAGTCGCGGTGCATGCCGACGAGAAGGCCCCCGCGCGGCGCCATCCAGGTTTCCTCACTGAAGGTCTTGCCGCGCAGGCCGCACCAGTGACCGGCCAGCCAGTCGAGATCGTTGGCCGATGCGGGAGTGGGCATCAGCATTGGGGTGAGAGCAAATAAGGAAGCAATCAGCCGTTTCATCGCGTGGACCTGCTGCTGTCGGTAGGCCAACTTAGCAGCCCTTGTGCGCACGGGCGATCCCCGAGCCACTGTAGGAGCGACGTGAGTCGCGACCGCGGATCCAGGCTGCCGGGGAAGCCGCAGAGCACAACCGACGTCTCAGCTCCGTGGACTACTGATGCACGCGTGCAGGCCGACAGCGTGCGGTCGCGACTTACGTCGCTCCTACAGTGAGCACATCACTTCTCGTAGAGTTCCAGCGGCAGGTCGTCCGGATCCGCGAAGAAGGTGAAACGACAGCCGGTGTATTCATCCACGCGCACCGGTTCGCTTTGCAGGCCGTGCGCATGCAGGTGGGCGATGGCGGCATCGAGGTCGGCGACACGCAGCGCCAGATGTCGCAGGCCGCAGGCTTCTGGCCGCGACACGCGCGGCGGCGGCGACGGTAACGAGAACAACTCGACTTGCGTGCCATCCGGCAGTGCGAGATCCAGCTTCCAGGAGTCACGTTCGGCCCGGTAGTGCTCGGCGACGACACGCAACCCGAGCACCTCGGTGTAGAAGCGTTTCGACCGCGCATAGTCCGACGCGATGATCGCGACGTGGTGCAGGCCGTCGATACGCATGTCAGTGCGCCGCCGCGGCATCTGCCCCGGCATTGCCGCCGGATGGCGCCCTGCCGCCACGCATCAGCAGCACCAGCGGCATCGACACCAGCGTCAGCAGCATCATCAGCTTGAAGTCGTTGAGGTAGCCGATGGCCGCCGCCTGCCGGTTGACCTCGGCGTTGAGCAATGCGAGGCCCGTCGCCGTGGAGGGATCCATCGCCGCAGGCAGCAAGGTGGTCTCCGCACCGAAGGCCGGGATGCGCGCACCGATCTCCGCGTGGTTCACCTGCAGCGCGCGCGACAGCATCGTCATCACCACCGAGATGCCGACCGACGAGCCGATGTTGCGCACCAGGCTGAAGAGGCCGGCGGCTTCGGTGCGCTGGTGCGGTTCCAGCGTCGCGTAGGCGACGGTGGAAATGGGCACGAACACCAGGCCCAACCCCATGCCCTGCACCACGCCCAGCCAGACGATGGACTGCATCGACGCGTTCGGCCCGAACTGGGTCATGCCATGCAGCGAGAACACCATCAGCCCCATGCCGACCAGGATCGGCCAGCGTGCATCGATGCGGCCCAGCAGGCGGCCGACGACCATCATGCTGAACATCGTGCCCACGCCGCGCGGCGCCAACACCAGACCGATGGTCAGGACCGGGTAGTTCATCTGGGTGCTGAGATACGGCGGCAGCAAGGCCAGCGTCGCGAACAGCACGATGCCGACGACGAAGATCAGCGCGCAGCCGACGGCGAAGTTCGCGTTCTTCAGCAGGCCCAGGTCGAGCAGCGCGTGCTCGCGCTTGTGCCACCACCACAGGCCGTACATGTACAGCGCGAGGAACGCGAGAGCGGCTTCGATCTGGATCTCGACGCTGCCGAACCAGTCCTCGCTCTGTCCGCGATCGAGGAACAGCTGCAACGCACCGATGCCCAGCGCCAGCAAGCCGAGACCGATGCCGTCGAGCTTGCGTTCCTGCACCACGTCCTTCTTCACGCTGGCCATGATGCCGACCAACGCCAGGATGCCGATCGGCAGGTTGATCAGGAACACCCAGTGCCAGCTGTAGTTCTGGGTCAGGAAGCCACCGAGGGGCGGACCGAGGATGGGCCCGACCATGATGCCCATGCCCCACATCGCCATCGCGGCGCCGTGTTTTTCCTTCGGGAAGGCATCGAGCAGCAGCGACTGCGAAATCGGCACCAGCGACGCGCCGAACACGCCCTGCAGGATGCGGAACATCACCATCTCGCCAATGCCGCTGGCGATGCCGCACAGCAGCGAGGCGACGGTGAAGCCGCTGACCGCGATGATCAACAGGCGGCGACGTCCCAGGCGGCCGGCGAGCCAGCCAGTGACCGGCGTCAGGATCGCGGCGGCGACGATGTAGCTGGTCAGCACCCACGACACCTGGTCCTGGGTGGCCGAAAGCGAGCCCTGCATGTCGGGCAGCGCGACGTTGGCGATGGTGGTGTCCAGCGCCTGCATCAGCGTGGCCAGCATCACCGAACCGACCAGCAGCGTGCGCTTGCCGGTGTCTTCCTGCGCAGGCGCAGCGGGAACGGCAGTTGTGCTCATGGGGAATTCCGGAAGGGATCGATGCGCGTGATGCACGCCGATCCAGAGGTCACCCGGGGCGCGGCGTCAGCGGGGCCGGGCCCCACCACAGTGCCCTCGCCCGCCTCCGCGCACGCCCGGGATGACATGGAAAACAAACCTCAGCGCGCGGCGGTCGCGCGACTGGAGGCGGTGGCGCCATCGCGCAGTTCGACATGCACGTCCGCGCTCATGCCGGCGCGCAGCTGCGGCGCATCGGCGGCAGCGCTGTCGATCTCGAGTCGCACCGGGATGCGCTGCACGATCTTCACCCAGTTGCCGGTGGCGTTCTGCGGCGGCAGCACGCTGAACTCGGCACCGGAGGCCGGCGCAATGGAGGCCACGTGCGCCTTCCACTTCACACCGGGGTAGGAATCGACTTCGATGGTCGCCGGCTGTCCGACCTGCATCTTGGTCAGCTCGGTTTCCTTGAAGTTGGCCTCCACCCAGATCGGCGAGGTGGCGACCAGCGGCATCGCGGACTGGCCGACGTTGATGTACTCGCCCACCTGCAGGTCATGCAGGCCGACGATGCCGTCGACCGGCGCGCGGACCTCGGCATGCGCCAGGTCCAGCTTCGCCTTCGCGAGCATCGCCATCGCGGCGCGGTATTCCGGCAGGTCCTGGGTCGGCGTGCCCGGGCTGCCACTCAGCGAGGCGGTGGCTTCGGACTGGCTGGCGATGGCATCGGCCAGGTCGGTGCGCGCTTCCGCGACCGCGTGGCGCGCATCGTCCAGCATCTTGCGCGAGACCAGTTGCTGGCCAGCGAGCTGCTGCATGCGCTGGAAATCGCGCTGTGCCCACGCCAGCGTTTCGTGCGCTGCCTGGATCGACGTGCCGGTGCCGACCACCTTGGCGCGGCTGGCGCTCGCCGTGTTCGCCATGCGCGCGACCAGTGCTTCGTTCTGCGTCACGGCGATGGTCAACGGATCGGCATCGATGCGGAACAGCAGGTCGCCTTTCTTCACCGGCTGGTTCTGCTGCACCGCGACCTCGACCACGCGTCCACCGACCTGCGGGGCGATCAGGATGCGCTCGGCCTTGATGTAGGCGTTGTCGGTGCTGACCTCGCGCTGCGAGGCGACGTATTCCCAGCCGAAAAAGCCGGCGACCGCCAGCGGACCGGCGACCCACAGCCACACGGGCACGCGACGGCGCTTGGGAGCGGAAGGTTTGGCCGCGTTTTCACCGGCCTCGTTGATCTTGCTGGTCATGGTGGGGGTTCAGCTCTTGCGGAGGGAGGACTCGGCGCGACTGGCGCGGTCGAGCAGGGAGAGGTTTTCGCGAACTTGGCCGAGCACCTTCATCGCCGTCGCCAGTTCGTCCGGATCGACGCCGGCCAGGCAGTCCTCGCGGACCGATGTGGCGACGGCTTCGATGTCGTGCATCACCGCGTCGGACTGCGGCAGCAGGTGCAGGCGCCAGACGCGCCGGTCGTCCGGATCGCTGCGGCGCTCGACGAAGCCGGCCTTCTGCAGGCGATCGATCACGCGGCCGACGGCGATCGGCTCCATGTCGAGCAGGTCCGCCAGCTCGGACTGGGTGATGCCTTCGCTCTGGTGGATGCGCTTCAGTGCGCGCCACTGCACGCGGGTCAGGCCCAGGTGGGCGGCGCGACGGTCGAAGACCCGGCCGAACAGCCGGCTCAGGTCCGCGATCAGGTAACCGATGGTGCTTTGGCCGGCAGGTGTCTTCATGGGTGCCTATGATATAGATGCTTAGGCAATTATATTCAAGGCGAAGAATATCTGTTCAGCCGCGCTTTCGCCACGGGATAAAGGGGAGACCCTGCGACTTTCGTCGCCGACGCTGAAGGCACTGGGTTCCCTTCTGCGCGGGAATGACGGTTTGATGGAACGGACGCCACCGGGCGTGTGGATTCCGACCCCCGGAAACGACGACGCCGGCACGAGGCCGGCGTCGACATTACTTCGAGGTGGCGCAGGCGATCAGCCTTCCCACTTGCCCTGCGCAGCCAGGCCATTTTCCTTGGCGCGCTCGTACACCACGGCCTGGGCCTTGGCGAAGTTGCCCACCAGGTCCTGCGACCACAGCTTCAGCGCGGCGGATTGCATCGCACGGCCGTAGGAGAAGCTCAGCGGCCACGGCAGGCTGCCCAGCTGGTTCATGGCGTTGAGGTGGGCGGTGGACTGTTCGTCGGTCTGGCCGCCGGACAGGAACACCACGCCCGGCAGGATCGCCGGCACCGTGCTCTTCAGGCACATCACGGTGGACTCGGCCACTTCGTCGACATCGGCCTGCTCTTCGCAATCCTTGCCGGCGATGACCATCGAAGCCTTCAGGATGGTGCCTTCCAGCAGCACGTTCTGCTCATACAGCGCACCAAACAGTGAGCGCAGCACGGCCTCGGTCACTTCGTAGCAGACCTCGATGTTGTGGTCGCCATCCATCAGCACTTCCGGCTCCACCATCGGCACCAGGCCGCATTCCTGGCACAGCGTGGCATAGCGGGCCAGCGCGTGCGCATTCGCCTCGATGCACGTGCCGGACGGGATGTCTTCGCCGATGGTGATGACCGCACGCCACTTCGCGAAGCGGGCGCCCAGCTTGTAGTACTCCTTCAGGCGGTCGCGCAGGCCGTCGAGGCCCTCGGTGACCACTTCACCCGGGCAGCCGGCCAGGGCATGCGTGCCCTTGTCGACCT
Source organism: uncultured Pseudoxanthomonas sp. (assembly GCA_946886405.1). The sequence continues at coordinate 28,301 of CAMPIO010000018.1, forward strand.
TGATGCCGGGGATGATCCCGTTGTCGCTCATGTACTTGGCGAACGGCACGCCGTCCTTGGTCGACTGGCGCAGGGTCTCGTCGAACAGGATGGCGCCGGAGATATAGTCCGACAGCTTCGGCGTGGTGAGCAGCAGCTCGCGGTAGGCGCGGCGGTTCTCTTCCGTGTTCTCGATGCCCACGCCCTGGAACCGCTTGGCGATGGTGGTGGTGGACTCGTCGATTGCGATGATGCCCTTGCCTGCGGCCACCATGGCCTGGGCGGTTTCGGCAAGCTGTTCGATGCTCATGGGGTTCCTGGGGAAGCGGCGGGAAAGATACCAATTGTAGCCCGCGTCGCGCCGGGAACGGGCGACGAAGGGCCGGGAGCGCGCCATGGCGCGCATCCGGAGGCAGTCGCGGGGCGCGGAATCCCCGACAGAACCGGTTACAGCTCGCCCAGTCCCTCGGCCTTGCCGCGCTCGCCCATCTGCAGCAGGCGCAGGGTATTGGTGGCGCCGTGCTTTTCCATGTGGTCGCCGCTGGTGAAGATCACGCGGTCGCCCTCGGCCAGCAGTTCGCGGTCGTGAAGCACCCGCATCGCATCACGCGCGGCCTCGCGCGGCGCCAGGCCGCGGCTGTCGAAGGCGATGGGGAACACGTCGCGGATCATCGCCATCTTGCGGCGCGCGCCATCATGCCGCGAGAACGCATAGATCGGCGCGCTGGAACGGAAGCGCGACAGGAAGCGTGCAGTGCCACCGGATTCGGTCATCGCCACGATCGCGCGCACGCCGATGTGCTCGGACAGGAACATGGTGGCCATCGCGATCGCCTGGTCGACGAACTCCAGGTTGCGCGGTGCCTTCTCGAAATCGGTATCCATCTCGAACTGCTTCTCGGCGCCCAGGCAGATACGCGCCATCGCCTCCACCGCGCGCACCGGATAACTGCCGGCCGCCGTTTCCGCCGACAGCATCACGGCATCGGTGCCGTCGATGACGGCGTTGGCCACGTCCAGTACTTCGGCGCGCGTGGGAATCGGGCTGTCCACCATCGACTGCAGCATCTGGGTGGCGGTGATCACCACCTTGTTGCGTGCGAGCGACTCCCTGATGATCTTCTTCTGCAGGCCGGGCAGCTCCGCATCGCCGATCTCGACGCCCAGGTCGCCGCGCGCCACCATCACCACGTCGCTGGCATCGACGATCTCGGCCAGGTTCTCGATGGCTTCGGTGCGTTCGATCTTGGACACCAGTGCGGCGTCGCACCCGTGTTCGCGCGCGATGCGGCGCGCCTGGTTCATGTCGTCGGCATTGCGGCAGAACGACACCGCGATGAAGTCCACGCCGATGTTCTCCGCCACGTAGGCGATCAGCTCGCGGTCACGCTCGGTCAGCGCGCCCAGCGACAGGCCACCGCCCTGCTTGTTCAGTCCCTTTCGGTCGGACAGCACGCCGTCATTGAGGACGGTGCAGACGATGCGCTCGCCGTCGACCTTGACCACCTGCAGCTGCATCAGGCCATCGTCGAGCAGCAACACATCCCCTGCTTCCACGTCGCCCGGCAGGCCCAGGTAGCTGACACCCACCTGCGAGGCGTCGCCCGGGGGCGCATCGACACTGGCCACCAGATCGAACCGGTCGCCCATCTTCAGGACCACTTTGCCTTCGGCGAACCGTTCGACGCGGATCTTGGGGCCGGGCAGGTCGGCGAGGATGCCGACTTCCGCACCGACGCGCTGCGCCGCCAGACGCACGGCGGCCGCACGCTTGGCCTGGCCAGAGGGATCACCGTGCGAGAAGTTCAGGCGCACCACGTTGACGCCGGCGCGGAACAGATCCTCCAGCACGCCGGGCGGATCGGTTGCCGGTCCGAGGGTGGCGAGGATCTTGGTGCGGCGCTGGCGTTCGGTCATGGTGCGGACTCCTGTGATCGCGCAAACGCTACCACAGCGAAACGGGACAGTAGCGCGCGACATTCACCGCGTCATGCCGCTGTCCCGAGACAGCGCTGCCCGCATCCCATGCGATGCGGGGAAAGCGCTGTTTACAAGTACTTTCCTGCGGAGCATGGCATACCTGTGACTGGTATTTTTTTGGTCTCTGCGCGCGCGTCGGATGCTGCGCACGCACACCCGAGTGCGCAAAAACCGTCGTGATGAAACGCGCGTTTGACGACGCGCATGTGTACTCAGGCGAACAGTGGCCGCAATTGGTCGGGCGCATGCGCGAGATGGTGCGCACCCGCATCACGCAACTCCTCCTCGCCCCCGAATCCCCACAGCACACCGACGTTACGCATGCCGTGGTCGTTGGCGCCGTCGATGTCCATGTGGCGGTCACCGATCATCCAGCAGGCGTCGGGCGCGAGGGAGAGGCGCCGCAATGCCTCTGCGATCAGATCCTTCTTGTGGCTCAGGCGGCCATCGGCCGTGGCGCCGATGATGTCCTCGAAACGATGCCCGAACGGAAGATGCGCCAGGATCTTGCGCGCATGCGGCTCGTTCTTCGCCGTGACCACGGCGAGCCGATGACCGTCCTCGTGCAGCGCCTCGATGGCCTCGCCGATGCCGGCGTAGACCTGGTGTTCGAGCCAGCCATGCGATTCGAAGCGTTCCAGGTAGTGCTCGACGGCAGCCTCCACCTTCGCCGGATCGCCCAGCAGCGGCAGGAAACTGGTGCGCAACGACGGCCCGATCCACCCCCGCAGCTCGGCCTCCGACGGGATCGGATGCTCAAGCTGGGTCAACGCATGCGCGATGCACCGCGTGATACCGACGGCCGAATCGATCAGCGTGCCGTCGAGATCGAAAAACAGGGTGGCGCGGCTCACTGGCCGCGCGCCTCCAGGGCAGCGACGGCCGGCAGCGTCTTGCCTTCCAGGAACTCCAGGAACGCGCCACCACCGGTGGAGATGTAGCTGACGTCACCGGCGATGCCGTACTTGTCCACGGCCGCGAGCGTATCCCCGCCACCGGCGATGGAGAACGCCTTCGACTGTGCGATGGCGCGCGCCAGCGTCTCGGTGCCCTTGCCGAACGCATCGAACTCGAACACGCCCACCGGGCCGTTCCACACCACGGTGCCTGCGGACTTGATCAGCTCGGCGTAGCGCTGCGCGGTCTTTGGGCCGATATCGAGAACAAGGTCGTCTTCCGCGACGGCATCCACGGCTTTCACCGTCGCTGGCGCATCGGCAGCGAACGCGGTCGCGACCACCACGTCGGTCGGCAGCGGAATCTCTGCGCCGCGCGCCTTGGCGTCGGCGTCGATCTTCTTCGCGGTGCCGATCAGATCCGCTTCGTACAGCGACTTGCCGACCGCATGACCGTCCGCTGCGATGAAGGTGTTGGCGATGCCGCCGCCGACGATCAGCTGGTCGACTTTGCCGACCAGGCTGGTCAGCAGTTCCAGCTTGGTAGAGACCTTGCTGCCGGCGACGATGGCCAGCAGCGGACGCGCGGGGTTGGCCAGCGCCTTGTCCAGCGCATCCAGTTCCGCCATCAGCAGCGGGCCGCCGGCGGCGACCGGCGCGAAACGGATGACACCATGCGTGGAGGCCTGTGCACGGTGCGCGGTACCGAAGGCATCCATCACGAACACATCGCACAGCGCGGCGTACTGCTTCGACAATGCTTCGTCGTCCTTGCCTTCGCCGACATTCATGCGGCAGTTCTCGAGCAGGACGATCTGGCCCGGCGCGACGTCGACGCCATCGACCCAGTCCTTCACCAGCGGTACGTCGACACCCAGCAGTTCGGACAGGCGCGCGGCGACCGGCGCCAGCGAATCGGCCTCGCTCCACACGCCTTCCTTCGGACGGCCCAGGTGCGAAGTGACCATGACCGCTGCACCCTTCTGCAGCGCCAGCTTCAAGGTAGGCAGCGATGCGGTGATGCGCTGCTCGGACGTGATGCGGCCACCGTCGATCGGCACGTTCAGATCCTGGCGGATCAGCACGCGCTTGCCGGCGAGGTCGAGGTCGGTCATGCGGACGATGGGCATGGGAGGTCCTGGCAGCGGGAAAGACGCCTATTGTCCGGCCTGCCCTCGCATGCCGCAAACCGACGCTGCCTAGGCCGCGGGGCGACTGCGCAACAGGCTGAAAGCGAAGGCGGCGACCAGCGCCGCGCCGAGCACCAGCAGGCTCCACAGCAGCCAGGTCTTCCAGTCGCGCGGCGTGGGCGGTGCGACCAGCGCGGCGTCGCCGGCCAGTGCTGTCGACCTAGACAGGTAGGCGGGAGCGGGCTGCCACTCCTCGCCACGGTCGCGACGCAACGCATCGACCAGTTCCGGCATCGGCACGGACGCACGGCGCGCACTCGCGCTACCTGCCACCAGCGCATAGGGCGGTGTCCCCTGTGCCAGGAAGATCACCACTTCCGGCCGGTAACCCAACCGCAAGGTCGGCGTCTGGTCCGGCAGCGCGCCGCGACTGCGGAGCCGCCAATGGCGGTCGCGCGTCGGTTCGCTCGACAACGCTTGCGGTGGCGACGCGCTCGGCTGTTCGCCCGCCACGCGATACGCCACCCACGGACCGGCGCGCAGACGCCACGGCGCATCGGCCGCATCGCGGCTTTCCAGCGTCCACTCACCCACGGCGTAATCGTCCATGGCCAGGTCGGCAAGCGCTACCGGGTAACGTCCATCGTTCTCGTACGTGAAAGCCTCCTTGCCCTGCTCCGAGATCCGCTGTCCGCGCAGCTCCGACCACTGCACGACCTCCCGCGGGTGCACGGCATCCAGGCGCACGCGCACCTCGCGGATCGGCAAGGCTGGCGACGCGTCGAGCGGCACGAAACGGACATAGCGGTGTCCACTGCGGATGGGCACCTCGTCGCGCAGCAGGCGTTGTGGGCCACGCTGCAGTTCCACCAGCGCCACGCGGTCCCGCACCACGTCCCAACTCTGCAGGTCCTGGCTGCCTTCGACGCGATAGCGTGCTTCGCGCGGCGTACCGCCGTCCCAGGTGAATTCCAGTGCTTCGGTACTGTCGCGAATGCTGCTGAGGTCGACCAGGAACGATCGCGTGGGGCCTGCAGCGCCTGTCGCCCCGCTCTCGGCCTCGATGCGGACGATGCGACCGTTCTCGCCGAACTGCGCCGACACGCGCGACGCCGCCGCGGCGTCCTGCGTCGCGCCAGGCAACGGGAACCACGGCACCACGATGCGACGCGCCGGCAATGCGGTCGGCTGCTCCGGCCCGAACAGGGCGGCGGCCACCGGCTTGCCGTGCGCATCGATCACGTCGATGTCGCGCAGGTCGGGCCAGGCCGTGGTGGCATAGACCTCGCGATCCAGCACGACCCGATACGCACCCGCCTGCTCGGCCGCCAGCACCAGCGGCCAACGCTTCGCGTAGGGCGCGGGTGCCTGCGCAACGGCGATCACGGGCAGCAGGCAGAGCGCGATCAGGAACTTCTTCATGCGGAGGCTTCCTCGTTGTCGATGCGGCGCGGGGGTGCCGGCGCCAGGTAACCCACCACCGTGCACAGCAGGCCGTACCCGATGAACGATCCTATGCCGAGCAGATTGCCCAGATGCTGCCGGTCGATCGTCATCAGCTTGACCAGCACCACGCCCATCAGCACCGCACCGCCCAGCCACAGCATGCGCTGGCCACGCCGCGAGCCGATGACCCAGCCCAGCACGCCCAGCACGCTCCAGGTGATGGTCAGGCTGGTCTGCGCCAGGCTGCCGGAGACCAGGCTGTCATTCCACGGCACACCGCCCCAATGGTGGACGGTGTGCAGCACCACCGAGGTGATCCAGACGAAGGCCAGCGACGACAGCAGCACGATGCGTGCCGGTGGCAGCACGCGCGTGGCGGGCATCCACCAGCACAGCAGCAGCACCAGCGTCGCCAGTTGCGCCAGTTCCATCGGATTCAGCACGGGCATCCACGGTAGCGGTTGAGCGTCTCCGGCCAGGAACAGCGATACCAGCCACCAGAGACCCAGCGCGGCGAACAGCACGCCCAGCAGCGGCGTGCGCCAGCCATCGAAACGCGCGCCGAGCGGCGCCGCCAGCCAACCCCAGCGGAACAACGCCAGCACCACCACGACCAGCCAAGGCAACGCGACGAGACCGGCCTGCCAGCCTCCGCCCATGCCCTGCAGATGCCCGGGCAACCATGCCAGCAGCAGACTGGCCACGAGCGGCCATACCAGCCACCACACGAACTGCGCGGCACCGGCCAGGCGGTGCTCGCTGTCGCGCAGGCACATCAGGCTGCGCACACCCAGGACCGCATAGGCAAGCCACGCCCACGCGCCATAGCCGGCGAACGGCTGCTGGTGAACGTCGGATTGCCACAGGGCGAACAGTCCGGCCGACGCCAATCCGGCCAGCGTGGTCCACGCCAGCGCGGTGGCGGGACGCCGACGATGCACTTCGGCTGCCAGCCAGCCCGTCAACGCGATGAAGGCCAGCATCGCATCGGGTTCGTCACGGTGGCCCAGATGCGCCACGATCTCGACCATGCCGTTGCCCAGCCACCAGGCCAGCGCCCACAGGTAGTACACCACCGCCACGCCGTTGCTGCGCGCGCGGTACGCCCATGCGCTGGCGAAGCCGGCGATGGCAATCAGCAGCGCACTCATGAACGCCGCATTGGCGAATATCGGCACGACCCTGGTCGCCTCGTGCCACGCCACCACGTCGGCGCGCGCGATGAAGAACGCCACCGCGGCCGCGAGCTGAAGGCCCGCGCCGGTGAGCTGCGGCAGCAGGCGCGATTGCCGCAGGCCGAGCCACGCCAGCGCCGCGCCTTCCAGCGCGAACACGCACGCGGTCGCCTCTGCCGACAGCGCCAATGGCACCGCCAACGTGGCGAAGCCGACCGCAAGCAGGGCGTACGACTGCGCCAGCACGTCGTAACCCTCGCGACGTCGCAGCCGCCACGACAGTCCCGCGTACAGCACGCCCAGCCCCAGCGCACAGAACGCCAGCGGCAGGCGGCTGTCTTCGAACGTGCCTCCCTGCATCAGGCCGGCCTGCAGCGAGAACGCCACCAGCGGCATGCCGAACACCAGGCAGCCATCGATGAAGTCGCGACGGCCGGCCGGCTGGCGGCGCGCGAACAGCAGCGGGATGAGCAGGTAGAACACGAAGAACAGCGCGAGGAACGGCTGCGTGGTGCCATACTTTTCCGGCGCGTAGTCGAACACCCCCCACGCGGTGCCAATGCCGAAGGTGAAAGCGAACCCCAGCAGGTTGAGCAGGCGCCAGGACTTGTACCAGGCGATACCGACGATGGCCGCGTTGAGTACCGCGTAGTACGAGAACAGCGCGACATGGTTGCCGCTGCCGGTGGACAGCCAGATCGGCGCCAGGAAGCCGGCCAGCAGCGCGAACACCGCGAGCGACTTCGCATCCTGCAGCACGGCCAGCATGCCGGCACCGGCCACCAGCACGATGCTCAGTGCGAACGCCGCGCCCGCCGGTATCACGCCGAAGATCTTGAACGCCGCGAACACCACCAGCAGCAGCACGCCGATGGCGCCGCCCTGCAGGCTCAAGGCGAAGGTGCGGTTGCTCTCGCGCTTGCGCCACGCGAACACCAGCGCTCCCAGCGCCGCGGCCGCGATGCCGGCCAGACGCAATTCCGGCGGCAACGAGAACCAGCCCTGGTCCGCACCGTACTTCAACAGGGCCGCTACGCCCGCGAACAGCACCAGCACACCGATCTTCACCGGCACATTGCCGACCGTGAACCAGCGTTGCACCGCGCGCAGGGCGACAGTGACGATGTCGGGCGTGGCGGGTCGCGAGGGCGCGGCCGGACGCGGCGGGCGCGGCGGCATGGGCGCGGGCGGTGGCCTCGGCGTGTCGGGCGCAGGGGGAATCGGCGGCGGTCCCGCGCTGCGGCTCGGTGCTGCAGGCGCGGGCGCGGGGGTCGGGCGCGGCGGCAACGTGGGCGCAGCGTCGCGCATCAGATCCGCCAGCGTGGGACCTTCGTCCACGGTCGGTGCCGCAGGTGCGGTGGTCGCCGTGTCGGCAGGCGCCGGCGCAGTTTCAACGGCACGTGCGGCACGCAAGTGCGTGACCTGTGCTTCCAGCGTGGCGACGCGGCGCTTCAGTCCGCTGACCGAGACCAGCGCGACGATGAGCAGGACGGGCACCGCCAACAGGGCCAGCCCCACCAGGATCAACCAACCGACCACGTCATCCATTCCCCGACCTCGCCTGTGCGTGTTTCCGGTGCAAGGACGCAGAATGCCGCGTCCTGCGGCCGTCCATGCAGCCGCGCCCGCAGCCTCGGGCATGGCCCGGGGATTTGCAAGATTCCGATCCGAGGGTGGTGGCGGACGGCGCACCGGGTATCGCCTCGCAATACCCGGAAACGACACGGGCGCCCTGAGGCGCCCGTGCGTCAAACCAACGTGGGTCGGCTTACTTGCCGGCGACCACGCGGACCATTTCCAGGCACTTGTTGGAATAGCCCCACTCGTTGTCGTACCAGCTGACGATTTTCACGAAGGTCGGATCCAGCGCGATGCCGGCCTCGGCGTCGAAGATAGAGGTGCGGGTATCGCCGCGGAAGTCGGTGGCGACCACCTTGTCCTCGGTGTAGCCCAGGATGCCCTTCAGCGCGCCCTGGCTCTGCGCCTTCATCTCGGCCTTGATCTCTTCGTACGTGGCCGGGTTCTCGAGCTCGGCGGTCAGGTCGACCACCGACACGTCGCTGGTCGGCACGCGGAACGACATGCCGGTCAGCTTCTTGTTGAGCGAGGGGATCACCACGCCGACGGCCTTCGCCGCGCCGGTGCTGGACGGGATGATGTTCTCCAGGATGCCGCGACCGCCGCGCCAGTCCTTGTTGCTCGGGCCGTCCACGGTCTTCTGCGTCGCGGTGGCCGCGTGCACGGTGGTCATCAGGCCGCGCTTGATGCCCCACTTGTCGTGCAGCACCTTGGCGATCGGCGCCAAGCAGTTGGTCGTGCACGACGCGTTGGAGATGATCGCCTCGCCGTTGTAGGTCTTGTCGTTCACGCCGTAGACGAACATCGGCGTGTCGTCCTTCGACGGTGCCGACAGGATGACCTTCTTCGCGCCGGCATCCAGATGCTTCTGCGCGGTGGCCTTGTCGAGGAACAGGCCGGTGGATTCGATGACGACATCGGCGCCGACTTCGTCCCACTTGAGGTTGGCCGGATCGCGCTCCTGGGTGAGGCGGATCTTCTTGCCGTTGACGAACAGCGCGCCGCCTTCGACCTTCACGTCGCCGTCGAAGCGACCGTGCACGGAGTCGTACTGCAGCATGTACGCCAGGTAGTCCGGTTCCAGCAGATCGTTGATGGCGACGATCTCGATGTCGTTGCCGAAGTTCTGCACGGCGGAACGCAGCACGTTGCGCCCGATGCGGCCGAAGCCGTTGATACCCACCTTGATCGACATTGCTCAGGACTCCTGCGGCCGCGCGCGGCGCGGCGGGGTTGACGGGGGCCGTCATTCTAACAGGCCACTCCCCTCGCGAACTCTCGCAGGCATTGATCAGGATCAAGGCACCGCAGAAAACCGGGGCAGAGACTGGCGCCACATTCCAACGAGCGTCACCTCCATGAAGAAGACCCTGATCCCGATTGCCATCGCCCTTGCCCTGGGCGCCGCCGTTCCCGCCCTCGCCCAGTCCAAGGGCGACTGGACCCTGGGCGTGGGCGCACACCAGGTGAACCCGACGTCCGACAACGGCGCGCTCGCCGGCGGCACGCTGCCGCTGGACATCGACAGCGACGTCAAGCCGACCATCACCTTCGAATACTTCCTGCGCGATAACCTGGGCCTTGAAGTGCTGGCCGCGCTGCCGTTCAAGCACGACATCGCCGTCGACGGCGTCGGTACGGTGGGGAGCACCAAGCACCTGCCGCCGACCGTGTCGCTGCAGTACCACTTCAACAGCAAGGGCAAGGTGTCGCCGTTCCTCGGCGCGGGCCTCAACTACACCACCTTCTTCAGCGAGGACACCCGGGGAGCCTTGGCGGGCACCGACTTGAAGCTGGACGACTCGTGGGGCCTGGCCGCGCACGCCGGCCTCGACATCAAGGTCAGCGAGCGCGGCGCGGTGCGCGTGGATGCGCGCTGGATCGACATCGATACCGACGTCAAGGTGGACGGCGCCAAGCTGGGTACCGCGAACATCGACCCGCTTGTCTACGGCGTGGCTTATGTCCTGAAGTTCTGAGCAGGCAACCGATCGGACGCCTGCAATCGAAAATGGGGACGGCCCGTGTCGGTTAAAGTACCGGCATGGTCCGTCCCTTTCTCTTCGCTCTCACCCTCGTCGTTTCCCTCGCGCTCGCGCTGTTGCCGGTTCCCGCGCAGGCATGGGGCCTGCTGGGGCATCGCCTGGTTGCACTCCTTGCATGGGATGACCTGACACCTGCCACGCGCCTGCAGATCGATGCCTTGCTGAGGGGCGAACCCGATCCCACGCTGGCCGGTATCGCAGGCTGGGCAGATGACCTGCGCAAGAACGATCCCGTGCTCGGCCGCCAGACCGCGAACTGGCACTTCGTCAACATCGGCGAACACGATTGCGCCTACCTGCAGCGACGCGACTGCCCCGGTGGCAACTGCGTGGTCGAAGCGATCCGCGAGCAGACGGCGATCCTGGCGGATACGCGGCGCACGCGCGCCGAGCGGCTGCAGGCGCTGAAGTTCGTCGTGCATTTCGTCGGCGACGCCCACCAGCCGCTCCATGCCGGCTACGCGCGCGACAAGGGTGGCAACGATGCGCAGGTGAACTGGAACGGGCGCGGCACGAACATGCATACCCTGTGGGACAGCCGCATGCTGGTGTCGACCGGCCGCAGCGAGCAGGCCTACCTGGCACATCTGCGCTCGTTGCCGCGCCCCGCCATCGCGGCCATGACCCTGCCGCCGCCTGCGGCCGCCTGGGCCGAACAGTCGTGCCGCGTGGTGGCCCAGCCGGATTTCTACCCACGCCGCGCGAAACTCGAACAGGCTTACGTGGACAAGCACTTGCCCATCGCCGAGCGGCAGTTGCGCGCCGGTGGCGCGGCGCTGGCTGCGGTGTTGAACAAGGCGCTGGGTGGCCGCTGACACCCGTCACGCCTTCCCCGCTGATGACATGCTCGCCGCACCCCCGAAGGAGTCGTTCGCATGAACCTGGCCGCGTTGCTCCGCATCTTCTCCCTGCTCTTGCTTGTCGCGATTTCGCTCGCCCCCCCGCTCGCACGCGCGCAGGACAACGCTGGCCTCACCGTGTTCGCTGCCGCCAGCCTGAAGGAATCGCTGGATGAAGCGGCCGCCGCTTACCAGCAGCAGACCGGCATTCGCGTGCGCGTGTCGTACGCCGCGAGCTCCGCACTCGCGCGGCAGATCGAACAGGGCGCACCGGCCGACGTATTCGTTTCCGCCGACCTGGAGTGGATGGACTACCTGCAAGCGCGCAACAAGCTGGACGTCGCCACGCGGCGCAGCTTGCTCGGCAACCAGCTGGTACTGATCGCCCCCAAGGCGAGCAGGGCGCAGGTCGATCTGAAGCGCCCCGCGACCCTTCTCGCCGCACTGGGCAACGGGCGTCTCGCCGTCGGCCAGGCCCGGACCGTACCGGCTGGCAAGTACGCGAAGGCCTCGCTGGAATCGCTGTCGCTATGGAACGGCGTCAAGGCACGGCTGGCCGAGTCCGAAAGCGTGCGTGCCGCGTTGATGCTGGTGGCGCGTGGCGAGACGCCGCTTGGCATCGTGTATGCCTCGGACGCCAAGGCGGAGCCCGGCGTACGTGTCGTTGCCACCTTTCCCGGGGAGTCGCACCCGGCGATCGTCTATCCGGTGGCGGCACTGCGAGGCGCGCGCTCCGCGCATGCGTCGCAGTTCGTGCAATGGCTGGGGTCACCCGCCGCCGATGCCATCTTCACGCAGCATGGCTTCGCGCTGAAGGACTGACGCCTCGTGTTCGATGTGTTCAGCGCCGAAGAACTCACCGCCATCCAGCTCAGCCTGAAGGTAGCGCTGGTAGCCGCGCTGGCCAGTCTGCCGTTCGGCGTGCTGGTGGGATGGCTGCTGGCACGCACCCGGTTCCCGGGCAAGGCGCTGCTCGACGCCATCGTGCACTTGCCGCTGGTGTTGCCGCCGGTGGTGATGGGCTACGCACTGCTGGTGACGCTGGGCACGCAGGGCACGGTCGGCGCCTTCCTGCAGGAGCACTTCGGCATCGTGTTCGCGTTCCGCTGGACCGGTGCCGCGCTGGCTTGTGCGGTGATGGGGTTCCCGTTGATGGTGCGGTCCATCCGGCTGTCGCTGGAAGCGACGGACCGGCGACTGGAACAGGCCGCCTCCACGCTCGGTGCCGGGCCATGGCGCGTGTTCTTCACCATCACCCTGCCGCTGGCGTGGCCCGGCCTCGTCGCCGGCAGCGTACTTGCGTTCGCGAAGGCCTTGGGCGAATTCGGTGCCACCATCACGTTCGTGTCGAACATCCCCGGTGAAACGCAGACGCTGTCCTCTGCGATCTACGGCCTGATGCAGGTGCCCGGCGGCGAAGCCGGCATCTGGCGGCTCGCTGCCGTGGCCGTGGTGATCTCGCTGGCGGCGCTGCTGTTCTCCGAGTGGCTGGTGCGACGGCACCACACGCGACAGGGGGAGGACGGCTGATGCTGACGCTGGACATCGAACTGCGACGCGGACACTTCCACCGTCATGTCCGCATCGACGACGACGCGCGCGTGATCGCGCTGGTCGGCCCGTCGGGCGCCGGCAAGACCTCCGTGCTCAATGCCATCGCGGGACTGGTGACGCCGGTGGCGGGCCGGATCGAGGTGGATGGCCATTGCCTGTTCGACAGTGCGCAGCGCATCAATGAGCCGGTGTATCGCCGCCGGGTGGGTTACGTGTTCCAGGACGCGCGCCTGTTCCCGCACCTCGACGTGCGCCGCAACCTGCAGTACGGACGTCACGGCGGACGCGGCACGCCGCGTTTCGGCTTCGATGCCGTGGTGGAACTGCTGGGCATCGCGCCGTTGCTGACGCGCCGTACCCGCAACCTGTCCGGTGGGGAAGCACAACGTGTCGCGATCGGCCGCGCGCTGCTGTCGCAGCCTTCACTGCTGTTGTTCGACGAACCGCTGTCCGCGCTGGACCAGGCCCGTCGCGAGGAACTGATCCCTTACCTGCAGCGGGTGCGCGACGAGATCCGCCTGCCCATCGTCTACGTCAGCCATCATCCGGACGAGGTCCGGCGCGTCGCCGACTCCATACACCGCCTCGACTGAGGCGCGCGTAGAGTGCTTCCGGAGACAGGAGCCGCTCATGATCAGGCATCGCTGGAAGCCTCTGCGCGTCGACCAGGCACGACGCTATCTCGAGCCCGGCGCCGTCGTGCTGCTGAGCACGGCGCACAAGGATGAGCGCGCCATCATGACGCTGGGCTGGCACATGATGCTGGGTTACGACCTGGTCGGCACGTACATCTCGCAGGCCAATCGCAGCCATGCCCTGGCGCGCGCCAGCCGCGAGTGCGTGATCAACCTGCCGACGGAAGACCTGCTGGACACGGTGGTGCGCATCGGCAACTGCAGCAGTACCGAACAGGACAAGTTCGAGCGCTTTGGCCTGAACGCCCTGCCATCACGCGAGGTGGCGGCGCCCGGCATCACGGAATGCCATGCGCGCTTCGAATGCCGTCTGCACGAGAGCCGCATCACCGCCGATTACCCGTTGTTCGTGTGGCGTATCGTGGCGGCCCACGTCGCTCCATCGCCGCGCGCTCCCCGCACCGTGCATTATCGGGGCGATGGCCGCTTCATGGTGTCCGGCCGCGAAGTCTCGCGACGCCGGCTGTTCCGGCCGGACATGCTGGACCAGTGAGCGTCCACGTCATCGCTTCGCCGCGACGACGCGCTGTCTGCCTTCGCGGATTTCGAAGGTGAACGCATATGCCAGGGACACCGGCACGGCACGCGCCTGCACGCGGTCGCCGGCGCAACCCTGCCCATTCCAGTCGCGGTCCCGGCTCACCGCATCCGGGTAATCGCAGAACATCGCAGGCTCGAACGCCCATCCCGCCACCGCCGCTAGCGCGGCATCGCGCAACAGCGGCTGCGCCGCGCCGTCATCGCAGCCGGTCTGTCGCAGCGGCGATATCCGTGTCGCTCGCCCTTCGGCATCCACCACGAAGGCCACGCATACGGTCACCGACGGCAACTCGCGCGGCATGCCTGCCGAAGGAAACACCGGGCCGGCCATGTCGATCGGCACCGGATAGACGAACGCCTGGTGCGCCGCCATGTCGTAGCGCCCCGCCGCTTCCGGCAACAGCAGGCGTTGCGTGACGCTGTCCACGCGATGCGCACAGCCGCCAGCCGCGCATGCCACGAGGACGCAGGCGCCGATCCGTGACAGCGCGCCGTGAATGCGCGGGCCGTGGCTCATGCGGCGGGCTGGCCTTCCGGAGCTGTGTCGCCTGCGTCTTCCTCCCCACTGCCATGGAGGTCGTACCTGATCGGCACGCGTACCCAGCCTTCGGACCGCACGCCCTTCTCCGTCGGCGGCTCGAACGTCCATTGCCTGGCGGCGGCAAGCGATGCTTCATCGAACAGGCCGGCCGGCTCCGAACGCTCGACGATCGCTTCGCGCACCCGTCCATCGGGGCCGACCCGCAACTTCAGCACCACGAGGCCGCTCTGGCCGCTGGTCTTCGCTTCCGCCGGATAGTCGGGCGCGGGCTGTTTCGGCACGCTGGCCGCATCCGGCCCGGGGGCGCCATCGTGCCGGCTGACGACCATGGACAGCGCGAAGGTCGAACTGCCATCCGGCGGCGTCACCTCGATGGCCATCGTCTTGTCGAGCGCGCCTATCAGCACCGGTTTCGACACCGGCTTGCCGTCGACCGTGATGTCACCCGCGATCTTCACCTGGCCAGGCTGTTGCGCGGGATCGACCACCAGTTCGATGCGCCACGCACGCCCGGCTTTCGTCGTGGAGGCGAAGCCGACGGTGCGGCCCGGCCAGTCACGCAAGGCGAAGGCTTGGCGTTCGCCATCGACATCGAGCGTGGCACCGATGCGGTAGTGGAAGTCGTGTGCGGCCTGCACCTGCACCTGCGCTGCCGGCTGCGCGGCCCACGCGGCAATGCCGGTGCCTGCGACCACGGACATGACCAGCGCCGCCGCCACGAGCCTGCGGGTGCGACTTTGCAAAGGTTGCTTCAGCATGGCGATCCTCTCCTTGAGGGGGTGGTGGTGTGACCAGTGGCAGCCCACCGGCAAGGGCGTAGCAGCGAGATGCGCCTTCAGCATCGCCTCGCCGTACCGGCGACGGTCGCCGGGATGGCGGGCGATGACAGCGGCATCGCAGGCGAACTCCTGATCCAGACGGTGCAGGCGTGCGGCCACCTGCATGAGGGGGTTGAACCAGAACAGGCTGCGCAGCAGCGCGGCCAGCAGGTGACCCGCCAGATCCCCGCGGCGGATGTGCAGGCGCTCGTGGCATAACACCAGCGCGCGCTCTTCGTCGGTGTAGCGGGTGCAGGCATCGGCCGGCATCACGATCTTCGGCCGCAGCAGGCCGTAGGCGGCGGGCAGCCCTTCGCATGTGGTGGCATGCAGCACGCCCGGCGCCGTTTCGGTCAGCGGGCCCAGGCCCCGGATGAAGCGGCGTTGCTGCAAGGCCAGCCGGGCCATCATGAGCACGGCGCCGATGCCCCACACGCCGAGCAACCCGGTCGACAGTGAAGGCCATGACGTCGATGCGTCTAGCGCCGCCGCGGGCGTCGGCTGCAACACCGCGACGAGGGGCAGCGCCCACTGCGTGTCGGCCTGGCGTGCCGGCAGCAGGACGGCCACGCATGCGAGCGGCACGCAGATCCACAGCGCATGCGCGGCCATGGCGCCCAGATGACGGCGAAGCGGAACGCGCAGCGCCAGGACCAGCAGGATCGCCAGCGTGCTGGCGGCCGTCGCTTCGAGCAGGGCGGTCATCGCCTCATTCGCCATCGTCGAGCTCCGCGATCAGACGCTTGAGTTCGGCGATGTCTGTGGGCGACAGCTTGCGCTGCTCGCTGAAGTGCGCGACCAGCGGCGCCACGCGCCCGCCGAACAACCGGTCCACCAGCCCGGTGCTCTGCTCCGCCAACCAGGCTTCACGAGCCAGTACCGGGGAATAGAGGTAGCGTCGCCCCTCCTTCTCCGCCCGGATCGCGCCCTTGTTGAGCAGGCGGTTGAGCAGGGTCTTCACGGTGGGCTCGGCCCACTCGGCCCGTCCGGCCAGCGCCGCGACCACGTCTTCCGCACTGGCAGGATGACGCCGCCACAGCACGTCCATCACCACCGCTTCCGCTTCGCTGATCGACATACGTTTACGCCTGTAATTTTTATTGATTACGCACGTAAACGAAATCCGTGTCAAGCCCCGCCAGCCCGCGTTTGTCGGCCGATCACGTCCCGTCGCCTAAGCTTCGCTCATGACGCCACGCCACCTGACCGACCTCGACGACGCCGTCGACCTGATCCTTGCCCTCACCCACGGGCCGCTCCGCATCGGTGCGCCGCTTGGCATCGGCAAGCCGCACCGGCTGCTCAATGCGCTGTACGCGCGTGGCGTAGCGGATCCGTCTCGCCCGTGGTCGCTGTACACCGCGCTCTCGCTCGATCCGCCCTCGGGCGCAAAAGGGCTCGAAGGCCGCTTCGTGGCGCCATTCGCCGCGCGCCACTTCGGCAACGACTTCCCGCGCCTGGACTATGTGCAGGCGGTGAAGCGCGATGCGCTGCCCGCGCATATGGAAGTGGAGGAGTTCTACATGCAGGGCGGTGCGCTGCTGCGCTCGACCACGGCGCAACGCCTGTACGCCAGCCTCAATTACACGCACGTCGCCCGGGCACTGGCGGACCGCGCGGTCAACATCATCGTGCAGAAGGTCGCGCGCGAAGCCGGCGGTACGCGGTTGTCGTTCTCGTGCAACAACGACCTCACCCAGGACGCGGTGGATGCCATCGTCGCGCGCGGGCTGCCGCGCCCGCTGCTGGTAGCCGAGGTCGATCCCGAATTGCCGTGGATCGGCGGCACGGCGGCCGTGGACGAAACCTATTTCGATCTGGTGATCTCGCCACCAGGCCCCTACCCCGCACTGTTCGGCCTGCCGCGCCAGCCCGTGTCGGACGTCGACTACGCCATCGGCCTTTACGCCAGTGCGCTGGTGCGTGATGGCGGCACGCTGCAGATCGGCATCGGTGCGCTGGCCGACGCGTTGTGCCACGCACTGGTGCTGCGCCACACCGACAACACGACCTACCGGCGTGTGCTGGCGGCACTGGATCCAGAACTCGAACGTCATCCCGCGATGCTCGCCAGCGGTGGCCTCGATCCGTTCGACGTCGGCCTGTACGGCTGCAGCGAGATGGTCAACGAAGGCTTCAAGCGATTGGTCGAAACCGGCGTGATCCGGCGCAAGGTGGTGGACGACGAAGCCCTGATGCAACGGCTCGCCGACGGCACCGCCAACCTCGGTGACCAGGCGCGACTGGAGCGCGACGGCGAGTACCTGCGCGGCGCGTTCTATCTCGGCTCGCCCGCGTTCTACCACTGGCTGCGCACCCTGCCGGACGACCAGCGCCGCGCCATCGGCATGCGCCGCATCAGCCTGATCAACGAGCTGGAGCGGGGACGCGAATCGCTGGCGCGCCTGCAGCGCCCTGATGCCCGCTTCTTCAACTCCTGCATGATGGCCACCGTGCTGGGCGCCGCCGTGTCCGACGGACTGGACGATGGACGCGTGGTGTCCGGCGTGGGCGGCCAGTACAACTTCGTCGACATGTCGAACGCGCTGGACGGCGCGCGCAGCGTGCTGATGTTCCGCGCGGTGCGCGAGGACGCCGGCGATGCAGGATCGAACGTGCGCTGGAACTACGGACACACGACGATTCCACGCCACCTGCGCGACCTGTACGTCAACGAATACGGCATCGCCGACCTTCGCGGCAAGAACGACGAGCACTGCATCATCGCCATGGGCGGCATCACCGATGCCCGCTTCCAGCAAGGCCTGATGGCCCGGGCGCAGCAAGCCGGCAAACTGCGCAAAGGCTTCCACGCACCTGGCCACTGGATCGACAACACCCCCGTGCACCTGTCGGCGCGCCTGCGTGCATTCCGCCGCGACGGCACCCTGCCCGACTATCCCTTGGGCAGCGACTTCATCGACGTCGAGCAGCGCATCGTCAAGGCATTGGGTTGGCTGAAGGCGAACACGGCCACGTCCTGGAAGAAGATCGGTACGGTCCTGCGTGCGCTGGGGGAGCAAGCGAACGATGCCGAGGCGATGGCACGCATGGAACTGGCAACGCCCGGCGACCTGGGCGAGCGCATCGAAGCGAAGCTGCTGGCGCTGGGCCTGCGAGAGACGCAGTAGCCATCGCAACCGCAGCAACCGGTCCATATCCCTGTCATCCCGGCGAAAGCCGGGATGACGAGTACAGGGCCAAGACAGGAGCCTGCACTGCGGCACCGCATCGCAGAGCTGTCCCGACACCCTGCCACTTCTGCTACTTGCCTGGCCTTCCGTCCACCAGGATGTATTCCTTGCCACGACTCTTCCAGGTTGGCGTATCCGGATGGATGGCAATGCAGGGACGACCGCCACAGGAGGTGATCTCGACGTACTGGGAGGCCTGTCGTACTTCAGCCGATACCTCGGCCGCATCCGCGCGGAGCTGGGTATCCTTCAGCCGTTGGTACTCGTGACGGAGTAGCAGAAGAAGCGCGACATACAACAACGCGAAACCCGCGGCGACGGCAAGCAGCCCCCGCCACGCCTTGCCGATCACCGGCCGCAACGCGACTTCGGTCTTCTGCTGCTGATCCTGGAACAGATGGGCCATCGCGTGTTTCAGCTTGGCTTCCTCAGCCTCGCGGACGGTCGCCAGTCCGGCCTGGACCACCCGCATCTGCTGCAGCCCTTCAGCCACCTGGCGTGTCTGCTTGCCGGCGGCGTCCTCCAGCCGTTCTACCGCCATCATCAACCGGCGGATGGCATCCGTGTCGTTCATTGCGTTCCCCTCGGCTACCTTGCCAGTCCCTGCTGCTGTCCCTGCACTTGGCGCTGCTGAACATCGATCATGGTTTGCTGATCCTGCCGCTGCGTTTCCTCGCTGAACTCCTGCATGCTCTGCCGCAACGGTCGCTCAGCCGCCTGCGCTGGATCGATCGTATCCTTGCGCTGATCCAGGATCCGGTTGTGGGGATGATTCCACACCGCCATCAGACCACCGTCGCGGGTCTGGACGAGAGCACTGATCTCGGGCAAGTGATTGCGCCGCGCCTCCAACGCGATCGTTCCGGCGAGTTGTTCGCGCTGTTGCTGCGTCCAGTGCGAATCCATCCGCGGCTCCAACCCATCCAGGTGATCCATCGCCTGATTGAACAGCGGGGTGTCCTGGGCCTGCGCCCGCCATGGCTTCTGTTGGTCATCCCAAGCGTGAGCATCGGCCAGGGACTCGGCCCACAAACGCCTCCCGTCGGGCGACCCGGTGAATTCCTGCTGCACGACTTTGGCGGCGGCATGGTCACCCTCCTGCAGCGCGTCGATCCAGCGGTCGACCACCGGGTCGCCACTTGCGCGGATCCGCTCCGCAGCCGCGATCGGCACGTGCTGATGGTCGCGTGCCCCATGCTGGCGCCCTGGGTGTGGTGGAAATGGCCTGGCTTTGCCGGGATGTGGCTGGTGTCCAGATAAGGACGCGGCATCTTATTCGCGCCAAGATCCAGCCCTTCCATTTCGATCAGGTCTTCCTTCAAACCGAGCCCCACCATGTCGATGGCGATCTGCGGTCGCGCCCCTTTGTATGACACATTGGCCCGGTCTTCTGCGGCGACGATCTGCTCGAGCGCCCAGGTACCGTAGTAGTTGGGATAGTCGGCGGTGGGGTTGGGCTTGTGCTCGCCAAGGCCGACCGGTCGCTGGCCAGGCTGGGCATGCACATGTGAAGGGCGATCGAAGTAGTGCTGGCCCATCGCGGCGACGTTAGCGGGCGTCTGCGAAAGGCTGCCATCCTGGTTGAAGGTGAGGCCGGGAAGGGCTTGTGGCGGTGTCGTCGAATTGCCACGGATAATGAAATCTTCAATCCGCGTATTTCGAATTCTGGCCATTTCAGGAAGGCCAGCAGAAGGATTGCCTTGCTGCTCTCGACTGAGCAATGCATTCCATCCGGAGATATTGGCTTTCGCTTCATCCTCGCGTCCTGCCTGGATATAGGCACGCAGCTCATCCGAATAGTCGTGTAAAGGCCCGTGCACTTGGGCCTGCGTACTAATGTCCTGTATGAAGGTGCGGTTCGCCTGATCCCTAGCGGCATCACTGAAGCCGTGCTGGATTTCGTGGCCCAGTACGAAGGTCAGGTCTTGGGCGTTGTACAGTCCCTGCGGGTTGGCAGGGGAATTGGTCTGCAGGCGTAACGGTGGCAGGTTGATGCCCTTGGGCGTGCCATCCTGCTGCAGGGTATTGCCGTCGTAGGTGGCGCCAGCTGCCATGCTGTTGCCAAGCAGGCTGAAATGCTGCACATGTCCCTTCGTCACCGCGTCCTTGATCTGTGTCGCCAGCACCGGCGATTCGTTCAAGGTGGACTGCAGGTTGGTCACCATGTCCTGGTTGACGGTATGCGTCTGCCCGGCGGGGTTCTGCCAGGTCTGGTGGGCGAAATCGACGATGATTGCCTGTAGGCCGACCACCGCCCTGAGGTCGTCGCCAGCGGCGCTGCCGCTGGGTTGGAAGCTGGCCGCCGGTACTGTGATTACGCCAGGCGCCTTTCCGTAGGTGCCAGTCAGATTAGGTGTGGCGACTGGTGTTTCCAAGGCAAAGCCCTTGATCTGCCCGGCGGCAGCCTGCCTGTTGAGTAGGCCGAGCCGGTCGGCATCGGCAACGACTGCCGCGCGCAGTTGCGCTTCCTGGTCGGGCGTGGTGCCGGGCTGCGCGGCGAACCGTGCTAACGCCGCTTCGAGTTGGGGGTTAGGGTTGGGGTTGGGGTAGGCCATGACACTGCTATCCTTTGCAGACTAACGTCCATTCAGCATGCTGATCGAGTTGGCACAGACGCGACCTGGCTCGCCGGGGACCACGTTCTGCGGCACGATCTGCATTGCGAAATCACTCTTGTAGTAGCGCCAGCTTTCAAGCTGACCGATCTCGCCGCGGATCTCTACAGCACGAAAGCCCGTCGCGACCAATGCGCTGTGATAGAACTCAAAGTCCAACTCGCAGATGGGCGTCATATCGGCAAAACGCGCTTTCGAATTCCTGAAATCCAGGTATACCGATTTCAGATTTGAGGGGGTTTCTTCAAGGAAGCCGACAACGTAGCTCCAGTCCGAACCGAGAGGACCTTCGGATATAAACTGGTGCTCATCCCAAGGGACCTTGGAGAGCTTCAACTCCAGGGTCGTCCGAACAAGATCCAAGTTGAGGTCGCTACGCGATTCCAGCCCCTCGATCAGCTTCAGGAACCGCTTGCCGATCTCGTCGGCGGAAAGCGATGGACTTTCATTCGCAGGACTGATGTCTGACGTGGTCATCGCAGCGATCTCCTTGGCAGGCTCAAGTGTCTCGGATGAGGTGGCGCAACCGGCAGGAATCACGGTAGCGATCGCAAGAAGCAGTGATGCGACACGGTGGAAAAGTGCACTGCGCAGGGGCGGCGTCATCATCATGGCGTTCCATCGCATGGGATTCGTGCCAAACCTATCACCGCGCATCAGGAATTGGAAATTCGGCCCGCCGCAAAGCGCGAGTGCCCGCTCCCCGGCACTTGTCTGTCATGGAATCACGCCAGATAGCAGCCCGGTTTGTGACACGACGCAATCTGCCCGCGCAGTTATTGCGATGCGTTGGCAACCACGAGTGGATCCGTTCAGTCCAGCAGAGCCATCGCAGGCCCAAGGAAGCGAAGCGACGACGGCTTTTCATCGAGATACGGATAGAAGCACCGATATCGGAAAGCCACGCTGAAGCAAGATCGCCCTGCTTGAACCTTTCGCTCGATCCAAAAAAGAAAAGCCGGGCAATGCCCGGCCTTTCTCGGTCTCGCGGTACCCGCTCAGAGCGACTTCGCCGCCTCGACCACCGCGTCGGCGGTGATGCCGAAGTGCTTGTACAGCGCGTCGGCCGGCGCGGAGGCGCCGAACGTGGTCATGCCGATCACCGCGCCGTCCAGGCCCACGTACTTGCCCCAGAAGTCGCTGATAGCGGCTTCGATGGCGACGCGCTTGCGCACGGCCTTGGGCAGCACGGCTTCACGGTAGGCGGCGTCCTGACGGTCGAACACGTCGGTGGACGGCATCGACACCACCCGCGTCTTGATGCCCTGCGCATCCAGCGTGGCCTTGGCCTGCGTGGCCAGGCCCACTTCCGAACCGGTGGCGATCAGGATGACGTCCGGCGTGCCCTCGGCATCGGCCAGCACGTAGCCGCCGCGTGCGATATCGCCCACCTGCGCCTCGGTGCGCGGCTGGTGCGGCAGGTTCTGGCGCGAGAACACCAGGCAGCTCGGGCCGTCCTGGCGGACGATGGCCTGCTTCCACGCCACCGCCGATTCCACCGCATCGCACGGACGCCATACGTCGTTGTTCGGGATGTAGCGCAGCGAGGCGAGGTGCTCGACCGGCTGGTGGGTGGGACCGTCTTCGCCCAGGCCGATGGAGTCGTGCGTGTACACGTGGATCGCATGCGCCGGGATCAGCGCGCTCATGCGCACGCCGTTGCGCGCGTAGTCGCTGAACACCAGGAACGTCGCATCGAACGGTACGAACCCGCCATGCAGCGCCAGGCCATTCGCAATCGCGGTCATGCCGAACTCGCGCACGCCGTAGTAGACGTAGTTCGCGTTCGGATCGGTGGTGGAGACCGACTTGCTGGCCTTCCACAGCGTCAGGTTGGAGTGCGCCAGGTCGGCGGAACCACCGACGAGTTCCGGCAGCAGCGGCGCGAACGCTTCGATGGCGTTCTGCGAGGCCTTGCGCGACGCGATGACCGGGCCTTCGGCCTGCACCTTGGCGATGTAGGCATCGGCCTGCGCGACGAAGTCGGCCGGCAGTTCGCCCGATGCACGGCGCTTCAGTTCGGCGGCCTGCTCCGGGAACTGCGCGGTATAGGCGTCGAGCAGCGTGTTCCAGTCGGCTTCCAGTGCCTTGCCTGCGTCGACCTTGTTCCAGCCGGCGTAGAGGTCGGCAGGCACTTCGAACGGACCGTACGGCCATTCCAGCGCGGTGCGCGTGGCCTCCAGCTCTTCCTTGCCCAGGGGTGCGCCGTGGCTCGATTCCTTGCCGGCCTTGTTCGGCGAACCGAAGCCGATCGTCGTACGGCAGCAGATCAGGGTCGGCTTGTCGGCAGCCTTCAGCGCGGTGTCGATCGCGGTCTTGATCTCGACCGGATCGTGGCCGTTGACGTTGCGCACCACCTGCCAGCCGTACGCCTCGAAGCGCGCGGGCGTGTCGTCGGTGAACCAGCCATCGGTATTGCCGTCGATGGAAATCTTGTTGTCGTCCCAGAAGCAGACCAGCTTGCCCAGGCCCCAGGTGCCGGCGAGCGAAGCGGCTTCGTGCGAGACGCCTTCCATCAGGCAGCCGTCGCCCATGAACACGTACGTCCGGTGGTCGATGAGGTCGTGGCCCTCACGGTTGAATCGCTGCGCCAGCAGCTTCTCGGCCAGCGCGAAGCCGACCGCGTTGGCGAAGCCCTGACCGAGCGGACCGGTGGTGGTTTCCACGCCCGGCGTCTCGTGGCGCTCCGGATGGCCTGCCGTCTTGCTGTGCAACTGGCGGAAGTTCTTCAGCTCCTGCAGCGGCAGGTCGTAACCAGCCAGGTGCAGCAACGCGTAGTGCAGCATCGAGCCATGGCCGTTGGACAGCACGAAGCGGTCGCGGTTGAACCAGTGCGGGTTCGACGGGCTGTGGCGGTAGTAGTCGTTCCACAGCACTTCGGCGATGTCGGCCATGCCCATGGGCATGCCGGGGTGGCCGGAGTTGGCGG
>CAMPIO010000019.1 GCA_946886405.1 uncultured Pseudoxanthomonas sp.
TCGTCGCAGCGCAGCACCATCGACGCGACCAGGCCCAGCAGCTCCTTGGTCTTCACGTCCAACACGCCTGCCTGGTAGGTCTGCGTATCCAGCGCGAAGAAGCGGCGCACGACCTGGTTGGGCTCGTCGAGGATGCGCTTGTTCATCCGCTGCCGGAATTCGGTGAAGGCCTTCACCCTGTCCTGG
This sequence comes from uncultured Pseudoxanthomonas sp., assembly GCA_946886405.1. The sequence continues at coordinate 187 of CAMPIO010000019.1, forward strand.
CTGTCGTCGCCCCCGCTCATGCGATACCTCCGGCCAGCAGCGAGTCCAGCTTGCCGGCCCGGTGCAGCGCGATCATGTCGTCGTAGCCGCCCACGTGCACCTCGCCCACGAAGATCTGCGGCACGCTGGTGCGCTTGGCCTTGGCGATCATCTTTTCGCGCTCGGCCGGATCCAGGTCGATGCGCACTTCGGTCCAGACCTGACCCTTGCTTTTCAGGAAGTTCTTGGCCGCCACGCAGTACGGGCAGATGGCGGTGCTGTACAGGGTGATTTCGGGCGCGCTGGCGCCGGGGGTGTTGCTCAAGGGAGGTCTCCGGAACGAAAGGGACGGGATGCGGTCCCAGCCAATATCGGGCAGGCCGCGCCGTCTTCCAGTGAACGATATGGAACAGTGCGAACCGGGGCCCGCCCGGTTAACCACGTATTCACTCGCCCGGATCGACGACCGGTCATCCTGATGAAGACGCCCATTATCCGACACGGAGCCACGTTTGCGTCCCTTGCTGCTCGCCACCGTCCTGACCATGACCCTCGCGGCGCCGCTGGCGCTCTCGCAGGAAAGCCGCCTGCCCGACATCGGGTCCTCGGCGGGTGAGCTGCTGACGCCGGCGCGCCAGGCGCAATACGGCGGGATGATGCTGCGGGAACTGCGCAACTACGGCTACCTGCTGGAGGACCCGCTGGTGACCGACTGGCTGCAGGGCGTCGGTGGCCGGCTCGGCGCGGACAGCGACAACCCGCAGCAGTCCTACACGTTCTTCATGATGCGCGACCGGCAGATCAACGCGTTCGCCACGCTGGGCGGCTACATCGGCATGAATGCCGGCCTGGTGCTCACGGCCGACCGCGAGGACGAGGTGGCGGCGGTGCTGTCGCACGAAATCGCCCACGTCACCCAGCAGCATGTATTGCGCGGCGTAGAGCGGGCACAACGCGACCAGATCCCGATCCTGCTGGGCATGCTGGGCGCCATCGTGCTGGCGCAGGCGGCCGGCGGCAGCTCCAGCGGTGATGCCTCGCAGGCGGCCATCGCTTCCGCGATGGGCCTGATGCAGCAACGCCAGATCGACTACACCCGTTCCAACGAATCCGAAGCCGACCGCGTCGGTATCCGCACCCTGTCGCGCGCGGGCTACGACATCGACGCGATGGCCGGCTTCTTCGCCAAACTGCAGCAGGCCACCCGCGTCGCGCGCGGCAGCGGCCGCGAATCAGTCCCTGACTACCTGCAGACGCACCCCGTTACCACCACCCGCATCAGCGAAGCCCGCCAACGCGCGGACCAGCTGCGCGGCAACCAGGTGACGGCGGTGACCAGCGTGCCGGGCGGCGAACGGGTGGAGCGCTTCGACCGCAATACGGTCACCCTCCCGGAGACCCGCAGCGACAACCCGCTGCTGCCGGTCCCGGTGACGCTGCCCTCGCTGGCGTTCCGGCAAGGCGACACCGGCCAGTTCGACTGGGCGCGCGAACGCTTGCGCGCCCTCAGCGCCAGCACGCCATCGGCCGCCGTCCGCGAGTACGAGACCCTGCGACGCCAGGCCGGCAAACCGCTGACGGGTCCGGAGCGCTACGGCCTTGCCGTGGCCCACCTGCAAGGGGGGGACACGCGCTTGGCGCTCACGGAACTCAAGCGCCTGGCCGACGAGCATGCCGACAACCTCTGGGTGGTGCTGACGCTGGGCGAGGCGGAATCACGCACCGGCGACCGCACGACGGCGAACCAGCGTTTCGATGCACTCATGCAGCGCTACCCGCAGAACCGCCCCGTCGCCCTGACCTACGCCAAGGTACTGAACGAGCAGGGTGGCCGTGAGGCTGGCCAGCGTGCGCAGGCCGTGCTGCGCCCCCTGATGGCGCGCGCCGGCGACGACCCCGTGTTCCAGCAGCACTTCGCCCGAGCCAACGAACTGGCGGGCGACACCGCCCGCGCCGGCGAAGCCTACGCCGAAGCCGCCTACCTGAACGGGCGGCCGGAACAGGCCTTGATCCAGCTGCAGAATCTCAAGAAGCAGGGCGACCTGGACTTCTACGCCCGTGCCCGCGTCGACGCCCGCATCGCCGTCATCACCCCCGAAGTACTGGAGCTGCGCCGGCAAGGCATCCGCGACCCGGACGTGGAACGACGCTGACCGGTGCCCGGAGCGCCGCCATGACAGTCCGGCGGCATGTCATGTAAACGTCACAAAATTGTCGTCTACTGGCACCGCCCTCCCCCGCACCCGGATCCTGCGTGCAGAAGCACATCCTGATCGTCGACGACGAGCCTGCCATTCGCGACATGGTGGCGTTCGCCCTGCGCAAGGGCGACTACGAACCGATCCATGCCGGCGACGCCCGCGAAGCCCAGAACGCCATTGCCGACCGCGTACCGGACCTGATCCTCCTGGACTGGATGCTGCCCGGCACCAGCGGGCTTGAGCTGGCCCGCCGCTGGCGCAAGGACGCCATGACGCGCGACGTGCCGATCATCATGCTCACCGCCCGCGGTGAGGAGAACGACCGGGTCGGCGGGCTGGAGGCCGGTGTCGACGACTACGTGGTCAAACCCTTCTCCGCACGTGAACTGCTCGCCCGCATCCGCGCCGTCATGCGCCGCTCGCGCGACGACGACGAGGACGGCAGTGTCGCGGTGGGCAACCTGCGCATCGACGGCGCCGCCCATCGCGTGTTCGCCGGCGACACCCCGGTCGCCATCGGCCCCACCGAGTACCGACTGCTGCATTTCTTCATGACCCACCCCGAGCGCGTGTACTCGCGTACCCAGCTGCTCGACCATGTCTGGGGCGGCAGTGTGTATGTGGAAGAGCGCACGGTCGACGTGCATATCCGCCGCCTGCGCAAGACGCTCGAACCGCATAGCCTGGAGAACATGGTGCAGACCGTCCGCGGTTCGGGATACCGCTTTTCTGCCGCCATGTGAGGTCGTCGCGAGACTCGGGAGTCGGCGGAAGCGCATGTTGCCGCTGCCCGTCTTCCCGGCGCACGCCGGGATCCCTCTTGATCTCGAGTTGCTTGCCTGGAGCGGAAGCAAAGACAAATACAGCATCAACCCGGATCCCGACGTACGCCGGGATGACGCCATGAAGCGCCCCGTCCCGCCGATCCCCTGCTGTCATACACATCTGCCTACAATCGGCCCATGCCCCACGACATCCGTACCGCCTGGTTCAAGACGCTCGGCCAGCTGGCACTGATCCTGGCGCTGGCGGTGGTGGTCGGCCTGCTGCTGGGACAGGTCTGGCCCATCGTCACGGTGGCGGCACTCGGGGTCGTTGCCTGGCATTACTGGCGGCTGCGCAAAGTACTGCTGCGCCTGACCGCACGCCAGCGGATGGAACCCGCGCAGGGCAAGGGCGTATGGAACGAACTCGACCGCCTGCTGTTCCGGGGCCAGGCCGAGATGCGCACGCGCAAGCGCCGCCTGCTCGACATGCTGCGCGCCTACCGCGCCGCCGCCGCCGCGCTGCCCGATGCCGTGGTCGTCGTGGAACGCAACAGCCAACGCGTGCAGTGGTTCAACAAGGCCGCCACCAGCCTGCTGGGGCTGCAATACCCGATCGACATCGGCGCGCCGGTCGGCGACCGCCTGCAGCCGTTGCCCATGTCGCATTGGCTGGCCGCGGGCCGCAATGCCGAACCGATGCTCGATGCCGCCTCGCCGGTCGACCCGAACCTGAGGCTCAACCTGCGCTTGATCCCCTACTCCGACGAATACTGGCTGCTGGTGGCGCGCGACGTCAGCAAGATGCTGCGGCTGGAGCAGATGCGGCGCGACTTCGTCGCCAACGTCTCGCACGAACTGCGCACGCCGCTGACCGTCGTGCACGGCTACCTGGACATGCTGGAGCCGACCGAGTATCCGGACTGGGCACCGATGCTGGCCGAAATGCAGAAGCAGTCGCAGCGCATGACGCAACTGGTGGAAGACCTGCTGACGCTGTCCCGCCTGGAAGCACAGGACAGCCTGCCCGACGAGAACGTGGCGATGGCGCCCATGCTGGCCACGCTCCGTCGCGAAGCGGAAGCGCTGAGCCAGCGCCGCCACACGATCGTGATCCAGGACGATGCCAACCTGGACCTGTCCGGCTCCAACAAGGAACTGCACAGCGCTTTTTCCAATCTGGTCAGCAATGCGGTGCGCTATACGCCGGTGGGCGGCACCATCACGGTGCGCTTCGCGCGCGAGGGCGACGGCGCCGTGCTCAGCGTGCGTGATACCGGCTACGGCATCCCGACCTCGCACCTGCCGCGCATCACCGAGCGCTTCTATCGCGTATCCACCAGCCGCTCACGCGAGAGCGGCGGCACCGGCCTGGGACTGTCGATCGTCAAGCACGTGCTGAACCTGCACCAGGCCCGCCTCGACATCGAGAGCGAGGTCGGCCAGGGCAGTCTGTTCTCCATCCATTTCGGCGCCGAACGTGTCGAGCCGCGTCTCGACGCTCCCCGCCCCCTTACCACGGACAGCCAGACCGCATGAACGCCGCACTGGACACGACGCCCGCCCCCGCCACCGGCGAAGACGCACTGCGCGACCCGGCGCTCTACCTCAACCGCGAACTGTCCCAGCTGGACTTCAACTTCCGCGTGCTGGCGCAGGCGCAGGATCCATCGGTGCCGTTGCTGGAGCGGCTGCGCTTCCTGTGCATCTCCTGCACCAACCTGGACGAATTCTTCGAGATCCGCGCCGCTACCGTGCGCCATGCGCTTGATTTCGGCCTGCCGCCGGGTGCGGACGGCATGAGCCCGGCGACCGTGCTCAACAAGATCCACGACCGCGCCGCCGACCTGGTCGACGCGCAATACAAGTGCTGGAACGATGTGCTCCGCCCCGGCCTGGCCGAGGCTGGCGTGCGCGTGTTCGGTCGCGACAGCTGGAATGCGCGGCAGACACGCTGGCTGCGCGCGTATTTCCGCAACGAGATCATGCCGGTGCGGTCGCCATTGGGCCTCGACCCGGCGCATCCGTTCCCGAAGATCCTCAACAAGTCGCTCAATATCGTGGTAGTGCTGAAGGGCAAGGACGCGTTCGGTCGCGCCGGCCACCTCGCCATCGTGCGCGCACCGCGCTCGCTGCCGCGCATCATCCACCTGCCGCAGCGGGTGTCCGGCGGCGAGAACGACTTCGTCCTACTGTCGTCGGTACTGTCGGTCTTCGTGGACGAGCTCTTCCCCGGCATGGAAGTGAAGGGCTCCTACCAGTTCCGCGTGACCCGCAATTCCGAAGTGGTCGTGGACGAGGAGGAAGTGGAGAACCTGGCGCTGGCGTTGCGCGATGAGCTGGTCGGCCGTGGCTACCGGCCGGCGGTCCGCCTCGAGATCGCGCACGATTGCCCCAAACCCATCGTGCGCCAACTGCTGCAGAACTTCGCGTTGCCGGACAACGCGGTGTATCCCATCAACGGCCCGGTCAACCTCAACCGGGTGATCCAGGTTTACGACCTGGTGCAGCGTCCGGAGCTGAAATACCCCGCCTTCACCCCCCGCACGTTGCGCGACAGCGATGCGATCTTCGAGAAGGTCGCCGACGGCGACGTGCTGCTGCACCACCCCTTCGATTCGTTCGCCGCCGTGCTGGAAGTCGTCAAGCAGGCCGCGGTCGATCCCGACGTGCTGGCCATCAAGCAGACGCTGTACCGCACCGGCAAGGACTCGGCGCTGGTCGAGGCCCTGGTGCAGGCCGCGCGCAACGGCAAGGACGTCACCGTGGTGGTGGAACTGCGCGCGCGCTTCGATGAAGACGCCAACCTGGGCGTGGCCGACAAACTGCAGGAAGCCGGCGCCCAGGTGGTGTACGGCGTGGTGGGCTACAAGACCCACGCCAAGATGCTGCTGATCGTGCGCCGCGAAGGCCGCAAGCTGCGCCGCTACGTGCACCTGGGCACGGGCAACTACCACAGCGGCACGGCAAGGGCCTACACCGACATCGGCCTGCTGACGTCAGACCCGGACATCGGCAGCGACGTGCACCTGCTGTTCCAGCAATTGTCCGGCCTGGCACCCACCACCAAGCTCAAGCGCCTGCTGCAATCGCCCTTCACGCTGCACCCGGGCCTGATCAAGAAGATCGAGCGCGAAGCGAAGTTGGCCAGGGCCGGCAAGCCGGCGCGCATCATCGCCAAGATCAACGCGATCAACGAACCGCGCATCATCCGTGCGCTGTACGCCGCGTCGCAGGCGGGCGTGCGGATCGACCTGATCGTGCGCGGCGCCTGCGCATTGCGCCCGGGGGTGCCGGGAATCTCGGACAACATCCGCGTGCGTTCGATCGTCGGCCGCTTCCTGGAGCACAGCCGCATCTACTGGTTCGGCAACGACGGTTCGCCGGAACTGTATTGCGCGAGCGCGGACTGGCTGGAACGCAACCTGCTGCACCGCGTGGAGACCTGCTTCCCGATCCTCGACAGGGAACTGGCAGCACGCGTGTTCAAGGACGGCCTGCAGAACTACCTCGACGACAACTGCAATGCCTGGGAACTGCAAGCCGACGGAAGCTACATCAAGCTGACGCCGGGCGACGACACGCCGCACTCGGCGCAGGGCATCTTGCTGGCGAAGGTGTGATGCGACCCATGGACGCATCCCACCATGAAGCGCCGTGTCATCGCGTTGACGCATTACGCGCCGCCATTGGCTAAACTGGCGACATGGCGCCCCTGACTTCCCCCACTTCCCCGCCGCTCCAGGACGGGGACATGCTGGCCGCGATCGATCTGGGCTCCAACAGCTTCCACATGGTGGTCGCACGCTCGTTGCTCGGTCAGCTGCGTGTGGTCGACCGCCTGCGCGAAACCGTGCGCATGGCCGATGGCCTGGATGGCAAGGGCGGCCTGTCTGCCGCCGCACGCCAGCGCGCACTCGATTGCCTGTCGCGCTTCGGTCAGCGCATCCGCGACATTCCGGCCGCCCGCGTGCGTGCGCTCGCCACCAACACCGTGCGGCAGCTGCGCGATCCGCAGGACTTCCTGGCGGCGGCGGAAGCCGCGCTCGGCAAACCCATCGAAGTGGTTTCCGGCCGCGAGGAAGCGCGCCTGATCTATCTCGGCGTGGCGCATTCCCAGCCGCCGAAATCGAACCAGCGCCGTCTGGTCATCGACATCGGCGGCGGCTCGACGGAATTCATCATCGGCCGCGGCTTCGAGACGCTGGAACGCGAAAGCCTGCAGGCGGGCTGCATCGCCAGCACGCGCCGCTTCTTCCCGGGCGGCAAGCTGTCGCGCAAGCGCTGGAAGGAAGCCCTCACCGAAATCGGTGCCGAATTCCAGCAGTTCGCCGGCCTGTACCGCAACCTCGGCTGGCAGGAAGCCATCGGCTCGTCCGGCACCAACAAGGCCATCGGCGAGATCTGCGCGGCGATGAAGCTGACCAAGGGCGCGGTGACCGCCGAAGCGCTGCCACAGGTCCGGGAAAGACTGTTGCAGGCCGACCGCATCGAGGACATCGACCTGCCCGGTCTGTCCAGCGACCGCCGCCCCATCATCGCCGGCGGCGTGCTGGTGCTGGAGGCCGCCTTCGAAGCATTGGGCCTGCAGCGCCTGATGGTCAGCAAGGCCGCCATGCGCGAAGGCATCCTGTTCGACATGCTGGGCCGCGGCAGCGACAACGATCCGCGAGACCTGTCCACCGCGGCGCTGATGCAGCGCTACGGCATCGACGAATTCCAGGCGGCTCGCGTGGAAGCCACCGCGATGCGGTTGTTCGAACAGGTCGAGGAGAGCTGGGGCCTGGACGACGACGACGCACGCATGCTCGGCTGGTCCGCGCGCCTGCACGAGATCGGCCTGGCCATTGCGCACAGCCAGTACCACGTGCATGGCGCTTACCTGCTGGAACATTCCGACATCGAAGGTTTTTCCCGCCAGGAGCAACAGGTGCTCTCGGCGCTGGTACGCACGCATCGCCGCGGCGTGCCCAAGACCGCGTTCGATGCCCTGCCCGACCGCCTGCTGCTGAGCGCCAAGCGCAAGGCCGCCCTGCTGCGGCTCGCCGTGCTGCTGCACCGCTCGCACGACAACGAAGCCATCCCGCGCCTGGACCTGACCGCCGCCGGCGACCGCCTGGACCTGGTGGTGAGCAAGAAATGGATCGACGCACGCCCGCTGCTGCGCTCGGATCTCGTCGGCGAGCCTGAAGACATGCAGGGCCTGGGCGTAGCGTTCAAACCGTTCGTGGCATGAAGCAAGGCACACGCCGTCCATTGTGACTTGAAGGTACACTCGGACCCGCCCCGGCTCTGCGGCGTGGTCTCACCCCTTCGCCCCACGCCACCTCCCCTCCGCTGTTGCGGTGGGTGCAGAACCCGACGGCTGACTATTCGTCGCGTACCTGCCTTCAGGAGGAAGCCCGTGATCGACAGTAGGAAACCCGAGGACGCATTGACCGACGCGTGGCTCGAGGGCGGCCCCGGCGCCGCTGCGATCGCCCGCAACGTGGACCGGCTGCTCGATGCCGTACGCCGCCACCTCGATATGGACGTGGCCTTCGTCAGCGAATTCCATGGCCACCATCGCGTGTTCCGCCACGTCGCGACGCGGCTCGACCGCGCGCCCATCCGGCCCGGCGATTCCAGTCCGCTGGACGAGGGCTACTGTATGCGGGTGGTTGAGGGCAGCATTCCGCAACTGATCCCCGACACGGCCGCGATCCCCGCGCTGGAATACATCCCGGAGACGCAACGTGTCCCGATAGGCGCGCACATCAGCGTGCCCATCCAGCTGCACGATGGGCGCGTGTACGGTACGTTCTGTTGCTTCAGCCTGGCGCCCAATCTGTCGCTGAGCCAACGCGATCTGCACATGATGCGCGCGTTCGCCGACCTGCTCGCCTACCAGATCGATGGCGACCTGCATGCCGTCGAAGAGCATGAGGAGAAGGTGGCGCGTATCACCTCCGTGCTGGAGCTGGGCCAGCCGCACATGGTGTACCAGCCGATCTACCGCAGCAGCACGCGCAAGATCGTCGGCGTCGAGTGCCTGTCGCGCTTCGCACTGGAGCCACAGCGCACGCCCGATGTCTGGTTCGCCGAAGCCCGCGCCATCGGCCTGGGGGTGCGGCTGGAACTCAATGCCATCCTCTCGGCGCTGGATGGCCTGCGCCAGGTCAGCGGCGACTTCTACGTTGCCTTGAACGTGTCGCCGCAGACCATCATCAGCGGTGGCATCGACGGTTATATCGACGACATGAATCCACATCGCGTAGTACTTGAAATCACGGAGCACTCGCTGGTCGACGACTACGCGCTGCTCAACGAACGGCTGGCGCCGCTGCGGGAAGCCGGCGTGCGCATCGCGGTGGACGATGCGGGCGCCGGTTACGCCAGCATGCGGCACGTACTCGCGATCCATCCGGACATCATCAAGCTGGACCTCAGCCTGACGCGCGGGATCGACCACGATTCGCCGCGGCGCGCACTGGCCGCCGCCCTGATCGAGTTCGCCCGCCAGACGCAATCGCACGTGGTCGCGGAAGGCGTGGAGACAGCATCGGAACTCGAGGCCTTGCAGGCGCTTGGCGTCGACGACGTGCAGGGTTACCACCTCGCGCGCCCGCTCGAGGCCGAGGCGCTGGCCCGCAGGCTCGCGGCCGAGCGCCGACGCTACTGAGGCGTGCCGGCGACCTGCGATGATGCGCCCTGTCCTTCCCGTCTCCGCCCCATGAAGACCTACCTCCTCGCCGACGATCTGCCGGTGTCCCGCATCGCCTACGGCTGCATGCACCTCAGCCGCGCGTGGGACGCGACACCGGTCACCGCCGATGAGCGGCGGCGCACGCAACGCCTCATCGAAACCGCGCTGTCGCACGGCATCACGCTGTTCGACCACGCCGACATCTATGCCCGCGGCAAGTCCGAACAGGTATTCGGCGACGTGCTGCGCGCCTCGCCCGGATTGCGCGAGCGCATGGTGCTGCAGTCCAAGTGCGGCATCCGCTTCGCCGATGATCCTGCCGGCACGCCGGGCCGCTACGACTTCAGCCACGCGCACATCGTTGCATCGGTCGACGGCAGTCTGTCGCGCCTCGGCGTGGACCACCTGGACGTATTGCTACTGCATCGGCCGGATGCGCTGGTGGAGCCTGACGAGGTCGCCCGCGCATTCGACGACCTGCAGGCGGCCGGCAAAGTGCGGCATTTCGGCGTCAGCAACCACACGCCCGCACAGATCGACTTGTTGCGGCACCATGTGCGGCAGCCGCTGGTCGCCAACCAGGTGGAAGTGAGCCTGCTGCATCACCACCTGATCGATGATGGCGTGGTCGCCAACACCACCGGACACGCCTACGCATCGGCGGCAGGCACGCTGGACCTCTGTCGCCTGCACGGCATCCGCGTGCAGGCGTGGTCGCCACTGGCTGGCGGCAAGCTGGCCACGACGTCGGAGTTCGCCGATCCGGTGATCCGCGAAACCTCATTGCTGCTGCGCCAGCTCGCGGAAGAACGCGGCGTCACGCCGGAGGCCATCCAGCTCGCCTGGCTGTTGCGTCATCCTGCCGGCATCCAGCCCATCGTCGGCACCACCGACCCGGTCAGGCTTGCGGGCTGCGCTGCCGCAGATAATGTGGTGCTGGCACGGGAAGAGTGGTATGCCCTGTTCACCGCCGCACGTGGCGGGCGTATTCCCTAACGTGTAGGGTGCAATCCGCGCCTTCGTGTCATTGCCCGGTTCATCACGACTGAGTTCTCATGCCAGACACCGCCATCAACCTGAAGGACAAGCTGGCCCGCTTCTCGGAACACTGGTCGCCGCGCGTCGTTGCCGAAATGAACGACTACCAGTTCAAACTTGCCAAGGTGAAGGGCGCGTTCGTCTGGCATGCCCATGCGGATACCGATGAAGTTTTCATCGTGCTGCACGGTGCGCTGACGCTCGAGTTCCGCGACAAGGTGGTTCCGCTGGCGGCCGGTGAAATGTACGTGGTGCCCAAGGGCGTCGAGCACCGGCCCGTGGCCGTCGAAGAGTGCAGCATCATGCTGGTCGAGCCGCGTGGCGTGGTGAACACCGGCGATGCCGGCGGCGCTTACACCGCCGAGAACGATGTATGGGTCTGACCATCACGCGGAGCGCGTTCGTCATCGCCCTGGTGGCGTGCTTTCCGTCCAAGGTATGCGCGACGGACCCATTCGAGTTCACCACGATCGCCGCCTGTGACGAAGAACACGACGCTTACGGTCCCGACAGACTCGTGGCGGAGCGCAGGGGCGAACACCTGGTGATGACCGGCTGGGCAGGCGTCACCTGCGGCGTCGTTCCCGTCGAACCCGAGGTTGTGCTTGACTGGGGCACCGTGACCCTGAAGCTGGCCTTCAAGACGGATGGCCCGGTCGCCACGTGTCGTTGCACCACCAAGTTCCAATTCGTGCTGCATCACGATGTCCCCGCTGGCCGCACGATCTACTTCGTCAAGGACGGGAATGGTGCTGCCCATGCCATAGCGCCCTGACGCGCCATCGTGCGACCGCCATCCCGGCGTACGCTGACATCCGGAGAACCACGACATGCGCACTTGCTGCTGGGAGGCCTGAAGCCCCTGCTCGACCGACACCGTCGTCCATCTACCGGAACCGCTGCCATGGACTCGAGATTCCCGCTCGCCTCACGCGTGGTCGCACGCCTGCTTGGCCTGCTTGGCGTGCTGGCCGCACTGCCCGCCCTTCCGACATCCCCACTGACAAGCCGGCCTACCGAAATGTGGGTCCGCACCTTCGACGGGGACGTGGTCTACGTCACGGAAGATGATGGTCGCCTTTCGGCGCTCTGTATCCAGATCGGGCAGACAGCGGGTTGGCTTCCGTCGGCGCTGCTCGATGACATCCGACACCCGAAGATCAATGAGGTGGAGGTCGTCAGGGGCATGGGTTTCTCGGATGTCGATAGGCACCTGCCGGAGTGGGGACCTTTGGGAGTCAGCGTGGACATTCCCTCGCTGGCCGAAGAACAGGAAAGATTCGTGGAGGGACCTACGTATTCCTTCGTCCTCCACCAGGGGCGCCCCGCCTTCCGCGTGGAGCAGCGCTGGGTTCCCTCGGCCGATGACCCGCGGATCCGTCAGTCGACCGAGATCTGGCTGCCGGTGCCCGCGACGTCCCTCCGGGATGCGCCATGCCACCCACCCTCGAACGCACGCGACTGACACGACTCCTGCCACGCAATGCGTGGCGCACACCGAGATGGAGGCATGGCATGGGCACCTGGGGTACCGGTTCTTTCGAAAACGACGACGCGGCGGACTTCATGATCGACGTGCTGGACAGCGGCGACCTGTCGCTGATCCGTGAAGCGCTGGACAACGTGCTGACGTCGACGGAGTACGTCGAAGCGCCGGACGCGACACTGGCCATCGTAGCGGCGGAAATCGTGGCGGCCGCGCGTGGACGTCCGACCCTGGCGGCGCAGCAGGAGGAGGGGCTGGCCGACTGGCTTGCGCACGTCAGGCCGGCCATCGACGCCGATCTGGTCCGCCAGGCCCGCGACGCACTTGCGCGGATCCTCGCCGAGAACTCCGAATTGCGGGAGTTGTGGGAAGAGACCGATGAGGCACCGGCGTGGCGGGCCGTGATGGATGAGCTGGCGACGCAGTTGCAGGCCTGACGCACGTTCCGACGCGGCCTCGCTCGATCATACCGTCACGCGCGCGACGACACGCCGGACCCAGGGCGCCACCAGCGTGACGGCAATGAAGGCCACCGGCCACGTCGTCAAGCAACTGCGCGCCCAGGTGACGAGGAAGTCGGGGCGCAGTCCCTGGTTGACCAGCAACACGAACGCGGACACCAGCGACACCATGATCGCGGACAGCAGGGCGCCGAACAGCAACGGAGCGAAACGAACGGGAATACGCATGGAATAACTCCTGGAATAGGAAGGGATCAGTCGAAGAAAAACGGACGCGCGAGCACGGCCGAGACATACAGGCCCCCGCCGAACACGAGGTGATTCACCAGGCTGTGCGCGCGCGCCCTGCCTGGTCGGGCCGTGCGGGACGCCGCCACGCCCGCGCCCATGCCCGGCTGCATCAGCAGGAACGGCGCCGCGACCGTGCCGACGCCCAGCAGCAATGCCGGTATCGGCGTGGGATCACGCAACCATGCATCGCCCCAGCACAGCGGCAGCAACAAGGCGAAGGCGATCCCGGTCAGGTAGTGCGCGCACCAGCCCAGCAGGCGCTCGCCGCGGACGGGGGTGCTGCGCGCAATGGCGTGATGGTGGAATCGCCCGTCTGCCATATGGCCGAGCCAGCGCCCGACCAGCGCGTAGTCGGCACGCGGCACATCGAACACGCGCCATCGCAACGCCCCCCACGCATCCATGGCCAACGTGGCGCCGATGCCGATGAGCAGTGTGCAGACCAGACGTTCCATGGCGATCTCCGCGAGCGGTGGCCAGCACAGGCTTGTTCTGCAGGGCCGGTGAGCGCACGATGCAACTTCAAGTCGACTTCAAGTCAAGAGGGGAACCGGATGGATATCGGCGAGGTCGCCAAGCGGTCCGGCGTGCCCGCGTCGGCGTTGCGCTACTACGAACAGAAGGGACTGATCGCCTCGAACGGGCGGCAGGGATTGCGCCGCACCTTCGACACCGGCGTGCTGGAACGCCTGGCGTTGATCGCACTGGGACAGACAGCGGGTTTCACGCTCGACGAGATCGCGGCCATGTTCGGCGCCGATGGCCGGCCCGACATCAACCGCGGTCTCCTGCTCGCGAAAGCACGCGAGATCGATGCCATGATCCGTCGCCTCGCCGCCATGCGTCGCGGCCTGCGGCACGCCGCAGCCTGCCCTGCCCCTGACCACATGGCGTGTCCCACGTTCCGTCGCCTGCTGAAAGAGGCCGGTGCCATCGGCCGGCCGGCCAGGTCGCCTCGCTGACCTCGTTCCGTGGTCCGTCATCCTGCGGTCACCAAACCGAAACACCGGCGACACCTCCCACCCCCAGCATGCGCAAAACGTGGAGTCGCGCATGCGCTTTGCCATCGTCACCGAAACGTATCCGCCGGAAGTGAACGGCGTGGCCTTGACCGTGCAGGGGCTGGAAACCGGCCTGCGCCAACGCGGCCGCGCGGTCTCCATCATCCGTCCGCGCCAACCCGACGACCATGACCACGTCGACGACACCCTGCTGGTGCGCGGTGCCAGCCTGCCGCGCTACCCCGGACTGAAGTTCGGCCTGCCCGCGACGCGCCGCCTGCTGTCTCAGTGGAAGCACGACCCGCCGGACGCGATCTATGTCGCCACGGAAGGCCCGTTGGGATGGTCGGCGTTGCGCGCGGCGCGGCGGCTCGGCATTCCGGTGGCCACCGGCTTCCACACCCGTTTCGACGAATACATGCGCGACTATGGCGTGCGATTCCTGCAACACACCGCGCTGCGCTGGATGCGCCGCTTCCACAATGGCGCCGATGCCACGCTGGTGCCGACCCGCGAACTGGCCGACTTCCTGCACGCGGAGGGCTTCCATCGCGTCGTGCGGCTGGCACGTGCGGTGGACGCCCGCCATTTCAGCCCCTCCAAACGCGATGACGCCCTGCGCGCAGCGTGGGGCCTGGGACCGGATGACCTGGCGGTCGTCTACGTCGGCCGCATCGCCGCGGAAAAGAACCTCGACCTGTCCATCCGCGCCTTCCGCGCGATCCAGCAGGTACAGCCGACCGCGAGATTCGTGTGGGTCGGCGATGGGCCGGTGCGCGAACGCCTGGCGCAGGAGCATCCCGATTTCCTGTTCTGCGGCGTGCAGCGGGGCGAGGCGCTGGCACGGCATTTCGCCAGCGGCGACCTGTTCCTGTTCTCCAGCCACAGCGAAACCTTCGGCAACGTCACGCTGGAAGCGATGGCCAGTGGCGTAGCGACCGTGGCGTTCAACTACGGCGCCGCGCGTGAGCATCTGCTCGACGGCGTGCACGGCGCTGCGGTGGAGAACGACCACGACTTCCTGGCAGCCGCGCTGCGGCTTGGCACGGATGCGTCGCTACGGCGCGCCCAGGGCGCCGCCGCCAGCCTTGCGATGCATGGGCTGCATCCCGAGCAGGTGGCGGCCGACTTCGACGCACTGCTGACCGACCTCGCCCTGACACGGAGAAGCCCCCATGCGTCCGTTGCTGCCGCGTAATGCCTTGATGGGCCGGGATGCCGGTTGGTGCCTGCGGGCCAATCGCTGGGGCGAATGGAGCGGCGTGCGCCGCTTCTTCGCCGCCGTGAGCCGGCTGGGCGACGGCGTGTTCTGGTACGTGCTGATGGCGGCGCTGATCGTCGGCGACGGCATGGACGGACTGGCTGCGTCGGCGCACCTGGCCGCCACCGGTGTGATCGCGTTGACGCTGTACAAGGCATTGAAGCGCTGGACGCGACGACCCCGCCCCTTCGCGTCCGACGTGCGCATCCGGGCGTGGATAGCGCCACTGGACGAGTTCAGCTTTCCCTCCGGGCATACGCTGCATGCGGTGGCTTTCACGCTCGTCGCCTTGGCGCATTACCCGGGTCTGGCGCTGTTGCTGATTCCCTTCGCCGCCTGCGTAGCCGCATCGCGCGTGGTGTTGGGATTGCACTATCCAAGCGACGTGTTGGCCGCCACGGCCATCGGAACGCTGCTGGCAGCGCTGTCGATCTGGATCGTGCCTGGCGTCAGCTTGCTGGGCTGAGCTACTTTCGCTGCGGGGCCAGTCGGGATCCACGCTACGCACCGCGCGCCCGACCATATCTTGACGTCGCGCCCGCGGGCGCGTTGCGGTTCACGGGACATCTTAAAAAAAAGCATCGCGCCCGTGGGCGCTCCTACAAAGCTCGAATGGGGCTTTGCACGGGCTGTACGAAGAGCATCGCGCCCGAGGGCGCTCCTACAAAGCTTGAATGGGCTTTGCGCGGGCTGTACGAGGCGCATCGCGCTTGGGGGCGCTCCTACAACGATTGAAGCCTGGCGCGCGCGAGTGCGGGCTGCAGCTGGCCCGACCAATCGCGATCGTTCGCGACCTGCGCGTCGGCACGGCTGCGGTCGAGTGCATCGAGATCCAGGTCGGCGATCGCCCAGGCCTGATCGCCCGCCGTCTGCGCCACTACGCCGTCGGCAGGCAGGCCGCGATCCATCGGCGCATAGATCGCAGCCTCGCCGGTGTTGATGTCCAGCGCAGGGCTCCACGGCGCCTCCCCTGCGGTCACCGCCTGCGCCACGAACATCCGGTTCTCCAGCGCGCGCGCCAGGCAGCCGACGCGCACGCGCGTGGCGCCGGCATCGGTATCGGTGCAGCTGGGCACCAGCAGCAGGCGCGCACCGGCCTCGGCCTGCGCGCGCACCGGCAGCGGGAACTCGCTGTCGTAGCAGATGGACACACCGCTCCGCACGCCATCGATGTCGAACACCGTCAGCGCATCGCCGCCCTCGATGATGCCGAGCATCTTCTCGAAACCGGTCAGTTGCAGCTTGTCCTGCCACGCATGCGTGCCCTGCGGCGCAAACGCGTCGCATCGGTTGCGGTAGCGTCCTCCGCCATTCGCAAGCAGGAAGCTGCCAGCGACGATGTACAGATCCAGCGCTCTCGCCAGTCGGGCATACAGCGCCAGCCAGTCATCGCGATAGCGCTGGATCGCCGCGAGCGACGCAGGAAGGTCAGCCTGCGTGGCGGCATCGAAGGTCGCCGCCAGTTCCAGCGCCAGATATTCGGGCAGCACGGCAACCCGCGCGCCCTGTGCTGCCGCGTCGCCCAGCACGCGCGCCTGGCGTGCGGCGAAGGCGTCGAAATCCTCGGGCGCTCCGATGACGTACTTGGCGACGGCGACCTTCATCGCGATGGCTCCAGTCCGCGCAGCCAGAACGTCAGCGCGTGATCGACCTCGCCGCCGCCGATCTCGTTCCATGCCAACCGCATCGTCATGCCCGGCTGGCGCGTGTAGCCGCGCTTGTCCCAGAACACCTCGTTCCCGCGATGCGCCGTCGGCGCACGCGGGTCATCGGCGTCGCGGTCCACCGCACAGAATGCGGTCCAACCGAAACGTCCCAGTGCGCGCGCGTGCGCTTCGCGATGATCGAAGAACGCGTGACCGATGCCATTGCCCCGGTATGCCGGCAGCAGCACGGATTCACCGAAGTAGAAAACCTGTTCGGGATCCATCCCGGCAGCCAGAAACGGCTGCTGGAACGCCCCGGTGTCGTCCTCCAGCGGCAGGCCCGTGGACGCGCCGACCACATCACCGCCCTGCATCGCCAGCACGAAGATGCTCTCGGCGGACGCCGCATAGGCGGCCAGGTAGTCGCGCTCGTAGCCGTCGTCGCCTTCGTACAGATAGGGCCAGTCACGGAAAACGGTGACGCGCAGTCGCGCGACATCGTCGAGCCATGGCGTGATTTCAGGGCCACGGAAAAGGCCGATGGTGTGCGCAGTGTCCATCCCTGGACTCTAGCGCACGCCACCGGCCGGGGCGAGATCGTGGGGCGCGGAAGGTTATCCGTTGCCGAGGCGCGGACCCGCGCGGACGAGTCCGCGATCATCCCAGACGTAGACGGCCGATGCCGCCGCCGGCAACAGGCACAGGCCCGCGTGGCCGTCTTCGCTGTACGTATGGAACCGCAACGCAGGACCGGTTCCCTCCTGTTTCCATGCCGCATACGTCAGCGGTCGCGTGCGCCGCCCGAGGCCTTCCCTGGCCTGGCACGCGTCCTGGAGATGCAGCGCGGCGCGCGATGCCAGCGCCCGTAACGTCCATGACGAGAGCCGGAATACCAGGCAACCGCGCTGACGGTGCGACAACGGCAACAGCAATGCAGCAAGCTGTCGATCGTCCGTGCCGTCGAGCAGCACCGCGTCGGTTTCGATCTTGTCCGGCAACACGCGGCACGCGCGACGATGGAGGGTGGCGAGGTCGAGCATGGCCGCCTCAGCGCAGTTCCGCGCCCAGCGCATACCAGTCCACCTTGCGCGTGACCCACATGATGGCGGCCAGGATGCCGAACAGCAGCAGCGAGCCCATCAGCAACGCGTTGTCCTCCGACACCAGCAGGCCGTAAAGCACGCCGTACAGCGATGTCAGCATGGCGGCGAACCCCGCTGCGCGCGCCCAGCTCTGCAGCACGCCCGAGAGATAGACGAACTGCAACCCGATGCAGGCGGCGGCGGAAACCAGGTAGGCCTTCCAGAACGCGATGTGCTCGGACAGGCTGAGCAGCAGCAGGAAGAAGATCGCCAGCGCCAGGCCGACCAGCAGGTATTGCAGCGGATGGATCGGCAAGCGCTTGATCAGTTCGAACAGCGCAAACCCCACGAAGGTCAGCACCACGAACAGGATGCCGTACTTGCTGGCGCGGTCGGCCTGCGTGTACACGTCGATCGGGTCCACCAGGCTGACCTGCAGCGCGTCCACAGTGCCGTTCAACGGGGCGGCCAGCACGCGGCCGTCCACGATGCGGTCCGTCTGCGACGCGCCGCCGTCCTCGCCCCGCAGCTGCTTCTGCGCGTTGCTGGCGAGCGAGGAAATCTTCCAGGTGGCATTGAAACCGGAACCGCTGACCTCGCTGCTCGGCGAATAGCCTTCGAACTTCGGATGCGGCCAGCTGGATTTGATCCGGATGTCGTTGTTGTCGCCGAGCGGCACGACCGACAGCGATTCCGTCCCCTTGAACAGCAGCTTCATCGCCACCCGCTGGCCCGCGACCCGGCCTGCCGCGACAGCGGGCAGTTCGGCATGGATGCCATCCAGGCGCGCACCGAGATAGCCGGTGCCCGACTTCAGCGGCAGCTTCGCGCCATCCACCGTCAGTTCGGGCGTACCCGCGACGCCGCGCACGTCGGACATGCCGAACACCAGATAGGGCGTGCCGTACTGGCGCTCCGCGCCGGTCGACGGGCCGGGAAGCAGGGGATCGAACGTGGCCGCGAGATCGGCATGCCACTCGTACACGCGGACCTTGTACAGGCCTACGGCGCGTTCGGAGGGTGCGAGGCGTCCCGTGACCTCCAGCGTCTTCGGCATCTGCAGAAGATGGCCCGAGGTCTTGTCGTCCCGGTAGCGCTTGACGCCCTTGTCGTCCTGCCACTCGGTGCGGCGCACCTCGGTCCACGGGACGACGCGGATCGGTCCGGTCACGCGCTGCTTGCCCGCCGTGCCTTCGATGACCCGTTCGACCGCCTGGTGGCGGTACGCCTCGCGTTCCTGGATGGTGCCCCGGATCATCATCAGGGGGATGAGCAGCAGCAGGACCAGCCCGCCGATGGTGAGGAAACGCAACAGCAGTTTCAGTGACTTCATGTCGATGCCCCGGTTGGATACGCGGTGCATCGTCCGCCGGTGATGTGCAACCGGCAGGAAGCGTGTTTGAAGGCTGTGTGAAGTGCTCGGGCACCTTCTCCCCGCAGGCGGGGAGAAGGACTCCGTCAAGGCTGAAGTGCAGGCAGCGACAACACCGCTTCCGCGCCCCCGTCGGGCCGGTTGTCCAGCGTGGCTTCGCCCCCATGAAGGCGCATCACTTCGCGCACGAACGGCAAGCCCAGGCCGGAGCTGCGTTGCCCGCCATCAGGCCGCGGCAACGAATAGAAGCGCTCGAACACACGCTCCCGGGCGTAGTCGGGAACGCCCGGCCCACGATCCCGGACGATGAACCGCACCAGCCCATCCACGGCCTCGACCACCAGTTCCACCGTGCCGCCGGGCGGCGAGAAGGCGATCGCGTTGTCCATCAGATTGCCCAGCGCGCGACGCAACAGGAAGGCGTCGCCTTCCACGGCCCAGGTACCGGTCTGGGGCGCGAGCACGACGTCGACGCCTTGCGGCGTGAGCTTCGCACCGACTCCCTGCGCGACGTCATCGGCGAGGGTGGCAGTGTCGATGCGTTCGCGGCGCTGCAGCCAGCCGTGCTGTTCCACTTCCGCCAGCGCGAGCAACTTGTCGATGGTTTCGGTGAGCCGATGCTCCTGGGTCTGGATATTGCGCACGAAGCGTTGCCGATCGGCTTCCGGCAACGGCTCCTGCAGCAGTTCGGCCGCACCGCGGATGGCCGCGAGCGGGCTTTTCATCTCGTGGGTCAGCGACTGCACGTACTGCTCGACGTAGGCCTTGCCCTCCAGCTTGCGGCGCATCGTCTCCAGCGCGCGGCCGAGGTCGCCGATCTCGTCGGTGCGGGGGCGAGGCGGAGGTACGGGTTCGCCGGCGCTGACCGCCTGCGCGTAGCGGTTCAGGCTGCCGATGCCGCGCATCAGCCACCACGTCATCAGCACGCCGATCAGGGCGGAGATCCCGATCAGCCACGCACCGCGCAGCAGGATGCTGCGTTGGCTCGCCACGATGAAGGGCTCGATGCTGCGGTTGGGTTGCGACAGCGTCAGCACCCCGATGAGCGCGCTGCGGTTGTCAGGATCGTAGATGGGGGCGGCCACGTGCATGACGGTGTTGGCCGTGTCGCCGGGTGTCTCGCCGCTGGAGCGCGCGCCGTACTCGCCGCGCAACGTGCGATAGACATCGTTCCAGCGCGAATTGTCACGCCCCACGTCGCGTCCCTGCGAATCGAACACCACCACGCCGCGCGCGTCCGTCACCGTGACGCGGTAGTCCACCGAGCGCTTCTGGAAACGCCATACCCACGCCTTCGGGTCACGGTGCTGCGCTTCGGCCACGTTGCCGGCGAAAGCGCCGTCGGCGATGCGGCCGGTTTTCAGGTCATCGGCTGCCATTTCCGCCAGCATGTTGGCGGCGTCGACCAGCGTCGATTCCATGGCCTGCCGTACGCCGGGCTTCACCTCGTTGACGAACACGCGCATCACGAAGAACGCAGCGATGCCGACGATGAGGAAGAAGCCGAGGACCAGCTTCAGCCCGAGGCGCATCTCAGGCCTCGATGGCGTAGCCCAGTCCGCGATGCGTGCGGATCGGGTCGGGGTCGGCGCCTGCTGCACGCAGCTTGGCGCGCAGGGTCTTCACGTGGGTGTCGACGGTGCGGTCCGCGCTGTCGGCGTCGCTGTCCCACCCACGGTCCATCAACTGGGACCGGCTGAGGATGGCACCGGGTCGCTGCAACAGCGCATCCAGCAGGGCGTACTCGTAGCGGGTCAGGTCCAGCAGCTGCTGGCGGTAGCGGATGCGGTGGCCGTCTCGATCGATGGCGAATTCGCCGCGTGCGACCCACTCCCCCGCAGGGGCCTGGGCCGTACCACCCGCACGACGCAGGCGCGCACGCACGCGTGCCACCAGTTCGCGCGGCGAGAACGGCTTGGTGACGTAATCGTCTGCCCCCAGCTCCAGTCCCAGCACCCGGTCGATCTCGTCGTTGCGCGCGGTGAGGAAGATCACGGGCACGTCGCTGAAGCTGCGCAGCTCGCGGCAGACGTCGAAGCCACTCGCATCGGGCAGGCCGACATCCAGCACCACCACATCGACACCGCCGGCGCGCACGCGCGGGACCACGTCACGCGCCAGCAGGCAGTGGTCGGCGTCGATGCCCTCGCTGCGCAGCGCATACAGCACGGCATCGGCAATGGCGGCTTCGTCTTCGGCGATCAGTACGCGGGGCATGGCGCAAGCATATATGCTGCGCGCCATGAATTACCGCCACGCCTACCATGCCGGCAACCATGCCGACGTCCTCAAGCACATCGTGCTGTTGGCCCTGATGGATGCACTGAAGCGCAAGGACACGCCGTTCTTCGTGCTGGACACCCATGCCGGGCGTGGCCGCTACATGCTGGGCGGCGCGGAAAGCCGCAAGACGTCCGAGGCCGACAGCGGTGTCTTCAAACTGATGGGGGCCGCGCGCCTCCCCGACCCCGCCGAACGCTACCTGCGCGCCGTCGTCGCCAACAACCCGGTCGGCGCGTTGATCGCCTACCCCGGCTCGCCGTTGCTGGTCGCGCAGGCGCTGCGCCCGCAGGACCGGCTGGCCGCGTGCGAGCTGCAACCCGACGAAGCCAAGGCATTGCGCGAGGTGTTCGAGGGCGACGAGCGCGTGGCCATCCATGCCCGTGACGGCTATGCGGCGATGAAGGCGCTGCTGCCCCCCCGCACCGGCGACCAGCGCATCGCGCGCGGGCTGGTGCTGATCGATCCACCCTACGAAGTGCAGGACGCCGAGTACCCGCAGATCATCGCGTCGCTGCGGGATGCCCTGGAGCGCTGGCCCGCCGCCACGTATGCGGTCTGGTACCCCGTCAAGCAGCGGCGCAGCCTGCTGCCGTTCTTCCGCAAGGCGGCCGCGCTGGCGTCGAAGGGGGCCTTCGTCGCTGAACTGCTGGTCCGCCCCGACGACTCCCCGCTGCGACTCAATGGCAGCGGGATGCTGGTGGTCAATCCGCCGTGGAAACTCGACGCAGCGCTGGCGCCCGTGCTGCCCGTACTGGCCACCACGCTGGGGGAGGCAGGAGCGAGTCATCGGCTCGAGTGGGTGAAGGCCGCGACCTGACCTGTCGGAGCGCTGTGCGAGAATCGCCGCTCCCTCTCCTACGACGACGCCTCCTCCATGGCCGGATCCAGCCTGTTCGCCCTGATCGACGACATCGCCACCTTGCTGGACGATGTGTCCGTGATGACCAAGGTCGCCGCCAAGAAGACGGCAGGCGTCCTGGGCGACGACCTGGCGCTCAACGCGCAGCAGGTGACGGGCGTGAAGGCCGATCGCGAATTGCCTGTGGTGTGGGCGGTGGCGAAGGGTTCGGTGGTCAACAAGGCCATCCTGGTGCCTGCCGCGCTGGCGATCAGTGCGCTGGAGACCTGGCTGCATGGCCGCGGCTACAACATCCCGCTGGTGACGCCACTGATGATGATCGGTGGCGCGTTCCTGTGCTTCGAGGGCGTGGAGAAGCTGGCCCACAAGTTCCTGCACAAGGGCGACGACGACCAGCGGCACGCCGAGCGCGTGGCCGCGATCCAGGACGAGAACGTCGACATGGTCGCGTTCGAGAAGGACAAAGTGCGCGGCGCCATCCGCACCGACTTCATCCTCTCCGCGGAAATCATCGTCATCTCGCTGGGCACACTGGCAGGCCGCACCTTCATGGAGCAGGTGCTCACGCTGGTGGCGATCTCCGCCATCATGACCATCGGCGTGTACGGCCTGGTCGGCGGCATCGTGAAGCTGGACGATGCCGGCCTGGCGCTGACCGCCGATGCCCGCGACAGCGGCTGGGCGCGCTTCAAACGCGCCTTCGGCCGCGGCATCCTCTACAGCGCTCCGTATCTGATGAAGTTCCTGTCCATCGCCGGCACTGCCGCGATGTTCCTGGTCGGCGGCGGCATCCTCGTGCACAGCGTCCCGGCGCTGCACCATGTCATCCAGCCGTATGCGGAAGGCGAGCTCGGCTGGCTGTGGGGCAATCTGTTCAATGCGGGTGTCGGCGTGCTGACCGGCGCGGTGATCGTGGCGGTCGTCACTGCCGTCTCGCGCCTGCGCGGCAAACGCCACGGCGCCTGAACCAGCGCCCCGACAGCCCTCGCCGCCGTTCCGGATTTCATGCGAGCATCACGCCATGACTGCGCCGAAACGCCTTCCGCCCTGGCATGAACACTTCCGCTTGCCCAGCGGGCGCGAGCTGCTGATCCGCCCGATCCGGCCCGAGGATGCGGGCCCCATCCAGGGCGCCTTCGGCCTGCTGGGGCCGGAGGAGATCCGCCACCGGTTCATGTATGCCCTGAAGGAACTGACGCCGGAAATGGCGCAGCGCCTGACCCATCCGGACCCCAATACCGAATTCGCGCTGGTCGCCGCCGAGGCACTTCCGCCGGGCGAGGCGCTGGTGGGCGCGGTGGCGCGCGCCGCCATGGTGCCGCGTACGCGCGAGGCCGAATTCGCCATCCTCGTGAGCCACTTCATCGCCGGCCAGGGGCTGGGACGTCACCTGATGCGCAAGCTGGCCAAGTGGGCGCGCTCGAAGAAACTCGACCGCCTGTATGGCGACGTGCTCGACACCAACCAGCCGATGCTGACACTGGCGCAATCGCTGGGCTTCAAGCGCATGCGCGAGAACGACGGATCCGGGCTGGTCCGCGTGGTGCTGGATCTGAACGAAGGGCCCTGAGCGCGCCGACCGGCGGTCGGCCCACGTGGGCCATTCACCGCGTCTGATGGGTATCAGGACGTGGCACCCGCCACCCTGCCGGGAGATGGCCATGCCCCGTTACCTGATCGAACGCGACATCCAGGGCGCCGGGCTGATGACGCCGGCCGAGCTCAAATCCGTCTCGCAGACCTCACGCCGCGTGCTCGAGGATCTGGGGCCCCAGATCCAGTGGGAGCACAGTTACGTCACCGACGACCGGATCTATTGCGTGTATCGGGCGCCGAGCGAGGAGCTGGTCCTCGAACACGCGCGTCGCGGCGGCTTTCCGGTCGACCGCATTTCCATGGTTGCCGAGGTGATCGATCCGCTGACGGCGGAATGATCCGTTGCGGGCCATGACGGGCCGCTTGGGCACTGCTTGGTAAACTGCAGGTCCTTCGCGCTGGGCACCCCACGGTGTCCGGCGCTGCCGTTGTTTTGTGTACCCATGACCGACGCCCTGAAAACCTCCCTGCCCGTTCCCCCGCTGCCCCGTGGCGGCCAGTCCCGCGCCTGGTGGCGCGCCCCGGCATCGCCGACCGCGCTGGCGTGGTCGATCGCCGCTGCCGCGCGCGCGCACGACGGTCCGCTGCTGGTGGTCGCGCGCGACAACCACGAAGCTCACCAGCTCGAAGCCGACCTGCATACCCTGCTGGGGCGCGACCCCGAGGTGCCGGTGGTGCCGTTCCCCGATTGGGAAACCCTGCCGTACGACCAGTTCAGTCCGCATCCGGACATCGTGTCGCAACGCCTGGCCGCCCTGCATCGCCTGCCCACGCTGGCGCGCGGCATCGTGATCGTGCCGGTGCAGACGCTGATGCAGCGGCTGTCGCCGTTGCGCCACATCGTCGGTGGCAGCTTCGATTACCGGGTCGGGCAACAACTGGACTTCGATGCCGAGAAGCGCCGGCTGGAAGCGGCCAGCTACCGCCACGTGCCGCAGGTGCTGGACCCGGGCGACTTCGCCGTGCGTGGTGGCCTGCTGGATGTCTATCCGATGGGCGCCGATGCGCCGCTGCGCATCGAACTGCTGGACGACACCATCGATTCGATCCGCCATTTCGATCCGGAGAGCCAGCGCTCTCTCGACAGGACAGACGCCGTGCAGTTGCTGCCGGGGCGCGAAGTGCCGCTGGATGAACGCGCGGTCGAGCGTGCGATGACCCTGCTGCGCGACCGCTTCGATGTCGACACACGCCGCAGCGCGCTCTACCAGGACCTGAAGTCCGGTCTGGCGCCGGCCGGCGTGGAGTACTACCTGCCGCTGTTCTTCGACCAGACCTCGACGCTGTTCGACTACCTGCAACCGCATGCCCTGCCGCTGATGACCGAAGGTTTCGGCGAGGCGGCCGAAGCCTTCTGGGCGCAGACGCGCAACCGCTACGAGCAGCGCCGCCACGATATCGAACGTCCGCTGCTGCCGCCGGACGAGCTGTACCTGTCGCCGGACGGCCTGCGCGAGCAGCTCAACCAGCGCGCACGCATCGAAGTCTGCGGTGCGCAGCACAGCCGACACACCGATGCGCTGCCACTCGGTGACCAGCCGTTGCCGCCACTGCCGGTCGCGGCGAAGGACGCCCCGGCAGGCGAGGCGCTGAAGTCGTTCCTCGGCCACTACCCGGGGCGCGTGCTGATCGCCGCCGACTCACCGGGACGTCGCGAGGCGCTGCTGGAAGTGCTGCAGGCGGCGGAGCTGAAACCCGACGTGGTCGCCGACTTCAGCGCCTTTCTCCCTTCTCCCGACGGGAGAAGGTGGCGCGAAGCGCCGGATGAGGGTACGGCGAAGGCGCCGGCAACCGAATCATCGCGCACGTCCCGTACCCTCACCCCAACCCCTCTCCCGAAGGGAGAGGGGCTCCTACGCTTCGCCATCGCCGTCGCGCCGCTCGCGGACGGTTTCGCACTGGACGATCCGCACATCGCGGTGCTCACCGAGCGCCAGCTGTTCCCCGAGCGCGCCACGCAGGCGCATCGGCGAAAGCGCACCGGCCGCGAGCCGGAAGCGATCATCCGCGACCTCGGCGAACTGACCGAAGGCGCGCCCATCGTCCACGAGGACCACGGCGTGGGGCGTTATCGCGGCCTGATCGCGATGGATGTGGGCGGGATGCCGGGCGAGTTCCTCGAGATCGAGTACGCCAAGGGCGATCGCCTGTACGTGCCGGTCGCGCAGTTGCACCTGATCAGCCGCTACTCGGGCGCGTCGGTGGAAACGGCACCGCTGCATTCGCTCGGTGGCGAAGCCTGGGCGAAGGCGAAGAAAAAGGCCGCCGAGAAGGTCCGTGACGTCGCCGCCGAACTGCTGGAGATCCAGGCACGTCGGCAGGCGCGCGCCGGGCTGGCGCTGCACCTGGACCGCGCGATGTACGAACCGTTCGCGGCCGGTTTCCCGTTCGAGGAAACACCGGACCAGCATCATGCGATCGAGTCCGTGATCCGCGACCTGGCCAGCAGCCAGCCGATGGACCGGGTGGTGTGCGGTGACGTCGGTTTCGGCAAGACCGAAGTCGCGGTGCGTGCCGCGTTCGCCGCCGCCAGCGCCGGCAAGCAGGTGGCGGTGCTGGTGCCGACCACGTTGCTGGCCGAGCAGCACTACCGCAACTTCCGCGACCGCTTCGCCGACTGGCCGCTGCGGGTGGAGGTGCTGTCGCGCTTCAAGACCGCGAAGGAGATCAAGGCCGAGCTGGAAAAACTGGCCGAGGGCACACTGGACGTCATCGTCGGTACGCATCGCCTGTTGCAGCCCGACGTGAAGTTCAAGGACCTTGGCCTGGTGATCGTGGACGAAGAGCAGCGCTTCGGTGTGCGCCAGAAGGAAGCGCTGAAGGCGCTGCGCGCCAACGTGCACCTGCTGACGCTGACCGCCACGCCGATCCCGCGCACGCTCAACATGGCGATGGCCGGCCTGCGCGACCTGTCCATCATCGCCACTCCCCCCGCCAACCGCATGGCCGTGCAGACCTTCGTCACCCCGTGGGATGCAGCATTGCTGAAAGAAGCGTTCCAACGCGAACTTTCGCGCGGCGGCCAGGTGTACTTCCTGCATAACGACGTGGAAAGCATCCAGCGCATGCAGAAGGAGCTGCAGGAACTGGTCCCGGAATCGCGCATCGGCGTCGCGCATGGGCAGATGCCCGAGCGCGAGCTGGAACAGGTGATGCTGGATTTCCAGAAGCAGCGCTTCAACGTACTGCTGTGCACGACCATCATCGAATCCGGCATCGACATCCCCAACGCCAATACCATCATCATGAACCGCGCCGACAAATTCGGCCTGGCGCAGCTGCACCAGCTGCGTGGCCGCGTGGGCCGTTCGCATCATCGTTCGTATGCGTACCTTGTGGTGCCGGACAAGCGCAGCATCACCGCCGATGCGCAGCGCCGGCTGGAGGCGATCGCCTCGATGGACGAGCTGGGCGCGGGTTTCACCCTCGCCACGCACGACCTGGAGATCCGCGGTGCCGGCGAACTTCTGGGCGAAGACCAGAGTGGCCAGATGGCGGAGGTGGGCTTCAGCCTGTACACCGAATTGCTCGAACGCGCGGTGCGCTCGATCAAGGCCGGCCACCTGCCCGACGTCGACCTGGGCCAGGAACGCCGTGGCGCCGAGGTCGAGTTGAACGTACCGTCGCTGATTCCCGACGATTACCTGCCCGACGTGCACACGCGCCTGACGCTGTACAAGCGCATCAGCAGCGCGCGCGACAAGGAGGAATTGCGCGACCTGCAGGTGGAGATGATCGACCGCTTCGGCCTGCTGCCGGATCCGGCCAAGTACCTGTTCGCCACGGCAGAACTGAAGCTGGCGGCGAACGAGATGGGTATCCGCAAGCTGGAACTGGGTGAGCACGGCGGACGCATCGTGTTCGAGGCCAAGCCGAAGATCGATCCGATGGCGGTGATCCAGCTGATCCAGAAGCAGCCGAAGCTCTACACGATGGATGGCCCCGACAAACTGCGCATCAAACTGCCGCTGCCGGATGCACCCGACCGCTTCAATGCCGCGAAGGGCCTGTTGACCACGCTGGCCACATGATTCGTCGCGTGCGCTGTGCGCACGACCGCGGGTGTTGACGGATCACGCGGCAGTGCGCTTGGCCGACCCGTAGCGTGCGCCATGCGCACGACGCGCGGTTTGTCATCGTGCGGTCGTGCGAGTGGCGCACGCTACAGTTGGGACTCGACCGGCAGCCAGCCGATGGCGCGTGCGGTCCAGCGACGCCATAC
Organism: uncultured Pseudoxanthomonas sp.; assembly: GCA_946886405.1. The sequence goes on from CAMPIO010000019.1 coordinate 28,414, forward strand.
GCTGGCTTCCGGCTCGCGGTCCCAGACGCGCGGTGGCTGTTGCGAGGCGTCCTCCCAGCGCAGGGCACCGTCCTGCAGCTGCACGCGGTAACTCATGTCGGGCGCGATCTTCGTCTCGTAGCTGCGCAGCAGGGCGGCGGCGGCCTGGCGGTCGCGGAACAGCACACCCATTTCGGTATTGAGGTTCACCGAACGGGGATCGAGGTTGAACGACCCGATGAAACCTCCCTCCCCGTCCACGGCGAACGCCTTGGTATGCAGGCTGGCGCCGCTGGAACCGAACAGGCTGCTGTCCTGGTGGCCGTGCGGCATCAGTTCGAACAGGGCCACTCCCCCTTCCAGCAGCGGCATGCGGTACGGCGCATACCCCCCGTGCACGGCCATCACGTCGTTCGCGGCCAGCGAATTGGTCAGCACGCTGACGTCCACGCCCTGCGCGCGCTTGCCGACCAGCCAGCGCGTGCCTTCTTCGCCGGGCACGAAGTACGGCGAGATCACATGCAGCTCGCGCTTGGCTTCGCCCATGACGCGACCCAGCCGGTGCACCAGCCACTGTCCTTGTCCCTCGCCCTGCCCCTTGGACGCCGGATCCGAATACACACCCACCTCGTCCAGCCAATGCAACGTGTTGCCGCCCACCAGCGCACGCACGCCCGGCGTGCTGCGCAGCCTCGCGACATAGTCCGCCGCCTGCGGCGAGCGGTAGCCGGCATCGCCGTTCTCGCGAAGGCGTTCCAGTGCACCCGCTTCCGCCACCGTCAGCGCGGACAGCGGGATCACGGAAGCGCTGTTCCAGAAATCATCGAAGATGGCGGCGGTCTGTTTCACCGCCGGGCCCAGCAGGACGGCGTCCAGATCGAGGAAGTTGGTCTGCGCGGCGGCGTCGAAATATTCGTCGCCCACGTTTCGCCCACCCACCACCGCCACGCGGCCGTCGGCGATCCATGCCTTGTTGTGCATGCGGCGGTTCATGGCCATCGGCCGCAACAGCATTTCCGTCGCACGGCCCAGCACACCGGCACGGCTGCGCGATGGGTTGAACAGGCGGACCTCGATATTCGGGTGCGCATCCAGTGCCGCCAGGTGCGAGTCCTTGCCGTGCGCCGTCATGTCGTCCAGCAGCAGGCGCACGCGCACGCCGCGATCGGCGGCGCGCAGCGCTTCGTAGCCCAGCAGGTTGCCGGTGAAGTCGTGGTTCCAGATGTAGTACTGCAGGTCCAGGCTGCGGCCGGCGGCACGCGCGCTGGCGGCGCGCACGGTGAAGGCATCCAGGTTGTCCGACAGCAGTGCCATGCCACTCTGCCCGCCGCGCCCGCTCAGCAGCGGCGCGACGACGCGGTCGAGCGCCGTGGCGTCAGCCGCCGTCGGCAATGAATGCGATGCCGGCCCGCGTGCGCCTTCGGCGAAGCGGCCATAGCTGTAAAGCGCCACCGCCGACGCCACCGCCAGCAGGACGATGGCGATGCCCAGCCGACGCAGCCACTTGCGCATGGTCTCCCCCTCTTCACGGAACCGGCTCTATCGTAGCGGCAGCGCCGTGAGGACGCCGCTTGCACCGGACTGCCCGCCGTTGCACGCTCGCCACCCGCCTTCATCGAGGATCGCCATGCGCCTGCCGCAGCGGTTACGCAGTCCCGTCCTGGTCCTGCTGGTGTCGCTGGCCGCCGGTTGCGGCACGACCACTCCCCGCGACACGATCGCGCCGCTGACCTTCGTCGTGGTCCGCCACGCCGAGAAGGCGAAGGACGACCCCGAGAACCCGAGTCTCTCCGCCGCAGGACTGGCACGTGCCGACGCCTTGGCCGAACGCCTGCGCAGTGGGCCGCTGGTGGCCGCCTACGCTACCGAATTCCGGCGTACCCGGCAGACCGCGCAGCCCACCGCCACCGCGCACCGGCTGCCCGTCGGGGCGTACTACGCGCGCGGTCCTGCTGACGAAATCGCCGCGCAATGGAAACAGGCGCACCGCGCGGGCACCGTGCTCGTCGTCGGCCACAGCAACACCGTGCCCGACCTGGTCGCCGCGCTGTGCGCATGTGTGACCGCGCCCATGGACGACAGCGAGTACGACCGCATCTCCATCGTGCGTATCGGCAGCGATGGCCGCGCCACGCTGGACGTGCAGCGCTACGGGGCTCCGTCGCCACGATGAGCACGGTGTTCGGCGACTGGGACGGCAGCATCGCGGACGCGCGACGCGTGCAGGAACAGCTCGCCGGCGACATCGTGCTGCGCGACGACGTGCAAGCGACGCCACGATGGTTGGGCGGCTTCGATGTCGGCTTCGAGGATGAAGGCGCCACCACCCGCGCCGCTGCCGTCCTGCTCGACGCCGGCACGCTGCAGCCGGTCGCCATGGAGGTGGTACGCCTCCCCACCTCGATGCCCTATGTGCCGGGCCTGCTGAGTTTCCGCGAGCTGCCCGCGCTCGTCGCTGCATTGGAATGCCTGCCGTATGTCCCCGACCTCGCGTTCGTCGACGGCCAGGGCATCGCGCACCCGCGGCGGCTGGGCATCACCGCGCATTTCGGCGTGGTCACCGGTCTGCCCACCATCGGCGTGGCCAAGAACGTCCTGTGCGGTCGCCATGAAACACCCGGCGCCCTTGCTGGCGAGCGCACGCCGCTGATCCATCGCGGCGACCACATCGGCTGGGCCTTGCGCAGCAAGCCGCGTTGCAATCCGCTGATCGTCTCACCCGGGCACCGCGTCTCGATGCAGGGCGCGCTGGACTGGGTGCTGCGTACGCTGCGCGGCTATCGACTGCCGGAGCCGACGCGGCTGGCGGACCGGCTGGCATCACGGCGCGGCTGACGCCACGCAACAATCCGTTTCCCTGCTGACACAGGCACGGCGGATATCGCATGAGATGCTTCGTCCCTCTTCCGGAGGACCTGCCCATGACCACGATCATCGCGCCCCGCGTGCACGACCTCGGCGACGGTTTCAACGTGCGCCGCGCCGTGCCCAGCCTGCAGGCCCGCAGCGTGGGGCCGTTCGTCTTCGTCGATCACATGGGACCGGCCGTGTTCGAGCCCGGTCGCGGCATCGATGTCCGGCCGCACCCGCACATCGGCCTGGCCACGGTGACCTACCTCTGGTCAGGCGCGATCCACCACAAGGACACGCTGGGATCGGAACAGGTCATCACGCCGGGCGACGTCAACTGGATGACCGCGGGTCGCGGCATTGCGCATTCCGAGCGTACGCCCGGCGACGTGCGCACCGGCCGGCATGACGTGCACGGCATGCAGACGTGGGTGGCACTTCCGACATCCGCCGAGGAAGTCGCGCCCGAATTCCATCACCACACGGCAGCAACGCTGCCGTTGATCGAGCGCGCCGGTACCCGGCTGCGCGTGATCGCCGGTCGCGCGTACGGAGAAGAGTCCCCGGTGAAGGTGTTCAGCGGCACCTTCAATGTCGCCGTGGACCTGCAGCCGGATGCCGAACTGGACATCGACGGCGGTCATGTGGAGCGTGCGCTCTACGTGCTCGAAGGCCAGGCGCAGGTGGACGGCGCCGATATCCCCGAGAAGCACCTGGTGGTGTTCGACCGCGGCAGCCGTTCCGTGCTGCGTGCGAAGACACCCGTGAAGGCCATGCTGCTGGGCGGCGAACCGCTGGATGCGCCCCGCCATCTGTGGTGGAACTTCGTCTCCAGTTCCAAGGAGCGCATCGAGCAGGCCAAGCAGGACTGGCTGGACGGCCGCTTCGGCCATGTGCCCGGCGAAACCGAGTTCATCCCGCTGCCCGAACGGTAGGCGTGCGTCCAACTGCCGGGTAAATGTGACACGAACTTCCTTGGCATCTGAATGCCTGCCGCGTAACGCAAAGCAAACATCTCCGGCGACGGGCATCCGCTATCGTGCGCGCACCGTCATGTGACGGGGCGCACGATAACGAGGGGAGCTGACATGAGTATGGCGAAGAGGCTCGCGGCAGAGTTCCTGGGGACCTTCTGGCTGGTGTTGGGTGGCTGTGGCAGCGCAGTGCTGGCGGCCAACTTCGGCGGCGACGGCAATCCGCTGGGCATCGGCCTGCTGGGCGTGTCGCTGGCGTTCGGCCTGACGGTCCTCACCGGCGCCTACGCCTTCGGCCATATTTCGGGCGGCCACTTCAACCCGGCGGTCAGTGTCGGCCTGTGGGCCGGCGGACGGTTCCCGGCCAAGGACCTCGTGCCCTACGTCGTCGCACAAGTCTTGGGTGGCCTCGCGGCAGGCTTCATCCTGTGGCAGATCGCCAAGGGCAACCCGGCGTTCTCGGTCGACCCCAACGCGGCAGGCGCGTTCGCCAGCAATGGCTACGGCGCGATGTCGCCCGGCGGCTTCAGTGTCGCGGCGGCGTTCCTGACCGAGGTCGTGCTCACGGCGTTCTTCCTGATCGTCATCATGGGGTCCACTCATGGCCGTGCACCGGTGGGTTTCGCACCGATCGCGATCGGCCTGGCGCTGACGCTGATCCACCTGATCAGCATCCCCGTCACCAACACCTCGGTGAATCCGGCACGTTCCACCGCGGTCGCGCTGTTCGCGGGCCCCGCCGCCGTGGGACAACTGTGGCTGTTCTGGCTGGCACCGATCCTCGGCGGCCTGATTGGCGGCATGCTCTACGGCTGGCTGGGTCGCGACCGCGACTGAGCATCGCGCGCCGTGCCCGGTGGATGCCGGGCACGGCGACGAAATGCGTGTGACTGCGGTCGCCGTTAGCGCGCGCCTCGCGTTGTTTTGCGACGCAGCATGGGCTATGGTCGGGTCGACTGCCGGGGGAAAACGGCAGCCCGCAACGTGGGATGCCAGGGGATGACGGAGGGCCGTGACGGCCTGCCACGATGCGCGGACCTTCGTACCGTCGTGAGCCGGGGCATGCCACCCCAGGGGATTTCCATGAAGACCATGATCGCTGCATGCCTTTGCCTGTTTTCCGCCGCCGCCTGGGCGCAGACAGCGCCGCCGTGTCCCACCCTGCCCGCAAACGCCGGCCTGGAGTGGCAACAACGTGTGGATGCCACGTTCATCGCCTGCAAGGCGGTCGCCGCCGACGGGCGCGAGGTCTTGAACGTCATGCTCACCTCCCGCGACCCACGGATCCGCCTGGAGCGGCGGCTGCGCGAAGAAGAAAGCTCGTTCTCCGGCGAAGAGATTTTCTGGTATCGCCCCGATCTGGCCGGCCAGGAAACCTCGTCCGCGATGGCCTCGCGCCGCATTACCGTCGTCGAGCTGGACAACGACCGCTACGCACAGGTGTGGATCAACGCGAACTCGCCTGACGAACTGGGCAGCCTGATTTCGCTGGCGCAACAACTCGACGTGCGCGCCACCAGCGCGCAACTGTCCGCCGGCAACTGATTGCCGCTGGAGGCGGAACTTCGTTCCGCCCCCTGCCCGTTCAGAAGCGGCCTTCCTGGAAATCGACGAAGGCCTGCATCAGTTCCTGCCGCGTATTCATGACGAACGGGCCGTGGCGCATCACCGGCTCGCGCAGTGGACGACCCGCCACCAGGATCAGGCGCGCAGGCTCGCTGCCGGCGCGCACCTGCACCATGTCGCCACCGCCCAGCACGCCCATCTCGTGCGTCTCCAGTGCGCGTGCTTCATCGCCCTCGCCCACCGTCACCGCGCCTTCGAACACATAGACGAACGCGTTGTGGCCGACGGGCAGTGCGTAGTCCCACGCATGCCCCGGCTGCAGCGCGATGTCGAGGTACACCGGATCGGTGGCCGGTTGCGAAATCGGACCCTGCGTGTCGCCCACGGTACCGGCGATCACCTTGACCTCGACGCCACTGGCCGGCTGCGCCACCGGGATCTTATCCGGGGCGAACTCCTGGTACGTCGGCGCCGTCATCTTCTCGCGCGCGGGCAGATTCACCCACAGCTGGAAGCCGCGCATGCGGCCGGATTCCTGCTCCGGCATCTCCGAGTGCACCAACCCGCGACCGGCCGTCATCCACTGCACGGCGCCGGGCGTCAACAGGCCTTCATTGCCGTGGTTGTCGCGGTGACGCATGCGGCCATCGAGCATGTACGTGACGGTCTCGAAGCCGCGATGCGGATGCTCGGGAAAACCGGCAAGGTAGTCCTCGGCCTTGTCGGTCCCGAACTCGTCCAGCAACAGGAACGGGTCCAGGTCCGGCAGGTCGGGACCGCCGATCACGCGCGTGAGCTTGACGCCCGCGCCATCGGACGTGGGCCGGCCGCGGATCGTGCGGATCACGCGGGCGGGGGTGGTATCGGTCAGGGTGCCCATGGTGCCTCCAATTCAACTACCGGCAAGATGGCACCGGCGTGGCCGCATAGGAACGGCGACCACCGTAACCATCCGTTCCACCCATGGACACCGTAGAGCGGAGCTTGCTCCGCTGCTTTCCCCCCATGTCCATCATCAGGCAGCCGAGCAAGCTCGGCTCTACGAGGCAACCATCGGTCAGGCGATATAGACCGACTTGATGTTCATGAACTCGTGGATGCCGTGCTCGGCCAGTTCGCGCCCGAAACCGGATCGCTTGGTGCCACCGAACGGCAGCCGCACGTCGCTGCGCACGATCGCGTTGACGAACGCAGCCCCGACGTCCAGCTGTCGCGCGATGCGATCACCGCGCGCCACGTCCTTCGTCCACACGCTGCCGCCCAGGCCGAACGTGGTGTCGTTGGCCACGCGCACCGCCTCGGCATCGTCCTTCACCCGCAGGATGCTGGCCACGGGACCGAACAGTTCCTCCTCGTAAGCGGGCATGCCGGGCACCACGGCATCGAGGATCGATGCGGGATAGCCTGCATGCGACGGATCGGGTTCACCACCCAGCAACACCTTGGCGCCTTTCGAGACGCTGGCCTGCACCTGCCTGTGCAGTTCATCGCGAAGATCCTGGCGTGCCATGGGCGCGAGCGTGGTGGCGTCGTCCTGCGGGTCGCCTAGTGTCAGCTTCGATGCGGCTTCGACGAAGCGCTTCACGAAATCGTCTGCGATGCCTTCCTGCACGATGAAACGCTTCGCCGCGATGCAGGTCTGTCCCGCATTGCCGAAACGCGAGGCCACGGCGCCGGCGACCGTCTTGTCCAGGTCGGCATCGTCCAGCACGATGAACGCATCGCTGCCGCCGAGTTCCATCACGCTCTTCTTCAACTGGCTGCCGGCGTTGGACGCGACGGATCGACCGGCGCGCTCGCTGCCGGTCAGCGTCACCGCAGCCACGCGCGGATCGCGGATGACCTCGGCAGCCTGGTCGTTGTCGATGTGCAGCACGCCGAACACACCGTCCGGCAGGCCCGCTGCGGCCAATACCTCACCGATCATGTCGGCGCAGCGCGGCACGTTGCTGGCGTGCTTGAGCACCGCCACGTTGCCGGCCATGAAGGCCGGCGCGAGGAAGCGGAACACCTGCCAGATCGGGAAATTCCACGGCATCACCGCCAGCACGCACCCGATCGGTTCGTAGCGCACGTAGCTGCGCTGGCCATCGGTCGCGACCGGCTGGTCCTGCAGGTAGTCGGCGGCGTGGTCGGCGTAGTAATCGCAGGCGCCGGCGCACTTGTCGACTTCGGCCAGTGCCTCCTTGCGCAGCTTGCCCATCTCGGCGGTCATGATGCGCTGGATGTCATCGCGGCGACGGCGCAACTCGGCGCCTATCGCACGCAGGACCTTGCCACGCTCGGCCAGCGACAGCGCGGACCAGGCCGGGAACGCCCGCGCGGACGCGGCCAGCACGGCATCCACCTGCGCGGATGCCATCAGTTCATGGCGGTAGTCGACCTTGCCGGTCGCCGGATTGATGGTTTCGACGGTCATGGAAGATTCTCTTGCCTGGCCGACATCTTCGGTCGGCGTGTGTTAGCGGATCGTCGTGGCTTTGTAGGAGCGCCCTGGGGCGCGATGTTTTCCCTAAACGCCGACGAAAAGCATCGCGCCCGAGGGCGCTCCTACAAGGGGATCAGGATGCGGCGCGTGCTTGGCTGCCACCGCATCAGCCGTTGTCCTGCAGCGCCAGCTGCATGTCGCGCTGGCGACGCTTTTCTTCCCGGGCCATGAGCCACCACCCGAGGAACGCCGCAACGCTCACCACCAGGATCATCAGCGTCGCGAGGGCGTTGATCTTCGGGCTCAGGCCCATGCGGACGGACGAGAACACCTTCATCGGCAACGTGGTGGAACTGGGGCCGGCGACAAAGCTGGCGATCACCACGTCGTCCAGCGACAGCGTGAAAGCCAGCAGCCAGCCCGAGACCAATGCGGGCGCGATGATCGGCAGGGTGATGAGGAAGAACACCTTGATCCGGTTCGCCCCCAGGTCCATGGCCGCTTCCTCCAGCGACTTGTCCAGTTCGGACAGCCGCGAGGACACCACCACGGTGACGAAGGCCAGGGTGAAGGTGACGTGCGCGATCCAGATCGACAGGATGCCGCGCGGCTGCAGGCCGACCACCTGCCCGAGCGAGACGAACATCAGCAGGATCGACAGGCCGATGATCACCTCGGGCATCACCAGCGGCGCGGTGATGAGCGCGCCGAACAGCGTCTTGCCCGGGAAACGGCGCATGCGCGTCATCACCAAGGCCGCCAGCGTACCCAGCACCACGGCCGCGCTCGCGGTCCAGAACGCCACCTTGATGCTGATCCACGCGGCCTGCAGCATCTGCTTGTCGCGGAACAACTCGACGTACCACTTCAGCGAGAAACCAGACCACACGGTCGCCAGGCGCGACTCGTTGAAGGAATACACCATCAGGATGAAGACGGGCACGTAAAGGAAAGCGAAGCCCAGCCCCAGCACCGTCCAGTTGACGGCGCGTTGTCGTGCGCGACTCATGTCAGCCTCCCTTCCATCTCGCGCTGCTGCACCCGGTTGAAGATCAGGATCGGGATCAGCAGCAGGACCAGCATGACGATGGCCACGGCGGATGCGGCTGGCCAGTCGCGGTTGTTGAAGAACTCGCCCCACAGCACGCGGCCGATCATCAGCGTGTCCGGACCGCCGAGCAGTTCGGGAATCACGAACTCGCCGACCGCCGGGATCATCACCAGCATGCAGCCGGCGATGATGCCGGCCTTGGACAGCGGCAGCGTGATGGTGAAGAACGCTTTCCACGGCTTCGCGCCAAGGTCATAGGCGGCTTCCAGCAACCGGTCGTCGTGCTTGACGAGGTTGGTATACAGCGGCAACACCATGAACGGCAGATAGCAGTAAACGATGCCGATGTAAGCCGCCATCGGCGTGTACAGGATCTGCAGCGGCTCGTCGATGATGCCGATCTTCATCAGCAGATTGTTGAGCAGGCCGTTGTTCTTGAGGATGCCGATCCAGGCATAGACGCGGATCAGGAACGACGTCCACGAGGGCAGCACCACCAGCATCATCGCGATGTTGCGTGACGAGGGCGGCATGCGCGCGATGACGTAGGCGATCGGGTACGCCACCAGCAGCGCGAGGAAGGTCGAGATGGCCGCGATCTTGATCGAGCTGAGGTAGGCGGCGACGTACTGGGAGTCGGTGAACAGGGCCGCGTAGTTGCCCAGGTTGAGCTTGAGCGTCAGCGCCTCGTCGATGTATTCGAGGATGGGCGTATAGGGCGGCATCGCGATCGCCAGCTTGGCGAACGAGATCTTCAGCACGATCAGGAACGGGATGGCGAAGAACAGCAGCAGCCAGACGTAGGGCACGGAGATCACGCCCCAGCGTGGCCCCGGCAGGCGCTTGCCCAGGGAGCGGAGGAGGTTCATGAGGTCAGCACCACGCCGTCGTTGTCGCCCCACCAGACCCAGACTTCATCATTCCAGGTGAGACCTTCGCTGGCCCAGCGTTGCACGTTGGCGAAGTTGGCCATGAACTTGTACCCGCTCGGCAGGCGCACGTGATAGACCGAATGACTGCCGAAGTAGGCGATGTCCTCGATCACGCCCTTGGCCTTGTTGTGCGGCTGCGGCGGCTCGTTCTTGCCGATGCCCAGCTTCTCCGGCCGCACCGCGAAGCCGACCTCCTGCCCTTCGAATCCCGAGATGCCGTGACCGATATAGATGGGATCCGGCAGCTGCGGCGAACGGATCGTGACGTAGTTGGCCTCGTCCTCTTCCACCGCGCCTTCGATCAGGTTCACCGAGCCGATGAACTCGGCGGCGAAGCGGCTGGTCGGCTGTTCGTAGATTTCATCCGGCGTTCCGACCTGGCGGATCCAACCCTGGTCCATCAGCGCGATGCGGGTGGCCATCGTCATCGCCTCTTCCTGGTCGTGGGTGACCATCACGCAGGTCACGCCCGACTTCTCGATGATGCTGACCAGCTCCAGCTGCATCTGCGAGCGCAGCTTCTTGTCCAGCGCACCCATCGGTTCGTCGAGCAGCAGCAGCTTCGGCCCCTTGGCCAACGACCGCGCCAGCGCCACGCGCTGCTGCTGGCCACCGGAGAGCTGGTGCGGCTTGCGCTTGGCCAGCTTGCCCAGTTGCACCAGCGCCAGCATCTCTTCCACGCGCTTCCTGATGGCATCCTTCGACAGGCCATCCTGTTTCAGGCCGAAGGCGATGTTCTGTTCCACCGTCATGTGCGGAAACAGTGCGTACGACTGGAACATCATGTTGAGCGGCCGCTCGTAGGGCGGCAGGTCGTTGAGCAGTTGCCCATCCAGGTAGATCTTGCCGGAAGAAGGTTTCTCGAACCCCGCCAGGCAGCGCAGCAGGGTGGACTTGCCGCTGCCCGAGCCCCCCAGCAGGGCGAAGATTTCGCCCTTGCGGATGGTCAGGTTGGTGTCGTCCACCGCGACGAACCCGTCGAACTCCTTGCGCACGTCGACGATGCGCAGGTACTCCTGCGCATTCGCCTTGCCGTTCTGTGCCGCGCCGTTGCCCTGTTCTGCCGCCATGGAGATCCCCTGGTCGCCGGGCTGCATGGGCGCCGGCCTGGATGTGGGTGATTGCGCTCGCCGATCCGGGACGGACAAGCTCCGTCCCGGTCGCGGCCCTTACTTGCCGGTCTTCAGTTCCGTCCAGATCCGCGTGTACTGCCGATCGACCTCGGGCGTGATGATGGCGAAGGTGAACAGCTTCGCCTCGACGTCGGGCGTCGGGTAGATCGTCGGATCGTCGGTGATCGACTTGTCCATCAGCGCCTTCGCCTTGGGAATGGCATTCGGGTAGCTGATGAAGTTGGAGTTGTTGGCCATCACCTGCGGGTCGAGCAGGTGGTTGATGAAGGCGTACGCTTCATCGACGTGCTTGGCGTCCTTCGGAATGGCCAGCATATCGAACCATTGCGGCGCGCCTTCCTTCGGGATCGCATAGGCGATGTTGACGCCGTTCTTGGCTTCGACCGCGCGATCGCGCGCCTGGATGATGTCGCCGGACCAGCCGACGACCAGGCAGGTGTCGCCGTTCGCCATCGCATCGATGTACTGCGAGGAATGGAAGTTGGTGATGTAGGGACGGATGGTCTTGAGCAGCGCAGCCGCCTTGTCGATCACGGCCGGATCCTGGCTGTTCGGGTCTTCGCCCAGGTAGTTCAGCGCGATCGGAATGATCTCCGACGGCGTGTCGAGGAACGTGACCCCGCAGTCCTTCAGCTTGCTGATGTTCTCCGGCTTGAAGACGATGTCCAGGCTGCTCGCGATGTCGGTGTTGCCGAACGCGGCCTTGACCTTGTCGACGTTGTAGCCGATCCCGGTGGTGCCCCACATGTAGGGAATGGCGTGCTGGTTGCCCGGGTCCTGGTTCTCCAGCCGCTTCATCAGCGCCGGGTCCAGATTGGCGTAGTTGGGGATCTTGCTCTTGTCCAGCGGCAGGAACACGCCGGCCTGGATCTGCCGTCCGAGGAAGTTCATCGTCGGCACGACCACATCGTAGCCGCTGCTGCCGGCCAGCAGCTTCGTCTCGAGCACCTCGTTGCTGTCGAACACGTCGTAGGTCACCTTGATGCCGGTGGCCTTCTCGAAGTTCGGGATGGTGTCTTCGGCGATGTAATCGGACCAGTTGTAGACGTTGACCTGCTTGGCGCCGCCAGCGGCATCGCCGCCTTCGCCACCGGATTTGCCGCCGCATGCGGCGAGAGTACACAAGGCCAGGGTCGTTGCCAGTACGCGCAGTTTCATCAAACTCTCTCCGTTCGGCCCGCGAGGGCGGCGTGATGTGGTCCTTTGCCGGCCAAGGGCCGCCGCAGGCGTGCTGTCATTGCAGTGGCCGGTCCATGCCGTGATGCTCCCCTACCCCCCCTGTGCCACCGCCCGCTTCCCCGGGCTGCGCCACGATGACGAAGGGCGCGTCCTTCACGGCACGCGCCCTTGGTGTTTCAACGTCCGGTTTTCAGTTCCGTCCAGATGCGCGTGTACTGGCGATCCACGTCCGGCGGCAGCACCGCGAAGGTGAACAGTTTCGCGTCCACGTCCGCCGGCGGATAGATCGTCGGATCGTCCGCGATCGCCTTGTCGACCAGCGGCTTGGATTCCGGTACCGGGTTTGGATACGTCACGAAGTTGGTGTTGGCCGCCGCCACCTTCGGATCCAGCAGGTAGTTGATGAAGGCGTAGGCGCTGTCGACGTTCTTGGCGTCCTTCGGAATCGCCAGCATGTCGAACCATTGCGGCGCACCTTCCTTCGGGATGGAGTACGCCACGTTGACACCGTTGCCCGATTCGGCGGCACGGTCGCGCGCCTGGATGATGTCGCCGGACCAACCCACCACCAGGCAGACATCGCCGTTGGCCAGGTCGTTGATGTACGAGGACGAGTGGAAGTTGCGGATGTACGGGCGTATCGACTTCAGCAACGCCGCCGCCTTGTCGATCACCTTGGGATCGACGCTGTGCGGATCCTCGCCCAGGTAATTCAGTGCGATCGGGATCAGTTCCGACGGCGTATCCAGCACGGTGATGCCGCAGTCCTTGAGCTTGGCCGCGTTCTCCGGCTTGAACACCACGTCCCAGCTGCCGGTCACGGCGGTGTCGCCGAAGATGGCCTTGATCTTGTCGACGTTGTAGCCGATGCCACTGGTGCCCCACAGGTACGGCACGGCGAACTGGTTGCCCGGATCCTGCAGCGCGATGCGCTCCAGCATCTTGGGGTCGAGGTTCTTCAGGTTGGGGATCCTGCTCTTGTCCAGCGGAAGGAACACGCCTGCCTGGATCTGCCGGCCCAGGAAGCTCAGCGACGGCACCACGACGTCGTAGCCGCTGCTGCCGGCCAGCAACTTGGTCTCGACCATCTCGTCGCTGTCGAACACGTCATAGGTGACCTTGACGCCCGACTGCTGCTCGAAATTCGGGATGGTGTCCTCGGCGATGTAGTCCGACCAGTTGTAGACATTCAATGTCTTGGACGACGCGCCATCGGCGGTCGCTCCATCCTTGCCGCCACAGGCCGCCATTACGGCGGCGGCCAGCATGACGGTGAGGGTCTTGAGCTTCATCGGGTTCTCCATGGAGCAGGATCGGGGGATGGAACCATCATACGCCCGGGCCGCCGCGCTGTGACGCAGCGCACGGACCGTTCGATGACCTTACATTCCCAGGTCCGTCGCGGTGTCGTTGAGCGCCTTCCACGTCTTCTCGAACAGCTCGTCGACCTGCTCGCGGGTGATGACCAGCGGCGGCGACAGCAGCATCGCGTCCCAGGTCGCGCGCAGGATCAGTCCGTGCTTCAGCGCGTGGTCGCGGCAGCGCGGACCGACCGTGCCGCGCTCCGGGAAGAACGCGCGCTTGCGCTTGTCCGGCACCAGTTCCAGCGCACCGACCATGCCGGCGATGCGCGCCTGTCCGACCAGGCGGTGCTCGCCCAGCTCGGCCCAGCGCTGCGCCAGATAGGGCGCGATCTCGGTCTTGGCCCGCTCGACGATGTTTTCGTCCTGCAGGATGCGGATGTTCTCCAGCGCCACCGCCGCACACACCGGGTGCCCGGAGTACGTGGCGCCATGCGCCAGTTCGCCACCCTGCTCTTTCAGCACCTTGGCCACGCGGTCGTTGAACATCGCCGCGCCCAGCGGGATGTAGCCCGAGGTGATCCCCTTGGCCACCGGCATGATGTCCGGCTGGAAACCGAAGTATTGAGAACCGAACCATTCGCCGGTGCGGCCGAAACCGCAGATGACTTCGTCGGCCACCAGCAGCACGTCGTACTGGCGGCAGATGTGTTCGATCTCGGGCCAGTAGGTGTTCGGCGGGATGTAAACGCCGATCGCGCCCATGATGGGTTCGCCGATGAAGGCGGCCACGCGGTCAGGACCGAGTTCGAGGATCTTCTGTTCCAGCCGGCGCGCCGCGACCAGACCATACTCGTCCTCGGACAGATCACCGCCGTCGGAGAACCAGAACGGCGGATCGATATGGTGAATGTCCGGAATCGGCAGTCCACCCTGCTTGTGCATGCCCTTCATGCCACCCAGGCTGGCGCCGGCCATGGTGGTGCCGTGATAGCCGTCGTGACGGCCGATGAAGATGTTCTTCTGCGGCTTGTCCTGCACCGCCCAGAAATGGCGGACCATGCGCAGGATGGTGTCGTTGGCTTCCGAGCCGGAATTGACGAAGAAGGAATGGTTGAGATCTCCCGGGGCAAGCTCCGCCAGCTTGGCGGCCAGCGCGATCGTCGGCTCGGTCGTGCACTGGAAGAAGCTGTTGTAGTACGCCAGTTGCGTCATCTGCTTCGACGCCACCTCCCCCAGCTCCTTGCGCCCGTAACCGACGTTGACGCACCACAGGCCGGCGAAGGCGTCGAGCAGCTGGTTGCCTTCCGCATCCCAGACGTAGCAGCCCTCGCCCTTGGTGAGGATGCGCGTGCCTTTCTTCGCCAGCGCGGCATTGTCGTTGAACGGATGCAGATGATGCTCGGCGTCGAGCTTCTGCAGGGTGCGGGTGTCGAGTCGGGTCATGTAGAGCTCCAATGCAATGCTTTTTGTAGGAGCGACGTGAGTCGCGACCGGGATGCACCCGTTGAGCGTGCGGTCGCGACTCACGTCGCTCCTACAGAAAGCAACTGGGTCAGTCGTTGAACAACAGGAATTCCCGCTCCCACGAGGTGTTCACGCGGAAGAAGGTCTCGTATTCCTTGCGCTTCACCGACACGTAGGCGCGCACGAAGCGCGCACCCATCAGCTCCTGCAGCGGCTTGCAGCCTTCGAGTTCGTCCAGCGCCTCGCCCAGCGAGCGCGGCAGCTCGAAGCCGATGTCCTGCGCGCTGGTGGCCAGCGGTTCGGTCGGCTTCAGCTGCTCGCGGATACCGAGCAGGCCACATGCCAGCGTGCCGGCCATCGCCAGATACGGATTCGCATCGGAGCCGGCAAAGCGGCTCTCCACGCGCATGTTCTCCGGCGTGTCCATCGGCACGCGCAAGCCGCAGGTGCGGTTGTCGTAGCCCCACTGCACGTTGATCGGCGCCACCTGCCCCAGCGCCAGCCGGCGATAGGAATTGACGTTGGGGCCGAAGAACGCCATCGCCATCGGCACGTACTTCTGCAAGCCGCCCAGGTAATGGCCGAACAGCTTGCTGCCCTTGCCTTCTGATTTGCCGGTGAACACGTTTCGGCCGGTCTTCACGTCCAGCAGGCTCTGGTGGATATGCATGGCGCTGCCGGGCTCATTCTCCATCGGCTTGGCCAGGAACGTCGCATATACGCCATGGCGCATCGCCGCCTCGCGCATCGTGCGCTTGAACAGGAACACCTGGTCGGCACGCGACAGTGCGTCGTCGTGGGTGAAGTTGACCTCCAGCTGCGCGGCGCCGGATTCATGGATCAGCGTGTCCACGTCCAGTTCCATCGCATCGCAGTAGTCGTACATCAGGTCGAGGATCGGGTCGAACTCGTTGACCGCATCGATCGAGTACGACTGCCGCGCCGTTTCCGGGCGACCCGAGCGGCCGGCGGGCGGCAGCAGCGGGAAATCCGGATCGGTGTTCTTCTGTACCAGGAAGAATTCCAGTTCCGGCGCCACCACGGGACGCAGCCCTTCCTTCTCGTAGGCGGCGAGCACGCGCCGCAGTACGTTGCGCGGCGCGAGATCGTGCGGCTTGCCGTCCTTGGTGTGGCAGTCGTGGATAACCTGGGCAGTGGGATCGGTGGCCCACGGCACCATCCGCACGGTATCCGGATCCGGTCGCAGGAACATGTCCGAGTCCGACGGCGAGGTCAGGTCGTAGTAGTCGTCCGGATAGTCGCCGGTGACCGTGGTGGCGAAGATGCCTTCCGGCAGGCGCGTGCCGTAGTCGTGGCTGAACTTGTCGGCCGGAATGATCTTGCCGCGCGCGATGCCGGTGATGTCGGGCACCAGGCACTCGACCTCGGTGATGCTGCGCTCCTTCAGCCAGCGTCGCAGCGAACTGTCCGCTGGCTCGGCGGCCGCCGTCTTCTTTCGTGGTGTCTGTTTCTTCTGGCTCATGGTGTCCGCGCAATCAGGGAGGGAGGAAAGGAGCCGCCGCGTTTCGCGGTCGGACGTCTACGCCGCCACGACGTGGCCTGCGCCTCCTGCCCAGGGCGGGGGATGCCGCCGCTTCATGCCGCTGCTCCAAGCCGCGCCGCGCGCGCACGACAGGCGTCGCCGAAAGCGCGGAAGATCGCGAGGTAGAACGGGTTTTCCGTCACCTTCCATTCCGGATGCCACTGAACCGCCAGCATGAAGGCGGGGCCCTCGTGGCGGAACGCTTCGATCAGACCATCCGGCGCCTGCGCCTCGACCACCAGGCCGTCGCCCAGCCGACGCACGCCCTGGCCATGCAGCGAATTGACCGTGGCCTGCGTACCGCCGACGAGCGTGGCCAACACGCCGCCCGGCACCAGCGCGACGTCGTGCGCCGGACCGTACTGCAGATCCAGGGGATCGTCCTTGTTCTCGCGGTGCTCCATGAAACCCGGCTGTTCGTGCACCTTCTGGTACAGGCTGCCGCCGAAGGCCACGTTGACTTCCTGGAAGCCACGGCAGATCGCCAGCACGGGCACACCCATCTCGATCGCGAGCGGGATCAGCGGCAGGTTGGTGGCGTCACGGCGCGGATCCAGCAGGTTCCCTTCGTAACTGGACTCATCGCTGTAATGGTGCGGCTCGATATTGCTGACGGCACCGGTCAGCAGCAGGCCGTCGAGGCCTTCGAGCACCTGGCGCAGCGGAAGTACCGGATCCAGCGTCGGCACCAGCAGCGGCAGGCAGCCCGCCCCGTCGACCACCGCGCGCACGTACTTCTCGCCCACCGCGAGAAAGGGATGTGCACCGATTTGCTTGTGGTCGGTCGGAAGACCGACCCGCGGCAACAGGGTCATGCAGGAAGCCCGAATGGCTTACGGGCAAGTTAACCCGGCCGTTTTATTTTTACAACACGACGAGGCCAGATGACACTTTTGGCGCCGATATGGTGCGCTGCGGCACCAAATTCGGGCATTTCAGTGGGTTCCGGAAATCCATGCGTTGAGTATTCTTGACGCATCGATCGCTCTGCTAAGCTGCGACGCAGCCTCCTGGATGACCTTCATGCGCCCCGATTCCGACGCGCTTTCCCTGCCCACCGACGACGCGACCACCCTGGCCGCGATCCCCGACTGCGAACAGGTCGACCTGCTGCTGCCCGACATGAACGGCCTGCTGCGCGGCAAGCGCATCACCCGCGACGCGCTGGAGAAGGTCTACCGTGACGGCGTGTGCCTGCCGATGTCACTGATCGCCACCGACATCACCGGCAATACAGTGGAAGAGACCGGACTGGGCTACGACATCGGCGACGAAGACCGCATCTGCCGTCCTGTGCCGGGCTCGCTGCGACCCGTGCCGTGGTCGCCCCGGCCGGCCGCGCAACTCCTGCTCAGCATGGAGGACGCGAACGGCGGCACGTTCGAAGCCAATCCGCGCGAGGTGCTGAAGCGGGTGCTGGCACGTTACGCCGCACGGGGACTGAAGCCCGTCGTCGCGGTGGAACTGGAGTTCTACCTGTTCGACCAGCGCACGGACGATGCCGGCAGACCGCGTGCGTCGATCAATCCCGCGACGGGCCAGCGCAATACCAGCACGCAGGTCTACTACATGGAAGACCTGAACGACTACCGCGGCTTCACCGATGCGGTGGCTGCCGCGTGCCGCGCGCAACGCATTCCCGCGGATACCGCGGTGGCGGAATACGCACCCGGCCAGTTCGAGATCAACCTGAAGCACCGCGACGATGCCCTGCTCGCCTGCGACGACGCGATCTACCTCAAGCGCGCGATCAAGGCGGCCGCGCAGCAGCAGGGCCTGATGGCCAGCTTCATGGCCAAGCCCTTCGCCGAGCAGGCCGGCAGCGGCATGCATATCCACGCCAGCGTGCTGGACGCCAATGGCCGCAACATCTTCGCCTCGCCACCGTCGGCGCCGGCCGATGCCCTGAAGCACGCCATCGGCGGCCTGCAGCGCAGCGACCAGGATTGCCTGCTGCCGTTCGCGCCGCATGCCAACAGCTACCGCCGCTTCGTGTTGAATGCGTTCGTGCCGCTCAACGACGTGTGGGGCTACAACAACCGTACCGTTGCCATGCGCATCCCGCACAGCGACGAAGCGAATACGCGCATCGAGCACCGCATCGCGGGTGCGGACGCCAACATCTATCTGGTCACCGCCGCCGTGCTTGCCGGCATGTTGCACGGCATCGAACAGGGCTTCGACCCCGGCCCGCCGATCACCGGCAACGCCTACGAACAGACCGAGATCCGCACGCCGTTCTGGCGCGAAGCGATCGGCGCGTTCATGGGCAGCGAGTTCATCCGCGAACAGTTCGGCGCGTCGTTCCAGCACATCTATGGCCAGCAGAAGCTCAAGGAAATGCACAGCTTCTATTCCGAGGTGACGGATCTGGAATATGCGTGGTATCTGCGGTCGGTGTGATGGGGATGGCGCGCGCATCGTCCGTCGTCATTCCGGCGCAAGCAGGGCTCTCAACCGCCGAACGGCGGGGCATACATCTTGCTCTCACTATTACGAGAAAGCAGAAAATCAAAGTGGATTCCGGCGTGTGCCGGAATGACGACCGAGAGATCTCGTGATGTCGTCTTCTGGCGCTCTGTATCCCGACAGCTGGTACGTCGCCAGCGCCACACCCTTGCCTGCGCAACCTGCGCTGCAAGGCCGCACCGAGGCCGACGTCTGCATCCTCGGCGCCGGCTACACCGGGCTGTCCGCGGCGCTGGAACTGGCCGAAGCCGGATACAAGGTCGTCGTACTGGAAGCCGAGCGCATCGGCTGGGGCGCGTCGGGGCGCAACGGCGGGCAGGCGATCGCCGGTTTCAGCTGCGGCGAAGCGAAGCTGGAAGCGCTGGTCGGCTTCGACGATGCGAAGAAAATGTTCGACCTGTCGCTGGACGGCCTGCGCTGGCTGCGCGAGCGGATCGACCGGCATGCGATCGACTGCGATTGGCGCGACGGCCATGCCACCGTGCCGATCAAGCCGCGACAGCAGCGCGAGGTCGAACACGCGGTCGAGGACTTCAACACCCGCTATGGTCATCCCGTGCAGTGGTGGAACCGCGAGCGCCTGCGCGCGGAACTTGCCAGCGACCGCTACCTGGGCGCGATGTACGACCCGGTCAGCGGCCACCTGCATCCACTCGCCTATGCACTGGGACTGGGTCGCGCCGCGCTGGAGGCGGGCGCACGCATCTTCGAGGGTTCGCGGGTCACCCAGCTGATACGGGGTGCGCGCCCCGTGCTGAAAACCGCGCAGGGCGAGGTCGTATGCGACACCGTGATCCTGGCCGGCAACGCGCTGCTGCGCGGGATCGCGCCGGAACTGGAGTCGCGGATGATGCCGGTCGGCACCTATATCGCCGCCACGCCGCCGCTGGGCGAAGCGCGCGCGCGCGATCTGATCCGCAACGACATGGCGGTAGCCGACGCCAACTGGGCGCTGGACTACTTCCGACTGGGCCGCGACCACCGACTGCTGTTCGGCGGCCGTGCCAGCTACTCGACGATGACGCCGCCCAACCTGCGTAGCGTGATGACGCGACGCATGCATCGCGTCTTTCCGCAACTGCACGACGTCGGCATCGAATATCTATGGGGCGGAATGATCGACATCTCCCTCAACCGAGCGCCGCATTGGGGTCGGCTGGCGCCCAATCTCTACTTCGCCCAGGGCTTCTCCGGCCACGGCCTGATCGCTGCAGGCCTCGCCGGCACTACGCTGGCCCAGGCCATCCGCGGCCAGTCCGAACGGCTGGACCTGTTCGCGAAGATCGACCACCACCCGTTCCCCGGCGGTCGTGCGCTGCGCACGCCGCTCCTGGTCGCGGGAATGGCCTGGTACAAGCTGCGCGACGCGCTCTGGTAGGTGTTCCACACGCGCGTCATATTTCGTGACGGCGCTCTCAAGTCCATCCGGTGGCGGCCGATAGAAGTGACAGGAACCTTCCTCGGCCTCACCGAGCATGTCCAGTCCGCAACGCGCCGTACCTGCCATCGCCAGCCAATCCCCCCTGCCCCAGCGCGTCCTGGTGGTGGAGAATTCGCGCACGCATGCACGCCTCATCGGCGAAGCCATCGAGCAGAAGCTCAGCCTGCCCGTGGTCTACGCCTCCACGCTGGCCGGAGCCCGCACGACGCTGGAAAAACATCCGGACTGGTTCATGGTGGTCACCAGCCTGGTGCTGGCCGATGGCAGCCACGACGAGGTGGTCGAATTCTTCCTGTCGCGCCAGTTGCCGACCGTCGTCGTCAGTGGCGTCTACGACGACACCCTGCGCGAGCAGGTGCTGCGCCGCCAGGTAGTGGACTACGTGCTGAAAAACACGCCGGGCAGCATCGATTACCTGGTCTGGCTGGTACAACGGCTGGAACGGAACCGTCGCATCGCCGCCCTGATCGTCGACGACTCGCGCTCGGCCCGGCAGCATGCGGCGGCGCTGCTGTCGATGTACGGCTTCCGCGTGGTGGAAGCGGCCGATGGCGAAGCCGGCCTGGCCATGCTCGACGCAAATCCCGACATCCGCCTGGCCATCGTCGACCAGGAGATGCCCGGCATGAAGGGACACGAGTTCACCCGTCGGCTGCGTGCACGCCACGCCCGCGACCATCTGGCCATCATCGGCATCTCCGGGACCAGCGACGGCAGTCTGGTGCCGCGCTTCCTGAAAAGTGGCGCGAACGACTTCCTGCACAAGCCTTTTTCGCGCGAGGAATTCTTCTGCCGCGTGTCGCAGAACATCGACCAGCTGGAACTGATCGGCACCCTGCAGGACCTCGCCACGCGCGACTTCCTCACCGGCCTGCCGAACCGTCGCCACTTCCTGGCCGAATGCCACGCGCTACTGCCGAACACGTTGGGGAGGCAGCAGTCGGTGACCGCCGCCATCATCGACATCGACCACTTCAAGCACATCAACGACACCTACGGCCACGAGGCAGGCGATATCGCGCTCAAGGCGGTGGCCCACGCCATCGCACGCCATGCCGGCACGCAGGACCTGATCGCCCGCTTCGGCGGCGAGGAGTTCTGCGCACTGGTGCCGTACCTGGGTGAAAGCGAGGCCGTGGACTACTTCGAATCACTGCGCGCCGCGATCGAGGCGCTCCACGTCGACGTCGGCGGCCCTACGCTGCGCATGACCGTCAGCATCGGCGTGTTCCGCACCCGCTTCCCGGGCCAGACGCTGAACCACCTGCTCAGCGAAGCGGACCGGCGGCTGTATCTGGCGAAAGCCGGTGGCCGGAACCGGGTGGTCTCGAGCGGCTAGCCGCTCTCTGCAGGAGCGACGTGAGTCGCGACCGGAAGAATGAAGCGCCCGCGAGAGAGTGATGCGGGCGCGCATCGACTCGGCACCGAAAGGGTGTACCTCTCGCCCCAGGGGCACCGATCGCGCCAGGCCGGCGGTCGCGACTCACGTCGCTCCTACAAGAACCCATAGGTCTCTGCGACGGTCGGCCGCAGCATTGATCCCGATCAATGCCGCGACGCATGCCCGCGCCTAGATTCCCCCTGCATTCCGGCATCCGCCGGCAGGGGGAATCCGCACATGACACTGCTGATCTGGCAGGACGACATGGACACCGGCATCGACATCATCGATGGCCAGCACCGGCGTATCGTGGAAATGATCAATCATTTGCACATCACGCAGAAGTCGATGGAGCGCTTCGCGGTTTCCGAAGTGATCGACGAGCTGGTCGACTACACGTTGTCGCACTTCGCGTTCGAAGAGGAATTGATGGAAGAAGCGGGCTACCCGTTCAGCGCGGCACATCGTCGCGTGCACGAGGTATTCACCAAGCGCGTGTCGGAGTACCGCCTGCGCTTCGAGGCTGGCGAGGACATCGTGGACGAGCTGCGCAGCATGCTGTCGCGATGGCTGTTCAACCATATCCGCAACGACGACAAGGCCTACGCGGACTCGGTGAAGCGGCACCTCAACCAGTTCGTACGGGACCACCAGCAGGGCGGCTGGCTGAGCCGCACCATGAAGCGCCTGTTCGCGTAGCGTGCGCTGTGCGCACGGGGAGGAATCCTGAGGTCGTGGGCGTGGCGCACGCTACGGCGCGTGCGGACACGTTACCGGCGGCGCGGCATGACCAGCAGTGCCACCAATGTCAGGCCTGCCATCGCGGCGAGATACCAACCGACCGATGCAAGCCCGTAACGCTCACCCAGCCGCGTGGCGATGTAAGGCGCCGGTGATGCGCCGAGGATGCCGGCCAGATTGAACGCCAGCGACGCGCCGGTGTAGCGCACGGCGGTGGGGAACATCTCGGCCAGGATCGTCCCGCACGGGCCGTAGGTCAGCCCCATTGCGCCCAAACCCAGCGCCAGGAACGCGAGCACACCCAGGTCGCTGCCGGATTCCAGCAGTGGGGCGAACAGGAAGCCGAAGCCGATGATCAACAGCGTGGCGACGATCATCGCGTTGCGCCGCCCATAACGGTCTGCGTACAGCGCCGACAGCGGAATGGTCAGGGCGAAGAACAGCACGCCGACCATCTGCAGCATCAGGAAATGTTCGCGCGTGTAACCCAGCTTCGACGTGCCCCAGCTCAGCGCGAACACGGTCATCAGGTAGAACAGCACGAACGTGGCGACCAGCGCGAAGGTGCCGGTCACCAGCGCGGAAGGATGCTCGCGCACAGTGGTCAGCATCGGCACCTTGACGCGTTCGTCGCGGTCCAGGGCCTTCTGGAAATCCGGTGTCTCGGTGATGCTGAGCCGCACCCACAATCCGACGAACACAAGCACGGCGCTCGCCAGGAAGGGAATGCGCCAGCCCCAGGCGAGGAACTGCGCGTCGCTCATCACTTCGGTCAGCAACAGGAAGATGCCGGTCGAGCACAGGAAACCGAGCGGCGCCCCGAGTTGCGGGAACATGCCGTACCACGCGCGCTTGCCGGGCGGTGCGTTCTCCGTCGCCAGCAACACCGCGCCACCCCACTCCCCGCCCAGGCCGATGCCCTGTCCCAGCCGGCACAGCGCCAGCAGCAGCGGCGCCACGATGCCGACCTGGGCATAGGTGGGCAGCAGTCCGATCAGCACCGTCGAGATGCCCATCGTCAGCAGCGCGGCCACCAGCGTCGCCTTGCGACCGATGCGGTCGCCGAAGTGGCCGAACAGCGCCGACCCCACCGGCCGCGCGATGAAGGCCAGCGCGAACGTGGCGAACGACTGCAGCGTGGCAGTGGTCGGATCCCCCTGCGGAAAGAACAGGTGCGGGAACACCAGCACCGCCGCCGTCGCGTAGATGTAGAAATCGAAGAATTCGATGGTGGTGCCGATCAGGCTGGCGAACAGCACGCGACCGGGGGAGTTGGTGGGCGTGGAGGCTGCGGCGGAGGCGGTCATGGAC